>CAZGRE010000005.1:0-48165 GCA_964528085.1 uncultured Thermotogae bacterium | reverse complement strand
TTGGGGTAAGCTACCCAGCGATCAATGCGAGTGAACTTGGTACATTCCCAATCGCCGTTCCCCCTGAGGTTGAGCAATGCACCATCGCCGACTTCCTCGATCGTGAGACAGCGAAGATCGACGCGCTAATCGGGAAGAAGGAGCGATTGATTGAGCTGCTCAAGGAGAAGCGCACCGTGCTGATCAGCCATGCCGTCACCAAGGGCCTCGATCCCAACGTCTCGATGAAGGACTCCGGCATCGAATGGCTCGGCAAGATCCCGGCGCATTGGGAAGTTGTGCGTCTCAAATATCATGCACAGTTTGATAACAGCGGGATCTGGGGTGATGAACCCGAGACATGCGATGCTCCAATTCCGGTGGCTCGAACTGCAGACATATCAATCGATGGCAGGATTAACTTTCAGGACATGCCAATGCGGTGTCTATCTGCTGCTGAGATGAAAGCCTACAAATGTAGGCCTGGGGAAATCATTGTGGTGAAGTCTAGTGGCTCTGTATCGAACGTCGTTACAGGTAAAGCGGCACTTGTGACTCAAGAGATGCCGACTTTCTCGTTCTCTAACTTTCTCTTGCGTGTGATCCCAAGCCAAGTTGTTTGGGATTCGCGATTCTTGTATGCCTTCTTAACATCACACATGGTACGCAAGCGAATCGAGTTGATGGTGTCAGGTACAACATATCCAAACCTTAAGGTCTCAGAGTATCGAGGGTTTGAGGTACCTCTTCCGAATCAACCAGAGCAACAAGCCATCGCCGACTTCCTCGATTGCGAGACAGCGAAGATCGATGCGCTGATCGGGAAGATCGAGAAAGCGATTGAGCTGCTAAAGGAATACCGCACCGCCCTCATCTCCGCCGCCGTAACCGGCAAGATCGATGTACGAGATGGAGTCGAAGAACAAGAACAGCGATCGCATCCGAGGTCTTGAGATTGACACCAAGTTATGCCGGATACATAATCTCGGTACCTGGCGTTAACTACCGAGGAAACGTATCAGAGAAGGATGTGGCTATGCCTGACATCGAGAAGCTTCTCAAAGAAATTGGAGATAGCGGAATCTTTCGCACCAGTGATCTTGAAGCCCTTGGCATGAGCCGGGCAACCGTTCAGCGGCTAGTCGAGCGTGGTGAAGTGGAGCAGATCAGCCACGGACTGTACCGCTTTGTTAAAGGGGATATCACAGAGCATATCGGAATCGTGGCTGTTCAGAAGAAGATTCCAGGAGGGATTATCTGCCTGCTCTCTGCCCTCCAATTCCACGGTATAGGCACACAGCTTCCTCGTGAAGTGTGGATCGCTATTGCTCCCAAAGCATGGAAGCCGAAGAATCCCGGCTTCCCGATTCGCGTAGTTCGCTTCTCCGGGGTGTACGCCACGTACGGTATTGAAACGCACAAACTCCTCGGTGTACCGGTACGAATCACGTCCATTCCTCGCACAGTTGTCGACTGTTTTCGTTATCGAAATAAGATTGGGCTGGATGTGGCTCTTGAGGCTCTCAAGGACGTACTCGATCGACGACTCGCATCGCGGGATGAGATCCTGCGGGCGGCGGATGTCTGCCGAGTAAAGACAGTGATAACCCCCTACCTGGAGGCGATGTCGGCATGACACCAAAGGGGCAGCGGCCGAAGAACATCCCGGCATCCGTCCGAGCGAAGCTCCTGAACATCTCAAGAGAAAGGAGGGAGGACTTCCAGTCGCTGCTCAACCGCTACGCGCGCGAGCGCCTACTCTACCGATTATCTAACTCTCCCTACCGCGACCGATTCATTCTCAAGGGAGCGACGCTCTTCTCAGTGTGGACAGGCGAGCCGTTTCGAAGCACCAAAGACGTCGATTTCCTTTCGTACGGACCGAGCGATGTCGAATCGGTCACCGCCGTGTTTCGTGCTCTATGCAGCGGTGATACTCCTGATCCCGATGATGGAGTTCGATTTGATCCTGAGAGTGTTCGGGGCATGCCAATCCGCGAGGAGGTAGAGTACAACGGGGTGCGAGTCCACCTGATGGCTTTCCTCGGGACAGCGCGGGCTCCGGTTCAGGTGGATATCGGATTCGGAGATACGATTACACCGAATGCACAGGAGGTGGAACTTCCCGTGCTCCTCGATCTTCCGGCTCCCCGTCTCCTCGCTTACCCTATGGAGACAGTGATAGCTGAGAAATTTCAGGCGATGGCGGCCCTCACTGAGACAAATAGCCGAATGAAAGACTTCTATGACCTCTGGGTTCTACAGAGCCGGTTTGGTTTCGATGGTGCAACGCTCTCCAGGGCTATCCAAGCGACCTTCGCACGAAGAAGAACGGATGTAACACCAGAGTCTTGCGTCGTCTTCCAAGCATCGTTTTATACCTCCGAAGAGCTCATAAGACGCTGGCGACTCTATGTACAACGAGGGTCCTTTGAGGAAGTTCCTCCAACGTTCGCGGAGGTCGGCGAAGCCATCGAGACGTTCCTTCGTCCCGTAGCGGAGAGTATCGCACGTGGAGAACCATTTAATCAAACATGGCCGCCGGGAGGCCCATGGAAGATGAAGTGAAGGAGTGGTCGATGCCCGAGATCAGTGAGAAGGTGTTTGAACAAGCGATCGAGAATGTACTCGTCACCGGACGTCCGGACGGGATTTCCGGTGATCGCGCGACGGAACCAACACCCGGCTACGGCGAGTTCATCCCCGGCGGCTACCACCGCCGGACGAGTGCCGATTACGACAAGGACCTCTGTCTGATTCCACAGGATGTGCTCGACTTCATCCTCGCCACGCAACCGAAGGAGTGGAGCCGGCTGAAGGAGTACTACGGTGCCGACGTGAAGACGAGATTCCTGCGACGCCTGGCGCATGAAATCGAACGACGCGAGACCCTCGATGTGCTCCGTAACGGGCTCAAGGACGCGGGGTGTAAGTTCAAGCTCGCCTACTTCCGGCCGTCGAGTCGGTTGAACGAAGAGCTGCGCGAGCTCTACCGAGCGAACATATTCTCCGTGGTGCGCCAGCTCCACTACAGTCAGGCAAACGAGGGCAGCCTCGATCTTGTGCTGTTTCTAAATGGGCTTCCGATCTTCACTGCCGAGCTGAAGAATCCGCTGACCGGGCAGAACGTCGAGGACGCGATGAAACAGTACAGACAGGATCGCGATCCGCGCGAGCCGCTCTTCGCCTACAGCCGCTGCTTGGCCCACTTCGCCGTCGATCCGAACCTGGTCTACGTAACAACGCACCTCAAGGGTCAGAAGACAGGCTTCCTCCCGTTCAACCAGGGATGGGACCGCGGCGCGGGGAACCCGCCGATTCCCCCGACGCAACACGGCTACGCGACGAGCTACCTGTGGGAGGAGATGTGGTCGCGCGACAGCGTGCTCGACCTGATCCGCCAGTTCATCCACGAGGTCGAGGAATACGATGAAGACGGGCGGAGGACGGGAAAGCGATTCATCATCTTCCCTCGCTACCACCAGCTCGACGCGGTCCGGCGGCTGGTGACCGATGCACGGGCGCGCGGCCCGGGGCAGCACTACCTAATCCAACACTCGGCGGGAAGCGGGAAGAGCTTCACGATCGCATGGCTTGCCCACCAGCTCTCCACCCTGCACGACGCGGAGGATCGGCGGGTGTTTGATTCGATCGTGGTGATCACCGACCGGCGGGTCCTCGATCGGCAACTGCAGCAGACCGTCCGCCAGTTCGAGCAGACCCTCGGGGTGGTGGAGAACATCGACAAGACCTCGCGCCAGCTCAAGGAGGCATTGGAGAGCCAGAAGACGATTATCGTCACGACACTGCAGAAGTTCCCGGTGATCGTTGAGGAGATCGGTGGGCTTCCCGGGAAGCGGTTCGCCGTGATCATCGACGAGGCGCATTCATCGCAATCCGGAGAGAGCGCAAAGAGCCTAAAGAAGGTCCTCTCCTCCGGGAGCCTGGAGGACGCCGAGCGGGCGGAGGAAGCGGCGGAGACGCCGGAAGAGGAGCTTGAGAACAGAATCCTCGCCGAGATGGAGGCGCGCGGACGGCTGCCTAACCTCTCGATGTTCGCGTTCACGGCAACACCGAAGCCGAAGACTCTGGAGATCTTCGGCACCAGACAGCCGGACGGGTCGTTCGCTCCGTTCAGTCTGTACAGCATGCGTCAGGCGATCGAAGAAGGGTTCATCCTGGATGTGCTTGAGAACTACACGACGTACAAGGCGTACTGGAAGCTCCTCAAGACGATCGAGGACGATCCGCGCTACGACCGCAATAAAGCGTCTTATTTGTTGAAGCAGTTCGTGGAGCTGCATCCGCACGCGATCAACGAGAAGATAAAGATCATAGTCGAGCACTTCGCCTCGCAGGTGCAGAACAAGATCGGCGGCAAGGCGAAGGCGATGATCGTGACCCGTTCACGGCTTCATGCGGTGCGCTACAAGCTCGCCATCGACCGCTACCTGCAGGAACAGGGCTACCCGTGGAAGGCGCTGGTCGCCTTCTCCGGGACGGTGGAGGACGGGGGAAAGTCCTACACCGAGTCGGGGATGAACTCCGCGAGCGCCGGGAAACGGATCAGCGAGAGGCAGACGGCGAAGGAGTTCGGGAAGCCGAAGTACCGGTTTCTCATCGTGGCGAACAAGTTCCAGACTGGGTTCGATCAGCCGCTCCTCCACACGATGTACGTCGATAAGAAGCTTGGCGGGGTGAACGCGGTGCAGACCCTGTCCCGGTTGAATCGGACGCATCCGGAGAAGACGGAGACGATGGTCCTCGATTTTGCCAACGACGCAGACACGATCCGGAAGAGCTTTGAGCCGTATTACGAGACCACGCTCCTCTCCGAGGCGACTGACCCGAACCTGCTCTACGAGCTCGAACAGCGGTTGGAGGCGTTCGGGGTCTACACCAAGCAGGATGTGAACGCGTTCGCCAAGGTGTACTTTGGCGCAACGCAGGATCGGGTGTACGCGCAACTGGCGGGCGTCTTGGAGCGGTTCGGGGAGCTGGTCGATGAGGAGAAGAAGGAGTTCCGCGGGCAACTGACGGACTACGCGCGCCTCTACGCGTTCCTCTCCCAGGTCCTTCCGTTCAAGGACCCAGATTTGGAGAAGCTCTACGTCTTCGTCCGCAGCCTGCGGCGACTCATTCCACCATTGCGTGATGAGCTCCCGCGTGAGGTGCAGCAAAACATCGATATTGACTCCTACCGGATCCAGAAGACGGGAAGCGGAAAGATCGATCTGGAGACGCGGGTTGGGAAGCTTCCTCCGATGCGGACCAAAGGGGCATACGCCATGGCCGAGGAGGATCTCGAACCGCTCTCGGAGATCATAAACGAGCTGAACGAGCGGTTTGGGCTGAACCTCGGTCCGGAGCATAAGCTGACTCTGGAACAGATGATGCGCAAACTCGATCAGGATCCCGCCCTCGACGCTAGCGCGCGGGTGAACACGCGGGAGAACGTGCGCCTCACATTCGATCACAAGGTGGAGGACGTCATCCAGGAGATCGTGGACACGAACTTCGAGCTGTACAAGCGGATCACGGACAACCAGACGTTCGGAGAACAGCTAAAAAACTACCTGTTCGATTACTACCTGCGCACCCACCGCCATGCGGACGAACTCCTCAAGCAACATGAGTCGAAAACGCTAGAGTTCAAGTCTACGCTGCGTTGGAACTTGAAAGAAGACCGGAAAGATCCTACCCGTGTCACTCACGCAGTGCTGAAGACGATCGCCGCGTTCTTGAACACCGACGGAGGTGATCTCCTCATCGGGGTCGCCGACGACAAGTCGATCGTCGGGATCGAAGCCGATCAGTTCGAGAACGAAGACAAGTTCCTCCTTCACCTAAGCCACGTCATTGGAGCGGCCCTCGGGGATCGCGCCGGCACGCTCGTCGACGCCAAGATGGAAATAGTGAACGGCAAGACGATCTGCTTGGTGAGCTGCCGCCGCAGCCCTGAACCGGTCTTTTTCAAGTGGAAGGGGATCGAGGAACACGAAGAGGGGGACTTCTACGTGCGCTCAGGCCCCCAGACAGTAAAGCTCGACCTGGAAAGCGCCGCGAGGTACATTGAGACGAGGTTCTAACCTCGGATTCTGTATGAGTCCTTAGAGGGCCGCATCTGCTTTTAACATTTATGCTGCAATGATTGTTCTCGGGGATGGCAGCGCGGAATCGGCCTTCCGTCGTTGAGATGGCCGATTGTGTGTGGACGGATAGCCATAAGGTCGACTTAGACGAGACATTCTTCGCGTGCTAGTCAGAAAACCCCGTTTCCGAATTACATCAACCCCATTCCGATGTTCCCGCCCGATCGAGGAGGAGATAGGGCTTGCCCATGCAGATGCGCCGAGGCTATGATGGGATGAAAGGAGGTGACAACGATGAAGGAGCTACGTTTCACAGTAGAGAACAAGCCTGGGACCCTTGCAAAGGTTGCCGTGGCGCTCGGCGAGGAACACGTCAACATCGACGGCATCGCTGGGGTGGAGGTGGAAGGCACGGGATTGATCCGTCTGGTCACCGATAACCCTGGCAAAACGCGCAGGGTCTTGCAGAACCTGGCCCTGGACTTCGAGGAGAGCGAAGCCTTGGTCATCGACATCCCCAATCATCCCGGGGAGCTGGCCACGCTCCTCGGCCGGCTTGCGAGCGACGGGATAAACGTGGAGTCCTGTTACGCCGGTGTGGAGCGGAACAAGCTCGTCCTCACCGTGGACGACGTCGCCCTGGCGAAACAGATCCTGCGGATAGCTTAGTGAGTATAGAGTCTGGCCCTGCAATTCAACATTCCGGATGCCTCGATCAGCAGAAAGCATAACGCTTTTCGGGAAGGTCGCGGCCTATTTTGGTGTTTAGGAGCCGTGGGAAGTAGAGGTAAGCAGGGTCGGGTCCTGCGAGCCTACACTAGAAGGTAACTGCCCCCGGGATTTTCATAACTGCGTTTGGCGATGATTTATCGTGATAGCGGCCGTCGATCGGAATGTGCTTCAGCCCGTAAGCATCTTGATGATGTGCTTTGCCAGAGGTTCCTTTATCTCGCGATGCCGGGGAACGGGTTGACAAACCCCTGTTTTAGGGTTCTGGTACCAATCATGTCGCGCCCCGCGACGAATTAGGACACATCCGCCATCTTTAAGCCGGCGGATGAGGTCGCGACGCTTCATGATAACTGAAGCTCGGCCACCCGACGGACATTAGGAATTTCTCCGCCTGTCAGCTCGTTATAGAGATCCCTTAAGTTTTCCTGTAGTTCTTCCAAGGTTTCCCCTTGTGTCCAATAGTCTGGGAACTCCTCGAGGTAAGCGAGCCACATATTTTCATGCTGCCAGTAAACGTACCTAATGCGCTTCTCCATGGCGTTTGTTAGTATACGGTCGCTATTACCGTCATGCAAAAGCAGGAGTGAGCGTGGTTAGATACTGTATCGAAAGTCAACCCTCCTTGTCGGTTGGAGCATGGTACGGCTCACCGCTTTTGTAGATCGCATGTGCAATGAGAAGCAACTTTCTTGCTGCGGCGATCCGTGCTACCTTCTCCGGCTTTCCTCTCTCCTTCAACCGATGGTAGATCCCCCTCACCGCTGGATTGAATCGCGGCGCTGAGAGCCCGACCTAGGATGTCTTTCAGGGAGCGTTGACTATAACACCTCTGGGTGATGGCTTTTTAGCCAGGCTTTGGTTTTCTTCAACAGCCATTCGGCCTCTTGGATGGCTTCTTCCGCTTGGGTTTGAGATACGTTCAAGCCACCTTCGTATAACCCCTGGTTCCTCATGGAACGCAGGGTCTGATAATAATCGATACGCGGCTCTTCCAACATGAGGGTAAACCGCAACGTTTCAAGACTCCGGCTATGTTGTCCGGCTCCACGACTGGGGCGGTACCCCTCCGCTCGAAGTGCGGCCAGAGCGCAGGTTAGGATAGTTGTGTATGCCTGTTCAAGCCTTGTCTCGGTATGGATGGTCGGATTGGAAGCGTCTTCCAGCCTGCGAGCGGCGGAGAGTAGAAGGGAGATAACCTCTTCACGATGAGGCTCCAGCCTTTCCAAGCGGTCTTGGGATGCCATATCGGCAAGAGTCATCCTGCTCCCTCTTTCAGAAGGTCGATCCTTGGGCCATTATGCACGCGGAAAACGAAGCTGTCCTCTTGCCTGAGTCGCGAGTGATATTCTTCCGGTTGGTAAACGGTCGGGTTTATCTCCCGAGAGAGCTCCTCTGCAGCTCTGCGAAGTGGACCGGCGAGTTCCCGGAGACTTACGTCGCCGACAATCATCAGATCCACAT
Source organism: uncultured Thermotogae bacterium (assembly GCA_964528085.1). Lineage (GTDB taxonomy): Bacteria > Bipolaricaulota > Bipolaricaulia > UBA7950 > UBA9294 > B2-G16. The sequence goes on along the minus strand of CAZGRE010000005.1, from coordinate 39,901 downwards.
CGCTCTCTGCGTTCGCCCCCCCGGAGGCGAAGCTGCCGTAGACGTAGGCCAGTTCAATCCGTTTCGCGAACGGCAGGAGCGTAGCTCGGAGCACGTCTGCCAGACCTGCAGTTTTTAAGATTAGGTTACATAGTTCCGGGTAAATTGGGCCCTCAGGATTCAGTCGATAGATCACCTGGCGGCCGACCTGTGTTGAGCTCAGTATCCCAGCGTCACGGAGGGCGTGCAGCTCCCGCATGATCCCCCGGCTGTTCAGACCCGTCCGCCGCTCCAGCTCACGGAGGTGGAGCCCGGCGTCACCGACGGCGACCAGTTCTTTGAGAACGGCTAGACGCGTTTTCGGGAAGAGAACATCGGCCAATCCCTTTGTAGACATTTCGTCCTCAATTGTAGACAAATGGTCCTCAAAAGACAAGCAAGAGGTCCGCCCGCAGGGCGTGTCTTGTTTTTGAACACCCGATCTCTCTTTCTGAACGGCTCAACCTTCGATCAGCAGCGAGACCTTTTCGATGACCTCGGCGAGCGTCTCACGCGGGAGGGCGCAGATCTTTCTCGCCTTTCGCGCTCGCCAGTCGAGGCTCTTGAGCTGATCTGCCAACACCGCGCCGGAGATCGGCAATCCCGCGGGAAGCACGATCTCGAACGGGTAGCCCTTGACCTTCGATGTTATCGGGGTAAACAGTGCGAGACCGACTTTCCGGTTGTATTCCACCAAGGGGATCACAAGAGCCGGGAGCCATCCTGCAGAACAAGGTCAGCCGGCTAGCTCTCTCGGTTTAGCCGCGAGGGTGAAGGGAGGCATTCCTCGGCGAGCCGCGTCCGTTCCAGGTGCAAAGGCTTCTTCTCGATGCCCCCCTTTGGATTATCCGCTGATCTTTCGGATATCGAGCCGGAGCAATATTAATCTTTTGTGAATTTGATTCTTAAGTAGTATCCTATTGTTGTTTTAAAATTCAGGTTTTTGAAAAGGAGGAAACATGAAAAAGAGGTTCAGTGTAGTCGGTTTTACAGTCCTTTGCGTTGCCGCTGCCGGATTCATAACCCTGGCTTTCTTCATCGGGTCATGGACCGGAGGTGCGGGGAAGGTTTCGGTCACAGGTGCGTTTGCGACGGTTCCCACGGCCATAACAGGAACGGCCAGCAACATCGAATACAAGATCAGCGTGCCCGGCACCGACGCGAATCTCGCCGGTGTGACCGTCGACTTCTCATCTTCCAGTCGATACGTTGCCTTCAACCCCGCTTCGGGCTCCGTGACGACGGATTCCGACGGCGTGGCCAGGATAGAGATCGTGGCCAATGCGAACGCGCCGACGTGGAGTGCAAGGACCACGATAGAGGCGGCGTGCACCGTCGGGAGTTTGAAGGTTTCGGGTAAGACAGAGCCCCTTTCCATAAAGGCCGGCTAGCGGGCTTAAAGGAGAGGCCGCCTACAGGACCAGCCCCATCTTCAGGTATTCGACGCGCTTTTTGAACCCGAACGATTCGGCCGCCTCGACGACTGCCGGCATCCAGCGGGGCACACCGAGCTCGACGCGGAGCTTCGGGCTTCTGGAGACGACCTTCTCGAGCATCGCCCCGACGAGCGGTTTCGCGAGATCGGGATGGGCCGGGTCGAGTCGGACGTAGATGCTGTTCACGCCCTTCCCGCGGAGCGAAGCGGAATAGCCGCAGCGGGCGACGGCCTCCCCGTCCTTTGCCAGGCGGACGACGAACCCCTCCTCCTTCGTCCGCTGGACGAGGTTCATCAGCGGGATGAGGAGGCGGATCATCAACGGCTGGCGGAAGCGCCCCTTCTCGATCGGCTCGTACAGACGCGACTCCTCCGGCGTGATCCGCTTAGCGAGGTCGAACCGCGTCCTCCAGTCGGAGCGGGGGAGCAGCGCGATCGTGTACCCCTCCGGGAGGGGGGGTACGGACGGGGGCGTCGGATCGGTCAGGGTGTAGTCGATGTCCGAGTCGTAGACCTCAAACCCGAGGCTCTCGTACAGCCGCTGCGCCGGGGTGTTGCCGTTGATCACCCCGAGCCAGGTCCTCTCGGCGCCGCGCTCCTTCATCAACTCGAGCGCCTTCTCCAGGGTCGCCCGCGCCAGCCCGCGCCGGCGGTACCCAGGGAGGACGCCGACCGTGCCGACGACCCACGTGTTCGTCGTCCCGTGCCGTTGGATCAGCGTCAGACCGACGATCTTCCCGTCCTCGATCGCGACGTATCCCTTGAACATGTCGCGGAGCGACTTGGAGAGGGCTCCCATCACGAACAGAAGCGGCCACATCCGCCGGAAGCTCCTTATCACATGGGCGATCTTCTCCTTCTCGTCGGTTTGTACGCTCCACTCCGGGTTCTCCGGGTACTGAAACGCCTCGCAGATCATCTCCCCCAGGGAGGAGAGGTCGTGCGGGAGCCGAAGCGGCCTGATCTCCATCGTCGCACCTCCTTCTGATCCACGCCGGTGAGTATCGCCCCGCGGCGTTCGACGAGCAAGATACTGTTCCTGCCGGACTGGGAGATGCGATGCCCGCGTCGTACAATCGATCCGCCTTCTGCGGAGAGCAGAGGCGAATCGATCGATCATCCGGAGGTGCGATGCCAAAGAAGATCCGCCCGATAGAAGCTGACGACCTTTACAGATTTAAGCTGATCTCCGAGCCGCAGATCTCACCGACCGGGGATCTTGCCGTCTACGTTGTCCACGAGGTCGATAGGAGGACGGAGAAGAAGTATGCCCACCTGTGGGCGGCCGACCTGCCGAACGGCAGACCGCGCCAGATCACGCACGGAAAGCACTCGGACCTCAGTCCCCGCTTCTCCCCGGATGGGAAGACGGTCGCGTTCCTCTCGAACCGCGAGGACGAAAAGCAGCCGCAGATCTATCTACTCCCGATCGACGGGGGTGAGGCGAGGAGGTTGACCGATCTCAAAGGCGAGATCGCCTCGTTCTCATGGTCTCCGGACGGAAGGCGCCTCCTCCTTCAGTTCCGCGCCAAGGACAAAGATGAGATCGAGCGGGAGAAGGACGAACAGAAGAAGAAGCTCGGGGTCGTCTGCCGGGAGATCGATCGGGTCTTCTACAAGGAGGACGGAGTCGGCTACCTCCCGAAGGAGCGCTGGCACCTCTGGACCGTCGATGTCAAGACGGGAAGAGCGAAACAGCTGACGAAAGGCGACAAGTACGACGAGTGGGGAGGGGTGTTCTCCCCGGACGGAGATACGATCGCCTTCTGCTCGAACCGCTCCACCGATCCGGATCTCGATCCGGATGCGATCGACCTTTACCTGATCCCATCAAGCGGTGGAGAGATGGAGAAGATCGAGACCCCCCTCGGGCCGAAGGGTAGCCCGTCGTTCTCCCCCGACGGCCGGCTGATCGCCTACTACGGCCGCGAGGGTAAGGGGATGGGGTGGAAGAACACGAGGCTCTGGGTCGTCCCGGCAGACGGTAAGGGGAAGGCGCGCTGTATCACCTGCGGACACGACTTCAACGTCTCTTCCTGGACGATAAACGACATGGGAAGCCTCCCCCAGGTCGAGCCGACCTGGTCTAACGACGGTGGCTCGATCTACTTCCAGGTCGCCCATCATGGGAATACCGTCCTCAAAAGGGCGAGCCTCGATGGAGAGGTGAGCGACGTGATTGACAGGGTCGGGGTCGTCGGTAGGTTCTCGTTCGATCGCGATCAAGGAAAGCTCCTTTACTTCTTCGCCGACATGCGCGATCCGGGACAGGTCGTCCTCCACGATATGAGAAGCGGGAAGGAGGGGGTCTTAACACGGGTCAATCGCGCCCTCCTTGCGAGGATCGATCTTGGAAACGTCGAGGAGGTCTGGTTCAAGGGCGCGGCCGGTAACGACCTTCAGGGATGGATCATCACCCCGCCCGGGTTCGATCCGGGGAAGAAGTACCCCTCGATCCTCGAGATCCACGGCGGCCCGCGCGTCCAGTACGGGAACTTCTTCATGCACGAGTTCTACTACCTCGCCGCCCAGGGGTACGTCGTCTACTTCTGCAACCCCCGCGGCGGGCAGGGTTACGGTGAGGCCCATTCGAAGGCGATCTGGAACGATTGGGGCGGGGCGGACTACGCCGATCTGATGGCATGGGCCGACCACGTCTCCCGGCTACCCTACATCGATACCTCGCGGATGGGGGTGACCGGCGGGAGCTACGGTGGGTACATGACGAACTGGATCATCGGGCATACCGATCGGTTTGCCGCCGCCGTCACCCAGCGGAGCGTCAGCAACCTCCTCAGCATGTACGGCTCGAGCGATTTCAACTGGGCGTTCCAGGAGGAGTTCGGGGGTATCCCGCCGTGGGAGGACCCGGAGAACTACCTCCGCCAGTCCCCGATCTCCTACATCGGAAACGCCAAGACACCGACCCTGGTCATTCACAGCGAGAACGACCTTCGCTGCGCGATCGAGCAGGGGGAGCAGGTCTTCGTCGCTCTGAAGCGGCTCGGGGTTCCGACGAAGATGATCCGGTTCCCGGACGAGCCGCACGGCCTGTCGCGAAACGGCCGGACCGACCGGAGGATCGCGCGGCTCGAGCATATAGCACGCTGGTTCGATCTCTACTTGAAGGGATAGCGGGGCCCGTTGCGGCCGGGATGGGTCTCCTCCTCCCTCCTTGCTTTCCCCTGCAAAGGGGATAAACTTATGCTACAAGCCCTTCGGATTGTCTAGTGGACGGACCGCCGGCAGACTGAATGCCGGTCTTTCTTTTCGATCGCTGTAATCTGAAAGTTTACCGGTTTTTGGAGGAGACGATGGCTGATAAGGTAGTTATTGATAGAGTACGAAACATCGGGCTGATGGCCCATATCGACGCCGGGAAGACGACGGTGACCGAGAGGATCCTCTTCTTCACCGGGAAGACGCACAAGATCGGGGAGGTGCACGACGGGGCGGCGACGATGGATTGGATGGCCCAGGAGCGGGAGCGGGGGATAACGATCACCTCGGCCGCGACGACGACCTACTGGCGGGATCATCGGATCAACATCATCGACACCCCGGGCCACGTCGACTTCACCGCCGAGGTGGAGCGGAGTTTGCGCGTCCTCGACGGGGCGGTTGCCCTGTTCTGCGCGGTCGGCGGGGTCGAGCCGCAGTCGGAGACGGTCTGGCGCCAGGCCGAGCGCTACCGCGTCCCGCGGATCGCGTTCGTCAACAAGATGGACCGGACCGGGGCCGACTTCGAGAGCGTCGTCGAGGAGATACGCCGCGAGCTCGGGGCGAACGCCGTCCCCGTCGTGATCCCGATCGGGGCAGAGTCCGACTTCCAAGGGGTGATCGACCTCGTCGACATGAAGGCGATCTACTACGACGATACCCCGGAGGGGGCGGCGATCCGCGAGGAGGGGATCCCGCAGGAGATGCTCGATCGGGCAAGGGAGGCCCGCGCCCTGATGATCGAGCGGGCGAGCGAGCTCGACGATTCCCTGATGGAGAAGTTCCTAAACGATGAACTTCCCGGGAGGGAGGAGCTCGTCGCCGCGATCCGTAAGGCGACGATCGCCGGGAGGTTCATCCCCGTCCTGTGCGGGGCGGCGTTCAAGAACAAGGGGGTCCGCCGGCTCCTCGACGCGATCGTCGACTACCTCCCGTCCCCGGTCGATCTCCCTCCTGTCATTGGGACGCTCCGCGAGGAGAACGAGGAGATCATCCGCTGCCCGAAGTACGACGCCCCGCTCGCCGCCCTTGCGTTCAAGGTCCAGGCCGACAAGCACATCGGGAAGCTGACCTACGTCCGCGTCTACTCCGGGGTCCTGCGCGTCGGGGATACGGTCCTAAATTCCTCGCGCGGCAAAACGCAGCGGATCGGAAGGCTGTTCGAGATGCACGCCGACCACCGCCAGCCGGTCGATCAGCTACGCGCCGGGGACGTCGGGGCGGCCGTCGGCCTCGCCGACACGAGGACCGGGGATACGATCTGCAGCAAGGAGCACCCGATCGTCCTTGAGTCGATCGACTTCCCCTCCCCGGTGATCGGGGTGGCGGTCGAGCCGGAGACGAGCGCCGACCGGGATAAGCTCTCTCATGCCCTCTCCCGCCTCGCCGAGGAGGACCCGACGTTCACCGTCCGCTCGAACGACGAGACAGGGGAGGTCGTGATCTCCGGGATGGGCGAGCTTCACCTCGAGATCATCCTCGATCGACTCCGCCGCGAGTTCAACGTCGGTGTCAAGTCCGGCCGGCCGCAGGTCGCCTACCGGGAGACGATCCTCTCGGCCGTCGACCACGAGTACCGCCACGTTAAGCAGACCGGAGGGCGCGGCCAGTACGCGCACATGGTCTTCCGGATTGCCCCGAACAAGCCCGGAGGCGGGTTCCAGTTCGAAGACGAGATCAAGGGGGGGAAGATCACCCGCGAGTACCTCCGCGCGATCGAGCGGGGGATCCTCGATGCGATGGCCGAAGGGCCGTACGCCGGGTTCCCGATGGTCGACATCGTGGTGACGGTCTACGACGGCTCGATGCACGAGGTCGACTCGTCCGAGCAGGCGTTCCGGACATGCGGGAAGATGGGGTTCCGCGAGGCGTGCAAGCGCGCCGGGATGTCCCTCCTCGAGCCGGTGATGAGCGTCGAGGTGACTGTCCCCGAGGATCACACCGGGGCTGTCACCGGGGGCCTGGCGGCGAAGCGGGGGAGGATCGTCTCAATGGACCGGAAGGGGAACGCCGCCGTCCTCCGGGCGATCGTCCCACTCGCCGAGATGTTCGGATACGCATCCGAGCTTCGGAACGCCACGAGCGGCCGCGGTAACTTCACCATGCAGTTCGAGCACTACGAGGCCGTCCCCTACGCCCTCGCCGAGGAGATCGTCGCTTCGCGCCGGGAGGTTACCGGGCGTTAGATAGTCATTGCTGTATGCATCACTATTCTATGTCGGCAAACATGGCGAATCTCGTTTCTTGGGAATCGGGATTACTCACGGGTTCCCCCTCCTTGACTATCTGGCTGTTCAGTGAGAAAGGAGAGGTAGAAGACGAATATGCCATGGTGGACTCCCACTGCGTAGACGTAGCCGTCTGCGGGTATTACGGCCTTAACTCCGGTGTCTGATATAGTATAGGAACCGACTTCGGTTGGTAGCATTGGGTCTGATACATCGATGATTTTCCAACCGCTTTTCCAGGCGGCTGCATAAGCGTATCCATCAGCAACAGCTAAGTCGATGATGGTTGCTGGCGTGTGGAATGTGTTAACCCCGATCGGCATTGACGGGTCGGAGATATCGACGATTTGTAGCTCCCCTTGTTCGGCGATGTAAGCATATTCCTCTGTTACTGCCACGTCTATTGCATAGCCAGGCGTGTCGTAGTAACCGATCTCGGTCGGTTCAGTCGGCTCACTAACATCGATTATGTGTATGTCACCTTTTGTATCGGTAACGTAGGCACGACCGCTTACAACGACGATCTGCCCAATAGGTATTGCCAGCTTATAAGAACCGACCAGAAATGGTAGGGCTGGGGTGGAAACGTCGACTATGCTCAATGTGCCGCTGCGATCGGTAAGGTAAATGTAGTTGCCCTCAGCCGCTACACTTTCGGTGAACCCTGATGTGGAGTAGCGACCGACTTCCTTGGGCACTTCCGGATTCGAGACATCAATTAGCAGTACTCCTTCATCGCCTACAGCAGCGCAGGCGCAGTTCCCAGCGACGACCATATCGAGAATATCATCGGTCACTAAATGTAACACACCCGCTTCTGTGGGAGAACTTGGGTCGGAGACGTCGAAGATCCAAAGCTGTATTTCATCGTAGTCGAATAACGGGGTCAGCACTGCATATGCATATCCTCCTTGTACGATCAGTCTCACAGTATGGGCTGTATCAAGATGAGAAACCAACTCCACGGTATTGCCCCCTATCACAGCAGGAAACCACGGGGTGAGACTAACCGCCAATGCTGTAAGAGTAATGATTGCCGCTGTTCGATGCTTCTTTTGTACTGTCATTGTCGATCCTCCTTGCCGGGAAGTTACGTGTTGGACCTCTTGTAGTCTTTTTTCTATCTGCAGACAAGTGATGTCGAGGAAGTGCCTCCCAGGATGTGATGTTGCTCTGCGACTATGCCTTGAAATACATTGCGTCTACCCCGAACATCTGTCAGACACCTGATAGATGACCCGGAAAGGGGCGCCATGGGATTCGAGAGGCTGAACGCTGCGAGCCGGCCGCGCTACGTCGTCGATCAGATCATCCGATCGATCCAGGACGGGACGCTCCGCCCGGGGGACAGGCTCCCGTCCGAGGCGAGGCTCGCCGAGCTGACCGGGGTCGGCCGGACGTCGGTCAGGGAGGGGCTTGCCGCCCTCAGGCTGATGGGGGTCGTCGAGACGCGGGTCGGGGACGGGACCTACGTCCGGCCGGGGCCCGATCTCGATTCCCTCGCCTCGAAGATCGAGGAGACGATCGCCCTGAGCGAGGAGGCGTTCCAGCTCCAGGAGGCGCGCGCCGCGTTCGAGACGGGGATCGTCTGGCTCGTCGTCAACAGATGGAACCACGAGCGGGAGGGGGAGTTCGACCGCCTCCTCGCGCAGATGGAGGATGCAGCCGGGTCCGAACGTTATGAGGATTACATCCGGCTTCACCGCCGGTTCCATCTCCTCCTCGCCCAGGCGACGGAGAACGCGATCGTTGAGAAGACGGAGCGAAGCTTCCTCGAGTTCATGGACCACGAGGGATGGCGCGACCTCGAGCGGCGGTTCTACCTTCCGAATCGGAGCGAGGCCCTCCTCCGCTCGGCCGCCGTCCATCGCGGTATCGTCGATGCGATCTCATCCGGGGACGGGGCGCTCGCCGCAGAAAGAATGCACGCGCATTTCGTAAACTACGAGGGGTGATCGAAGCTCGGATGGATGAGAAAAGGGAATTCAACCTCCTCGGGAGGGACCTTCCCCGGAAGGACGGGGTAGCGCGGGTGACCGGCAAGGAGCGCTACACGGTCGACATCACCCTTCCCCGGATGCTGCACGGCCGGGTCCTTTCGAGCCCGTATGCCCACGCCATCGTAAAGTCCATCGATACGTCGAAGGCCGAGGAGATGGGCGCGGTCGTCCTAACGTTCGATGACATCCCGAAGGTCCGCTACAACGAGCGGATCATCACGATCCCGTCGGTCCTCCATAAGGACCACTACGTCCTCGCCGACAAGGTGAGGAGGATGGGCGAGGCGGTCGCCGCTGTCGCTGCGGAGACAGAAGAGCTCGCCGAGCGGGCCATCCGCGCGATAAAGGTCGACTACGAGGTCCTCCCGGTCCTGACCGATCCGATCGAGGCGATGAAGGAGGGTGCGCCTCCGATTTACGATACCGTCCTGTTCGGCGACGAGGAGATAAAGATCGAGCACAACGTCGCGTGCACCCGGACCGTCGAGGAGGGAGACGTTGATGCCGCCTTCTCCGCGGCGGACGTCGTCGTCGAGGGCGTCTTCGACCTTCCGAAGGTCTATCACGCTCAGCTCGAGACGAAGGGGGCCGTCGTCAGGCCCGAGCCAGACGGCGGGCTGACCGTCTGGCCGACGACCCAGTCGATCCACAACGTGCGGATCCTCTTGGGGCAGATATTCGGGATCCCGCTCTCCAAGATCGACGTCCGCCGCGTCCCGATCGGCGGGACGTTCGGCTCGAGCATCCAGATGAACCCGCCGATCCCGATCTGCGCCGCCCTCGCCCTGAAGTCGGGAAGGCCGGTGAAGCTCGTTTTGACCCGCGAGGAGGACGCGCATGATCACACCCGCTACGGCTGCCGGATCGACCTCAAGCTGGCGGCGAAGAGGGACGGGACCCTACTCGGGGCGAGGATGGAACTGATTGCCGACATCGGTGCGCACAACATCCAGGCCTACTCCTTCCTCGGCGTCGCCGTCGGCTGGCTCGTCTCCCTGTACAAGCTCCCGAACGTCTCCTACCGCGGAACGGCCGTATACACGAACAAGGCGCCGTCGTGCGCGATGCAGGGGTTCGGAAACCCGCAGGTGACGTTCGCGGTCGAGAGCCTGATCGACGAGCTGGCGGGTAGGATCGGGATCGATCCGATCGAGCTTCGGCTGAAGAACTACGTCGGGCTCGGCGACACATTCTGGGGCCAGGGCCCGCTCGTCCGCTCGATCGTTCGAAGCGACGGCGTCCCCCAGCTTCTGAAGGAAGGGAGAAAGAGGATCGGCTGGGACGAGAGGAAAAATCGGAAGGATGGGGAGAGGTTCAGGGTCGGGATCGGGATGGCGCGCGGGTTTCACACCTCGAGCGCCGGCGCCCCCCAGCCCGGGGACGTGATCGACTTCTCCGGGGCGATGGTCAAGCTGAACGTGGACGGATCGGTCGATGTGATCACCGCCCTGATGGACCACGGCGGCGGGACGCTCGAGGCGGTGGCGAAGCTCGTCGGCGAGGCGCTCTGTGTTCCGTTTAACAAGGTCGACGTCTCCCCGGTCGGGACGCGGGATACGGTCTACGACTGCGTCACACACGCCACGCGCGGGGTCTACGCCGGCGGTGGGGCGGCCCTCAAGGCGGCCGAGTCGGTCCGCCGCGAGATCCTCGAGACGGCCGCCCGCTACCTGAACGTCATGCCGGACGCGCTCGAGCTCACGTTCGATCCGGACGCCGATCAAGCGGTCGTCTACGCCCCGGCGATCCCGGAGAGGAGGATCACCCTCGCCGAGCTCGCCACCCGCTGCTGGACCGAGAGCTGGAAGACGATCGCTGCTGTTGAGAGCTACCGGCCGACGAACTGCCCTCCGGCCTACGTCGCCGTCTTCGTCAAGGTCGAGGTCGACACCTGGACCGGGAGGGTGCGGACGCTGAAGGCTGTCCTCGGCTCCGACTGCGGGACGGTGATCAACCCGGCGATGGCAAAAGGGCAGCTCGAAGGGGGGCTCATCAAGGGGGCGGGTTACGCCCTCCTCGAGGGGTGCTCCTGGGACGATTCCGGCCGGCTCCTCTCGCGCGGATACCCGCTCGACGCGAAGATCCCAGGATTCGCGGAGGCCCCGCCGATCGATAGGATCGAGACCTTCTTCGCCGAGACGTACGAGCCGACCGGCCCGTTCGGGGCGAAGGGGATCGGGGAGGCGGCGATGAACCCGGTCGCAGCGGCGTACGCGAACGCGATCGCGGATGCGATCGGTATAAGATTCTATGAGCTTCCGATAACCCCGGAGAGGATCCTTTCCCGATTGGAGGAGGGATGAGCGATACCCACGTCATCGTAGACAGATTCGGATACGTCCGTCCTTCGTCCCTCGATCAGGCGATCGCCGAGCTCAAGAAGGACGAAGGGGCGCGGGTCTTGGCCGGGGGGACGAACCTCCTCGTCGATCTGAAGATGGAGAAGACATCAGCCGAGCTTCTGATCGATATCGGAAAACTCCCCGGCCTCGATCGGATCGAGCCGTCTTCAGAAGGTATCTCGATCGGCGGGCTGACGACGATAAGGACGCTCGCCACATCGGCCCTCCTCTGGGAGCGCTACACCGCGCTCGCCGAGGCGGCCGCGGCGTTCGGCTCGACGCAGGTGAGCTCCCGGGGGACGATCGGGGGGAACGTCTGCAACGGATCGCCCGCCTCGGATACCGTGCCCTCCCTCCTCGCGTTCGCTGCGAGGGCGAGGCTCGTCGGTCCGGACGGGGAGAGGGAGGTTCCGGTCGAAGACCTCCTCCTCGGTCCAGGAGAGGTTGACCTGAGGGAAGGAGAGATCCTGAAGGGGATCGAGCTTCCACCGCTCGATCGGGCCGGGAGCGCGTTTCTGAAGATCTCCCGCGTCCGCGCCGATCTCGCCAAGGCGAGCGTCGCGGTCGTCCTCGTCCGCGACGGCGAGCGGATCGTCGACTGCCGGATCTCCCTCGGATCGGTCGGCCCGACCGTCCTGCGGGCGCGGAAGGCCGAGGAGGCGCTGATCGGGAGGGCGTTCTCGGAGGAGCGAGCGCTCGAGGCCGGACGCTTGGCAAGCGAGGAGATCTCACCGATCGACGATACCCGCTCGAGCGCCGACTACCGGAGGAGGGCGACGGCCGCCCTCGTCTTCGACGGGCTTTCCGCCGCGTGGGAGAGGACGAGCGCACCCCCGCGGCCGCTCCGCGGCGAGCCGACGTCCCTCATCTTCGAATCCGGGCCGAAGCGGGTCTTGCCCGACGAGCGGACCGCGATCCGCCTCGAGGTGAACGGAGCCTTACATACGCTCGAGGTCGGGCCGAACGAGCTTCTGTTAAACGTCCTCCGCGACCGGCTCGAGCTGACCGGTCCGAAGTACGGCTGCGGGATCGGGGAGTGCGGGGCGTGCACCGTCCTGTTGAACGGTGCCCCTGCCCTTTCCTGCCTCGTCCTCGCTGTGAGCGCTGACGGGGCGCGGATCAGGACCGTGGAGGGGCTAGCAGGCGACGGCGGGAGGCTCGATCCGATCCAGGAGGCGTTCATCGAGGAGAACGCGTTTCAGTGCGGATTCTGCACACCCGGGATGCTCGTGATGACAAAGAGGCTCCTCTCCGAGATCCCGCAGCCGACCGAGGATGAGATAAGGGACTATCTGAAAGGGAACATCTGCCGCTGCACCGGGTATGCGAGCATCGTCCGCGCGGTGAAGCGGGCGGTAACGAAAGGGGGATCATGACGCTTCCAGAGTTCGAGCTTCACCGGCCGGAGAGCCTCGACGAGGCGCTCGATATCCTCGCTAGATCGCCGGGTGCGGTTCCGATCGCCGGGGGGACGGCCCTCCTCGTCGATATGCGGAGCCGGAGGGTCAGCCCACCGGTCCTCGTCGACCTCGGACGGATCGACGACCTCTCCGGGATCAGGGTCGATGGGGAGGAGGTCGTGATCGGGGCTGCAACGACGATTGCTGAGATCAAGAAAAGCGGGCTCGTGGCGGAGCACGCCCCCCTCCTCCGCGCGGCGTGCGATACGTTCGCCAGCCCGGCGGTCCGGAACCGGGCGACGATCGGGGGGAACCTCGCCTACGCGTCCCCGGCGGCCGACACCGCCCCGCCCCTCCTCGCCCTCGACGCTGCGCTCGAGATTGCGAGCCCCGATGGGGCAAGGCGTATCCCGATCGATCGGTTCTTCCGCGGCGTGCGGAAGACCGACCTGCGGAAGGGCGAGCTTCTGACCGCGATCAGGTTTCCGATCCCGTCTGACGGGACTTCCTTCGCCTTCCGGAAGCTCGGCCTACGTAGGGCGGATGCGATATCGGTCGTCAGCGTCGCCGTCTCGATCGGAGGATCTAACAGCGGTGAAAGGCGGGTCAGGATCGCCCTCGGGGCGGTCGCCCCGACCCCGATCAGGTCGGACGAAGCAGAGAGGATCCTGGCTGCCGGGCCGATCACCCCCGCCTCGATCGCTGCTGCTGCCGCTGCCGCCGCAGCGGAGGCGCGACCGGTCTCCGACGTCCGCGGCTCGGCGTGGTACCGGCGGGAGGCGGTGGCGACGCTCGTCCGGCGGCTGTTGGAAAGGGTCTTCGAAGGGGGAAAGATCGATGGATAGAAAGACGGTTCGCTTCAAGGTGAACGGCGTGGAGCGCGAGGTCTCCCTCCCTCCGAACGTCACCCTCCTTCGCGCCCTCCGCGACCTCGGCTACATCGACGTCAAGAACGGGTGCGAGAAGGGGGACTGCGGGGCGTGCGCCGTCCTCCTCGACGGGAAGCTCGTTAACTCCTGCCTCGTCCTCGCCTGGCAGGCGGACGGGAGCGAGATCCTCACGGCGAGTGGCCTCGGTACGCTCGATCGGCCGCATCCGATCCAGGAGGCGTTCGCCGACACCGGCGCGGTCCAGTGCGGCTACTGCACGCCAGGGATGATCATGGCAGCGAAGGCCCTCCTCGACGAGAACCCGAATCCGACCGAAGAGGAGATAAGGGAGGCGATCTCCGGGAACCTCTGCCGCTGCACCGGCTACGCCCAGATCGTCGAGGCGGTGAAGGAGGCAGCGAGGCGGATCGCTGAAGGGGGTGGTTCGGGATGATCGAACGGGTGAAGGTAAAGCCGCTCCCCAAGGTCGCCCTCCCTCCCCTCCGTCAGGTGGGAAGGCCGCTCAGGCGGGTCGATTCCCTCGGTAAGGCGGTCGGGGCGACCGTCTACGCCGGCGACTTCTCGATGCCGAACATGCTCTACGCCAAGGTGTTGAGGAGCCCCCTCCCATCGGCGCGGATCAGGAGGCTCGACGTCGAGAGGGCGCGCTCGATCCCCGGGGTGGCAACGGTTCTCACCGGTAGGGACCTCCCCGGTGCGAGGCTCTCGACCGACCTACCCGGCCAGACCGGGAGGAAGGAGAGGGCCGGATCGGCCGCCCCTGTCCTCGCGACGGACGTCGTCCGGTTCCAAGGGGAACCGATCGCCCTCGTCGCCGCCGAGACGGAGGAGATCGCCGAGGAGGCGATATCAGCGATCGAGCTCGAGCTCGAGGAACTCCCCGGCGTGTTCGATCCCGAGGAGGCGCTGAAGCCGGGCGCGCCGAAGGTGTACGGGGAGGACAACGTCGTCGCCCGCTGGCGGATAAGGAAGGGCGACCTCGAAAAAGGGATGGCCGAGGCGGATCTGATCGTCGAGAACACCTTCAGGATGCCGTTCGTCGAGCACGCCTACCTCGAGCCCGAGGCCGGGGTGGCGTGGGTCGACGACCAAGGGGTGATCAACATCCGGCTCTGCACCCAGGTCGTCGAGCACTTCCGCTCGGTCGCCAAGGCGCTCGGGATACCGCAGAACAAGGTCCGTATCCATGGGACGATGGTCGGTGGGGGTTTCGGGGGGAAGGAGGACGTCACCGTCGAGATCTTCCTCGCCCTCCTCGCCCGGGAGACGAAAAGGCCGGTCAAGCTCGTCTACACACGGGAGGAGTCGTTCGTCGCCCAGTCGAAGCGCCACCCGTTCGTGATAACGCATCGGACAGGGGTGAAACGGGACGGGCGGATCACCGCGGCCGAGATCAGGATGATCGCCGACTCTGGTGCCTACCCGTACCTCACCCCTTACGTCCTCCTGTACGCGACCGCGATGGCGACCGGTCCGTACCGGATCGATAACGTCTCGGTCGACAGCGTTGCCGCGGCGACGAACCAGCCGTTCACGAGCGCGTTCCGCGGGTTCGGTGGACCGCAGGCCGCCCTCGCCTACGAGCAGCAGATGGACGAGATAGCAAAGGCGCTCGGTCTCGATCCGCTGGCCGTGCGGCGGGTCAATTACCTGAAGAAGGGTGATGAGACGGCGACCGGCCAGCGGATCACAAGCGAGGTCTGGCTCGAGGAGACGGCGACGCGGGCGATCGCTGGGCTCGGCGAGCCGACCCCGTCGACGAAGAGGCGTAAGGTCGGCTGCGGGTTCGCCTCGTACTTCCAGAGCTACGGCCGGATAACCTGGTTCCACGACACCTCCCGCGCCTGGGTCGGCCTCGAGCTCGACGGGACGGTGACGATCCGCTGCGGTGTCCCCGACATCGGGGCGGGTCAGGTGAACTCCCTCTGCCAGATAGCGGCCGAGCTCCTCGGCGTCCCGCTCGAGCGGGTCACCGTCTACGCGACCGACTCGGCCCTCACCCCACTAGCCGGTACATCGACCGCGACGAGGCAGCTCTACATGTCGGGTAACGCCGTGTACAAGGCGGCATCCGTCGTCCGGGAGAACCTGATCGTCCGGGCGGCGAAGGACTTTAAGGTCGATGAGGGTGCGATCGATCTCGCCGATGGGAGGGCGTTCGTCGTCGGGGACGAGGCCCGCTCGATCCCGCTCGACGAGCTCGCCTCGGCCTGCGCCGCCGACGGGATCCCCCTCTCCAACCTCGCCTTGTTCAAGGCTCCGTTCACCGACGGGATCGACCCTGAGACCGGGCAGGGAGACATCTGGCCCGACTTCACGTTCGGGGCCCAGGCCGTCGAGGTCGCTGTCGATACCGAGACCGGCGAGGTCGAGATCATAAAGAGCGTCGCCTGCCACGACGTCGGCCGGGCGATCAACCCGGCCGCGGTCCGGGGGCAGATCATCGGGGGAAGCCATCAGGGGCTCGGCTATGCCCTGATGGAGGAGTACATCGTGAAGGACGGGATCACCCAGACCCCGTCCCTCGCCGAATACCTGATCCCGACATCGTGCGACTTCCCGACCACCGAGGCGATCATCCTCGAGTCCGGGAGCGGGATCGGCCCGTTCGGGGCGAAGGGGATCGGGGAGCCGTCGCTCACCCCGGCGGCCCCTGCGGTGGCGAACGCGGTCGCCGATGCGCTCGGTATCAGGATCCACGAGGTCCCGCTCACCCCGGAGAGGGTCCTGGCCGCCATCAAGGGGAAGCCGGAGGATGTCAGGTGATGAGGAGGATCCTGACCGGGAACGAGGCCCTCGCCCGCGGCGCCCTCAGGGCGGGGGCGAGCGTGATCACCGGGTATCCCGGGACCCCGTCGACCGGTTGCATCGGCTCGATCATCGGCTTAGACCTCCCGGGTAGGCACGTCGAGTGGAGCGTGAACGAGAAGGTCGCGTTCGAGATCGCGACCGGTGCTGCCTGGGCCGGACGACGGGCGCTGTGCACGATGAAGATGTCCGGGCTGAACGTCGCCTACGATGCGGTGATATCGGTCGCCTACTCCGGGACGAACGGGGGGCTCGTCGTCTACGTCGCCGACGATCCCGGGGCGAGCGCCGGGATGGCGGAGCAGGACACCCGCGGGTTTGCGATCATCTCCGATCTTCCGATCATCGAGCCTTCGTCCCCGTCTGCGGCCTACCGGCTCGTCCAGGAGGCGTTCGAACTCTCAGAGAGGGTTGGTTCCATCGTCATGATACGGCTGACGACCGAGGTCGCCCTCGGCGCCGAGTCGGTCGAGATCGAGGAGGACGGGACGCTCAAGGAGGGAGAGCCGATCCTCGAGCGGGACGTATTCCGCTTCACCAAGGCCGGATCCGCAATCTGCCAGGAGCAGCACCGCCGCTCTATCGCCCGGCTCGCCGAGGCGGAGCGGGTCATCCGCGAGCTCGGGCTGAACCGGCTCGATCTCGGAGATGAAGGCGGGCTCGGGATCGTCGCCGTCGGGCCGGTCGACCGCTATCTGAACGAGGGGCTCGCCCGCCTCGGGGTATCGGGCTCGCAGGTCTCGATCCTCCATGCGACGACGACGAACCCGTTCCCGAAGGAGGAGGTGAGGGGGCTTCTTGCGCGCTCGTCCGCGATCCTCGTCCTCGAGGAGCTCGAGCCGCACTTCGAGAAGCGGCTGATCGTCGAGGCGCGGGAGTCAGGGTTCTCCGGGAGGATCGTCGGCAAGCTCGACTCGACCCTCCCTCGGATCGGCGAGTACGCCCTCCCCGAGGTGCTGGCCGGCCTGTCGGAGGCCCTTGGGAGGGAGCCCAAGGAGGATCGCGGCTCGGCCGCGAAGCTCCCCTCTCCCGCCCCGCGGCCGATCACGGTCTGCGCCGGCTGCCCGCATCGGGGTACGTACATGGCGATCGCCCGGGCGATCGAGAGGACCGGGTTCTCCCGTGATGAGGTGATGGTCACCGGCGACATTGGGTGCACGATCCTCGGGATCAACCCCCCGTTTGAGATCCTGTGGAACGAGGTCTCGATGGGGACGAGCGTCAGCCTCGCCCAGGGGTACGTCCACGCCGGGGTGAGGACCCCGGTGATCGCGACGATCGGGGATTCGACCTTCTTCCACGCCGGGATCCCCGGGCTGATCAACGCGGTCCAGCACCGGGTTCCGCTCACCCTGATCGTGATGGACAACGGCTGGACGAGCATGACCGGGATGCAGGTGAACCCCGCGACCGACGAGGAGTTCCAGCCGGCCGGCCGGAGGGTCGACCTCGCCGGTGTGATCCGCGGCCTCGGGGTCGATCGGCTGACGATCGTCGATCCGTACGACATCGCGGAGACGACAGCGGCGATAGAGTCCTCCCTTCGTGATGGGGGGGTGAACGTCGTCCTCGCCCGGAGGGAGTGCGCGATCCAGGCGAGGAGGAGGGGGATCCTAGCTGATAGGCTCAAGTTCGATCCGGATAAGTGCATCCTGTGCAACCGCTGCCTTGAGGTGACCGGCTGCCCGGCGATATCGATCGGTGAGGGGTCGATCGATATCGACGATTCACAGTGCAACGGCTGCGGCCTCTGCGCCGCCGTATGCCCGACCGGAGCGCTCGTTTTGAACGAGGGGGAGAGATGAGCTGCGATATCGTCCTGATCGGCATCGGCGGGCAGGGGGTGTTGACGATCGGGGATCTCCTCGTCCGCGCCGCCTCCTCTAGCGGGATCCCCGTCTCGTTCTGTCCGACGAAGGGGATGGCGCAGCGGGGAGGGTTCGTCAAGGGTGAGGTGAGGATCGGCCTCGATCGCGCCGGGATGCGGATCCCCCCCCGCGGGGCGGATATCGTGATCGCGATGGAGCGCTCCGAGGCCCTGAAAGGGATCCCCTACGTGAAGGAAGACGGGACGTTCATCCTCTACGACGAGGTCCTCTTCCCGACCGGGGTCCTCCTCGGGCGGGACGACTACCCCGACCGCGATGCAGTGATCGGTGCGATCCGCCGCTCGGCAGGGGGGGTGCTGATCGTCGATCCGAACGAGAGGCCAGATCTGAACGGAAGGAAGGTCCCGGCGAACGTCTATCTCCTCGGCGTCGCCGCCGGTATCCCCTCCCTCCGAGAGGTCCTCGACCCCGCCCTGATCGAGGAGGCGATCTCGGCGCGATGGCCGGGGAGGGCCGAGGCGAACCTGACCGCCTTCCGCGCCGGCCGGATGAGGTCATGAGCCTGACGGGTCTATTTGAGCCGCGCGGGGTCGCCGTCGTCGGGTCGCTCAAGCCAGGGAAGATCGGATCGGTCCTGATCGACCAGCTTTTAGACGGCGGCTACCCCAACGTCTACGCCGTCAATCCGAGCGGGGAGGGGAAGGAGGGCGCCCCCGGCTTCCGATCGATCGGAAAGATCGATTCCCCGGTCGACCTCGTCGTCGTCGCCTCCCCGGCAGAGACGGTTGCCTCGGTGATCGAGGACGCCGGCCGCGCCGGGGTGAAGGCGGCGATCGTGATCACCGCCGGGTTCTCCGAGATCGGAAACGAAGAAGGTGAAGAGGAGATCGTCCGGCTGGCACGCAGCTACGGGATCAGGCTCGTCGGCCCGAACTGCGCCGGGATCGTGAATACGCATTTCTCCCTTTATCCGACCTTGGAGACGCGCCCCCCGGCCGGCTCTGTCGCGTTCGTCTCCCAGAGCGGGGCCCTCGGCGGGGCGGTCCTCTCCTGGGCGGAGGAGCAAGGGGTTGGGTTCTCCAAGTTTGTAAGCTACGGGAACGGGGCCGACCTGACCGAGGTCGACTTCCTCGACTACCTGAGGGAGGACCCTGATTCGCGCGTCGTCTGCCTGTACATCGAGACGGTCTCCGACGGGAGGAGGTTCATCGAGTCTGCCCGCCGGCTCGCAGCGAAGAAGCCGCTCATCGTGATCAAGGCGGGGAGGTCCTCGTCAGGGAGGAGGGCGACCCTGTCTCACACCGGATCCCTCGCCGGGGAGGACGCTGTATACGACGCTGCGATCCGTCAGGTCGGCGGGATCAGGGTCGCCACGGTCGAGGAGATGTTCGACCTCTCCCGCGGGTTCGTTCACCTTCGGCCGGTCCGCGGCCGGAGGCTCGCGATCGTGACGAACTCCGGCGGCCCTGGGGTCCTCACCGCCGATCGGGCCGAGGGGGTCGGGCTTTCGGTCGATCCCACGAGCGACCGGCTGAAGAGGAGGCTCGCTGAGGGGCTCCCCCCGATCTGCTCGCTCCTGAATCCGGTCGATCTCACGGTCGAAGGGGGGAAGGAAGAGTACCGTTTCGCCCTCGAAGCCGTCCTCGACGAGTACGACGCCGCCATCGCGATGAACGTCTCCCCCGCCTACCTCGACCCCGTTCCGATCGCCCGCGGCGTCGTCGCGGCGGCGAAGGGGGCGAAAAAGCCGATCGCCGCCTGCTTCATGGCCGGCCGGGCGGTGGAATCTGCACTCCCGATCCTCGAGGAAGGGGGCGTCCCCAACTTCGCCACCGGCGAGCGGGCGGTCGAGGTCATCTCCCGGATGGCCGCCTACGAGGAGCGGAAGGGGGATATCGAGTCGACAGCCCCGGTTGAACCGGAGGGCGAAATCCCCGGCGAGGGCCCGCTCCTAGAGCCGGATGGGCTTGACCTCCTCGAGCGGCTCGGTCTTCCCGTCCCTGAGAGGGAGCTCGTCCGCTCCGCCGATCAGGCGGTCGATGCCGCACGGAGGATCGGTTATCCGGTCGTGATGAAGGTCGTCTCGGCCGGAATCGTCCATAAGAGCGAGCTCGGCGGGGTGATCCTGGGAATATCCGGGGACGACCGGGTGCGGGAGGGGTTCGCCCGGCTGAAGAGGATCGGGGGGAGGGGCTTCGTCGGTGTACTCGTCCTCCCCCAGATCGAAGGGGGGGTCGAGGTCTTGGTCGGTTCCTCCCGCGATCCGAAGTTCGGCCCGGTGATCGCCGTCGGCCTCGGTGGGATCTACACCGAGGTCCTTCGCGATGTGACGTTCAGGATCTGTCCGATCGGGGAGGAGGAGGCCCTCAGGATGATAGGAGAGCTCCGCGCCGGAGGTCTCCTCCGCGGGGCCCGCGGGAGGCCCCCGGCCGACATTCCGGCGCTCGCCCGCCTCGTTGCCGATGTATCACAGATAATATTTAAATACCCTAATATCACAGAGATTGACCTAAACCCGGTCTTCGCGCTCGAGGAAGGCGCCTTGATCGGGGATGCACGGATCATCCGGAAAGGAGGATGACGATGGACCGTCCGCCGCGACCGCAGTCAGGGCTTGAGAGGATAAGGCCGTACGTTCCGGGAAGGCCGATAGACGAGGTGAAGCGCTCATACGGGCTCGACGATGTGATCAAGCTCGCCTCGAACGAGAACCCGCTCGGCGTATCCCCGCTGGCGGAGGGGGCGATCCGCCGGTCGATCCCCGGGCTGAACCTCTACCCGGACGGGGCGAGCTACGAGCTGCGGAAGGCGCTGTCCGATAAATTCTCCATCCCGATCGATTCGATCGCCGTTGGGAACGGCGCCGACGGCCTGATCCTTCAGATCTCCCTCGCCTACCTCGATCAGGGAGATGCGGTGATCGTCAGCCGCTCCTCGTTTCCGATGTACGATATCTACGCCCACGCGATGCGGGCAAGGCTCGTGAAGACGGAGCTCGCTTCGGGCTACAGGATCAACCTTCCTGCGATGGCGGAGGCGGTCGATCGATCGACGAAGATCGTCTACGTCTGCAACCCGAACAACCCGACCGGGACGATCGTCACACGGAAGGAGGTCGAGCGGTTCCTCGATTCCGTCCCCGCCAGGGTCCTTATCGTCTTCGATGAGGCCTACTACGAGATGGTCGACTCCCCCGACTATCCGGACACCCTCTCCTACATCAGGGAGGGGCGGGAAAACATCATCGTCCTTCGCACCTTCTCCAAGGTCTACGGCCTCGCCGGGATCAGGCTCGGGTACGCGTTCGGCGATCCGGACCTGATCTCCCCCCTGTTCAAGGTGAAGCCGCCGTTCTCGGTGAACTCCCTCGCCCAGGCAGGGGGGATCGCCGCCCTCGCCGACGAGGGCTTCCTCCGCCGGTCGGTCGAGGCGAACAGGAGGGAGCGGGAGTTCCTCTATCAGGGGCTCGATCGTCTCGGGCTTGAGTACGCAAGGAGCCACACCAATTTCATCCTCGTCCGGGTCGGGCCGGATGCCGCCGCGGTCCAGGAGGGGCTCCTAAGGCAAGGAGTGATCGTCCGCCCGTGCACCGGGTACGACCTACCCGAGCACCTTCGAATCTCGGTCGGGACGAGATCCGAGAACAAGCGACTCCTCGCCGGACTAGAGGTCCTCGTGGGCTAAGCGGAGGGCGGATAGGATCGGATCCGAGAACGCGGCGAATATCACCCGCTCAGGGATCTTGAAGCGCTCGAGGAACGAGGCCGTCTCGCTCATTGCGATTTTGCACGCCTCATCGATCGGAAATCTATACGCTCCGCAGCTTATCGCGGGAAACGCGATCGAGCCGATTCCGTGCTCGCGGGCGAGCTCAAGCGAGCTTCGGTAGCACGAGGCGAGGAGCTTTCCCTCTCCGTGGCCACCACCGCGCCATCTTGGACCGACGGTGTGGATCACGTACCGCGCCGCTAGTCGGTAGCCCGGGGTGATCCTCGCCTCCCCGGTCGGGCAGCGGACGTTCGGCCTCACCTCAGGGATCGACCGGCATCGCTTGAGGAGCTCCGGCCCGGCGGCCCGATGGATCGCCCCGTCGACCCCGCCCCCGCCGAGGAGGGACTCGTTCGCCGCATTCACGATCGCATCGACATCCAGGTGCGTTATATCGGCGAGCCTGATCTCGATTTTATCCTTGATCGCCATCTTTTTCCCTGACCGAGACGAGCGGGATCAGGGATATCCCTCCGATCGCGATTATCCCGATCGCCGGTCCGACCCCCAGCCGATCGGCGAGGAGGCCGATCAGCGGGGCGAGGGCCGCCATCAGGATCGTCTTCAGCTGCGACTCGACCGAGAGCCCGGTCGCCATCGTCCGGTGCGGCATCCGCTCGGATAGGTAGCCGACGATGAGCGGCCGGCGGACGTTCTGGAGGGCGTAGACGCCCAGGTAGGCGGCGATCGCTATCCCGGGGATCCCTCCCCATGCCGCAGCACCGGCGCCCGCAAGGAGGCCGAGGCCGATCAGATAGGTGATGTTCACCGCGTGCGAGAGGGAGGGGAGACGCCTCTCCAACGCGCCGGCGCGGGATGAGGCGAAGCTCGTGGCGATGTAGATCAGAAAGTAAAGTCCCCCGACGACGATCGCCACCCGCCGGTTCCCGTCGAGGGAGAGGAGGATCGGTATCGCCAAGGCCTGCGATTTCAGGATCGGCTGGAGGTAGTCCTTCGTCGATTTGAACGCGGCGTCGAAGGCGGCGCTCGAGAACAGGCCGCGGAGGAGGGGCGGGTCTCTTAAAAACGCGATGAATTCCCTTCCCGTTTCGATCAGCCGGGAGATCCCTCTGCGGCCGATCGGAGCGCCCTTCCCGTCGAGCTCCCGCGGATAGGAGGCGAGGAGGGCGAGGGCGAGGACGTAGGGGACGGTCGATGCGAGGAAGACGATCCGGAAGCTCCCGGCGTAGAAGACGAGGGAGGCGGCGATCAGGGCGGCGATCGCCGAGCCGAACTGGGAGGCGGCGCGGGTGTGGCCGTAGTAGGATACCTTCTCGCCCTCCATCCCCTTCATCCTCAGGTACTCGAGGATCATCGCCTTGTGCGTCCCGGATCTAAACGTCTCACCGAACGCGAACGCGACCATCGCCAGGGAGTAGACCCAGAAGTGATGGAACGCATAGAAGAGGAGAAACGAGAGAAGGTAAGAGGAGAACGAGAGGAGCATCGCCTTCCTCCTCCCGAACGAATCGGCGATCACCCCGGTCGGTATCTCGAGGATGTTCGTCGATATCTCGCGGATCGAGTAGAGGATCCCGATCTGGAGGAAGGAGAGGCCCATCTCCCGGAAGAAGAGGATGATGAACGGGTCGAAGAAGCGTAGGTTCTTCAGGAACCCGTACAGCTGGAACTTCCGGTACATGAGATCCTTCGGGAACGCCATGATCTAGATTATGCCGAAGAAGCCGATCATTGAAAGGTATCTCGCCTTGGCGGGCGGCTCTGTTTCCTGTACGTTCGCTTCCAGAGATGAAGATCAAGGAGGATGCTACGATGCATGAGTACCTGACGTTCCGCAGGTTCATCACCCCGGTTGTGATCCAGATCATCTTCTGGATAGGCGTCGCGGTCTGCGTGATCCGCGGGATCACCCTTATTGCCGCCTCGGCCGGGGCGTTCGGAGGGGGGATCGGGATCGTGAGCGGCCTGATCGTCCTGTTCGTCGGCCCGATCGCCGTCCGCGTCGCCTGCGAGCTGATCATGGCGGTATTCAGGATCCATGATTCCCTCGTGGGAGGGGATCAATAGCCGGGGCTGACCTCATTCGGTTGAAACGGGCTTGTCCATCGATAATAATTAGCTTGCTAATGATATTCGAACGGGAAGGCCTCCTCCTTTGATACCTTTGAAAGGGGATCCCGGCCGGGAGACGGTCGGCCACCTCCTCTCCCGCGTCTGCCGGCTGACCCGGTATCGGCTCCGGATCAAGATGGAGGCGATCGGCCTTCACTGCGGGCAAGGGCTCGTCCTCTCCTACCTATGGCACAACGATGGGATCCCATCCGCCGAGATCGCCCGCGCCCTCCGGATCAGCCCGGCGACGGTAACGAACATGATAAAGCGGATGGAGCGGGACGGGTGGATCGAGCGCCGAGCCGATCCGGACGATCAGCGGATCCTCCGGGTCTATCTGACCGGGAAGTCCCTCTCCCTGAAGGAGGAGATACGCCGGTCGTTCCGCGAGCTCGAGGAGGAGATAACAGGGGTGTTGACGGAGGAGGAGGTAGAGGACCTCTCGACCATCCTCGCGAAGGTCTATTCCCGGCTCGTCGAGGTCTCGCCGCGGAGGGGTGAGCGACGATGAGATCGATCATCCGGCTCTACCGGTTCATCCGGCCTTATCGCTGGGAGGCGATCGCCGCCCTCCTCCTCCTCTTTGGGATGGTCGCGGCCGACCTCCTCATCCCCAGGTTGACCCAGCGGATCATCGATCAAGGGATCGCAAGGGGCGACCTTCGCGTCGTCTGGACGACGGCGCTCGTCATGCTCGGGGCCGCCCTCGTCTCCGCCCTGTTCACCCTCGGAAACAGCGTCCTATCCGTCAAGGTGGCACAGAGCTTCGCCCACGACCTCCGGAGCTCCCTGATGCGGAAGGTGCAGACGTTCTCGTTCAAAAACCTCGACCGGCTTCGTACCGGCCCGCTCATCACCCGCTCGACGAGCGACGTGAACGCGGTGCAGTCGGTCGTGATGATGTCTCTTCGCATCCTGACCCGCGCCCCGGTATGGACGATCGGTGCGGTGATCCTCCTCGTCCTCACAAGCCCTAGGCTTGCCCTCCTGATGCTCGCCTTCGTCCCGCTGATCGTCGGAATCGTCTATTTCTTCTCGCAGAGGGCGCGGCCGATGTTCCTATGGGTGCAGAAGAGGCTCGATCGGCTGAACACGGTGATGCAGGAGAACCTGGCCGGGGTCCGGGTAGTGAAGGCGTTCGTCCGCGAGGAGCGCGAGATAAAACGGTTCGAGGACGCGAACGCCCGGTTGATGGAGGAGAACATCCGCGTGATGCGCCTCGTTGCGATCCTCGTCCCGACGATGACGTTCATCCTCAACCTCGCCGTCATCGGTGTCATCTGGTTCGGTGGGATCGCTACCCTCTCCGGTTCGCTGACCGTCGGCCGGGTGGTGGCATCGGTCAACTACCTCTCGTTCGCCCTCTTTCCGTTGATGATGCTCGCCGGGATGCTCGGCCCGATCGCTGCTGCCGACGCCTCTGCCGAGCGGATCCTCGAGGTCCTCGACGCCGAGCCGGCGGTCAAGGAGCGGCGGGGAAGCCGGAGCCTCGCCGATCTGCGCGGCCGCGTCCGATTCGATCGGGTCTGGTTCAGCTACGCCGATGACGGATCCGAGCCGATCCTCGCCGACGTGAGCTTCGTCGCCGAGCCGGGGGAGACGGTCGCGATCCTCGGGGCGACCGGATCGGGAAAGTCGACCCTGATTTACCTGATCCCGAGGTTCTACGATGTCACAGGAGGGAGGGTTCTCATCGACGAGATCGACGTCCGCGAGGTCAGCCTCGCCTCCCTCCGCTCCCAGATCGGAATCGCGCTTCAGGAGGCGGTCCTGTTCACCGGAACGGTCAGGGAGAACATCACCTACGGCCGGCCGGACGCGACGGACGAGGAGATGGTCGCCGCGGCCGAGGCGGCGCAGGCGCACGAGTTCATCGAATCACTACCCGAGGGGTACGACACCCAGATCGGGCAGCGCGGGGTGACCCTCTCCGGCGGGCAGCGCCAGAGGATCGCGATTGCCCGCGCCCTCCTCGTCCGCCCGAAGATCCTGATCCTCGACGATTCGACGAGTGCCGTCGACATCGAGACCGAGGTCAGGCTTCAAGACGCCCTCGATCGGCTGATATCAGAATCTGCGCATACAACGACGAGGTTCATCGTCGCCCAGCGGATATCGACCGTCCTTCTCGCCGATCGGATCCTCGTGATCGATCGGGGGAGGCTGGCAGCGGTCGGGACGCACGCAGAACTGATCGAGGCAAGCCCGATCTATCAGGAGATCTACAGCTCGCAGCTCGGAGGGGGGCCGAATGGCTGAGGATCGATCCCCCCGCGTCCGCCCCCCGAACCTGATGCGCCCCGGCCGGGGGCATGGGTTCGCGTTCGAGAGGCCGAAGGACCTCAGAAGGACCCTCCGGCGGCTCCTCTCCTACCTCTCCCCCTATCGGCGGGGGATCGTCCTCGTCTTCTTCCTCGCTGCGTTCGGGACGACGATCGGGCTGCTCGGCCCCTACCTGATGGGGCGCGCGATCGATCAGCTCGTCGCGCGCTCGGGTTGGGGGGCCCTCCTTCTGAGCGTCCTTATGATACTCGCAGCGTACCTGATCGCGTGGATCTCGCAGGTAGGGCAAGGGGTCTGGGTAGCGACGATCGCCCAACGTGCGATCCGCACCCTGAGAGGGGACCTCTTCTCCCATTTGCAGCGGCTCTCCCTCCAGTTCCATGATCAGCGGAGGTCGGGCGAGCTGATGAGCCGCTTGACGAACGACATGGACGCGATCAGTCGCGTCCTCTCCCAGAACGTAACCCAGCTCTTCTCCGGGGGGCTCACCATCATCGGGATCATCATTATCATGTTCATCCTCAATCCATGGCTCGCCCTCGCATCGATGATATTCCTCCCCCTCATGATGTGGCTCGTCGCGTTCGTGGGGGCGAGAACGCGCTCGGCGTTCCGCGCGTATCAGAAGAACCTCGGCCTTCTGAACGGGATCCTCGAGGAGACATACTCCGGTCAGCGGGTGGTGATGGCGTTCGGACAACAGGAGAGGGTCCTCGCCCGGTTCGACGAGCGCAACGCCGCCGTCAGGAGGGTCGGGATCCAGGCGATGACCTACGCCCTCCTCGTCATGCCGATGATGGGGATCCTGTCGAACGCGAACATCGCAGTCGTCGCCGGCCTCGGCGGCTTCCTGGCGGTGAAGGGCTTAGCGACTGTCGGTACGATCGCTGCGTTCATCACCTACTCGCGCCGGTTCGCCCAGCCGCTCCGCCAGTTGGGACAGCTCTACACCCAGGTGCAGCAGGCGTTCGCCGGCGCGGAGCGGATCTTCGAGACGATCGATCTCCCGGCGGATCTGACCGATCGTCCCGGCGCGATCGAGCTGAAAGACGTAAGAGGGGATGTCGTCTTCGATAATGTGAGCTTCTCCTACGTCCCTGGAGTCCCCGTCCTGAGGGGCGTCGACATCCACGCCCGCCCCGGTCAGACGATCGCCCTCGTCGGCCCGACCGGAGCGGGGAAGACGACGATCGTAAACCTCCTCTCCCGGTTCTACGAGCCGGACGAAGGGGTGATCAGGATCGACGGGATCGACATCCGGGAGGTGACCAAGGATTCCCTCCGCCGGCAGCTCGGGGTCGTCCTGCAGCAGACCTTCCTGTTCGCGGAGAGCGTGATGGAGAACATCCGCTACGGGAGGCTCGATGCGACCGACGATGAGGTGATCGCCGCGGCGAGGCTGGCGAACGCCGATCGGTTCATCCGTCGGCTACCCCACGGCTACGATACCGAGCTCTCGGAGCGGGGGGCGAACCTCTCCGAGGGACAGCGCCAGCTGATCGCGATCGCCCGGGCGATCCTCGCCGATCCGCGGATCCTCGTCCTCGACGAGGCGACGAGCTCGGTCGATACGCGGACCGAGGTGCAGATTCAGGCGGCCCTCCATGAGCTTATGCGCGAAAGGACGAGCTTCGTCATCGCCCACCGCCTGTCGACGATCCGGAACGCCGATCAGGTCGTCGTGATCGAGGAGGGGAGGATCGTCGAGCGCGGTACGCATGAGGAGCTCCTCGCAAGGAGAGGCGCCTATTATCGGCTTTATATGAGCCAGTTCAGAGGGGAAAGGAATGAGACCGACCGTACACGGAATCTTCATAACGGTCGGTTAACCTCGCGAAAGTAAGGAGGAGAGGATGAAGACGTTTGTGGGAATGATTCTGGCCGTAGGACTGATCGGCCTTCCGTTCACCGCGGCCGCTCAGGCGGACCTTGCCGCCTTCCCGCTCGGGACGACGACGATGGTGTACAACGTCAGTTCAGAGGGGATAAGCGAGCCGCAGATCCTGGAGCTCGTCGTCACCGTCCATGGGGATGACCGCTACACCGTCAGGATGACGACCGAGGCGACCGGTTCGGAGGAGGAGCTCGCCGCCGGGTTCGGGTTCATCTTCGGTGCGGCGTCGGTCTCCTCAGGAACGGGGAGGGACGTCAACTACTCCTCGATCCAGGCGCTGATCGATCAACGGGACCGCCTGCAGGAGGGGGAGGACTACGCCCTCCCCGGGGGAGACTTCGTCGACGTCAAGCGGGTGGAGATCGCCGGGCTCGACTGCTTGGAGGGGACGATCATCGATCCGGATAAGCCGGGATCGAGGACGATCATTGCGTTTTCGCTCACCGCTCCGGTCTACATTTCCCCGCGGATCCGCGTCGAGGAGCTCCGCGAGGAGGAGTGGGTGGAGACGTTCCTGATGGAGCTTGTCGAATACAGATATGACGAGGGTTGACCGTGCCGCTTCTCGAACTTAAGGGAGTCACCAGGGATTACCGGCTCGGGAAGGTCGTCGTCCGGGCGCTCCGCGGCCTCGATCTTAAGATCGAGGAGGGGGAGATCGTCGCGATCATGGGCCCGTCAGGCTCGGGGAAATCGACCCTGATGCACATCCTCGGTGCGCTCGACGTCCCGAGTGGAGGAGAGGCGCTGATCGATGGGGAGAATCTGAGCGAACTGCGCGAGAGGGATCTCGTCCGGATCCGCGGGAGGAGGATCGGGTTTGTCTTTCAGACGTTCAATCTGATTCAGACCCTCTCCGCGCAGCGCAACGTCGAGCTTCCGATGATATTCCAAGGGGTGAAGGGCTCGGAGCGCGCCCGGCGGGCGAGGGAGCTCCTCGAGAAGGTCGGCCTGGCGGAGCGCCGCTCGCATAAGCCGACCGAGCTCTCCGGGGGGGAGCGCCAGCGGGTGGCGATCGCCCGCGCCCTCGCCAACGATCCCGAGATTATCCTCGCCGACGAGCCGACCGGGAACCTCGACTCAGAGAGCGGAGGGCAGATCCTCGATCTGTTGAGGAGGCTGAGCAAGGAGGACGGGAAGACGGTGATCATCGTCACCCACGACCCGGATGCCGCGGCGATAGCCGATCGCGTGATCAAGCTGAAGGACGGAAGGGTGATCGGGGAATCGGCCGGGGGTGAAACCGATGCTTAAGGACTTCTTCCTCCTCGCCGGCCAGAGCATCCTTCACCGGAGGTTGAGAAGCTGGCTTACGGTGATCGGGGTCTTCATCGGGATAACGGCCGTCGTCGCCCTGATCTCGATCGGGCTCGGCCTGAACAGGACGATCAACGAGCAGGTCTCGAAGGTCTTCGGGGTCGATACGTTCATGCTCGTCTCCGAGGATGCGTTCGGTGGGAGGAGGCACAACGGGACCCCGGAGGAGTACGCGCTCGATCTTGACTTTCTCCGCTCGATCGATGGGGTCAAGACCGTCGCCGCCCTCAGACAGAGGACCGGGTTCGTCGTCGGCCCGACCCTCCCCGACGGGGAGGCGAAGAAGGGGTTTTTGACGGTGATGGGCCTCTCACCCGAGCTGATGACCGAGTTCTCCTCGTTCACCGGCCCGCTTGACGTCGAGCCCGGGGGTCGGCTGTTCGAGCCGGGGGAGACGGACGCCGCCGTCCTCGGGGCGAGGATCGCAGAGAGGCTCGAAGCGAAGGTCGGGGATACGATCCTGATCGCCGGGGAGGGGGATAATGAGCTTCAAATGAGGGTCGTCGGGATCATGGTCCCACCCGATCAAGGCGAGGGCTCGGAGCGGGGGTTCACCATGGGGGCGAGCGGGCCTGATGCTGACACGATCTACGTCTCTTACGCGGCGATGGACAGATTGTGGGGGGAGGCGGAGGACGTCCTCCTCACCCTCGTCCGTGTGGAGGAGGACTACGACGTCGACGAGGTCGCCGATCGCGTCGAGAGCGAACTGAACTCCCGCAATACGAAGGTAACGGCCGTTACATACTCTGATATCAGCGAGGCGATCGGGACGATGACATCGACGGTTAGCGCATTCCTCGCCGGTATCGCCGGTATCGCCCTCCTCGTCGGGGGGGTAGGGGTGATGAACACGATGTTCACCTCGGTCCTCGAGCGGACGCGGGAGATCGGGGTGATGAAGGCGGTCGGGGCGAAGAGCTCGCATATCCTCCTGATATTCTTGATCGAATCGGGGATGATGGGCCTCGTCGGCGGGATCGTCGGGACCGGAACCGGCCTCGGATTGAGCGCCGTCGCCTCCTTCTTTATCGGGAGGTTCTTCGGGGTGAAGATGGCGGTCGTCGCCAGCCCGGCGCTGATCCTGATCACCCTTGCCGGCTCGTTCCTCCTCGGGGCGATCGCCGGCCTCTGGCCGGCCAGGCGGGCGGCGAAGCTGACCCCGGTGGAGGCGCTCCGCTACGAGTGAGGCTGACCCTCCGCCTCCTCGGCGATCCCGAAACCCTTCAGGATCGTCCATAGGCCGGGGAGGTACCCGTGCCCGCACGGAGGCTCGTACGCCGCGGCGAGATAGGCGTAGATCTCGAGCATCCTCTCCTTGGCAACCGCGATCCTCCGCTCATCACGGATCGCCAGGGCGGCGTCGCGGGCGAGATTGAGGAACGTCAGGACGTTCTTCCCCGCGGTGATGAGCCTCTCCTTCGCCTCGGCGGGGATCGGCCTATCACCGATCTCCTCCAGCCACGCGGTCGCCTCGACGAGGAGGCCGGGGCGATCTTCGGGCGGTTCGGGCGGTTCGGACGGCCGGGCGTAGTCCTCCCCCTCGACCCCCTCGATCAGGTTTATCAGCTGCTGGGCGTGAAGGCGAAGATCGAGGATCGTCGGAGAATAGGCGGCGAAGGCGGCGAGGGATACCCCGAGGCGGAGCTCCTCGGCGAACGAGATGAGCCGGGCCTCGAGCGGTGTTGTCCGATCGGCGGGATCGCTCCGCTCCCCGTAGCCAGCAGACGGGATGCAGATTGCGAGGATGCCGATCGCAGCGAGAGCCAACCCCCAACGTCTCTTATTCATCATCCTCTCCTTTCACGGCGGATTCATCATTATTCTCAGAGGGACTGATTTCCATCATCGTCCGGTCAAATCCTCCTCAACGGTCACCAGCCGGTAGCCGAACCCGGCGACGGTGACGATCAGGCTCCTCCCTTCCGGATGCGCCTCCCCCAACCGGCGGCGGAGGAGGTAGACGTATTGCTTTATGTCCTTCGAATCGGCGTAGGGGGAGTCGGGCCAGACCGCATCTAGGATCTCCTCCTCTGAGAAGACGCGCCCCGGCTCGCTCGCCAGGAGGAGGAGGAGGGAGAACTGTTTCGGTGTGAGCCGGATCGGCATCCCCCCGATCGCCACTTCCTTCCGCTCAGGATCGATCCGGAGGGGACCGGCCTCGATGTGACTGGAGGGATCCCCTCCTTCCGGGCCTCTTTGTCTCCCCTCCCGGCCGAGGAGGGCCCAGCCGAGGATCCCGATCAAGAGGATCTCGAACCCGACCCCGGAGGCGGCGGAGAGGAGGATGACACCGCGCGCTTCGGCGGCCACGCTCGATTTGTCGATCCCGATCCGGACGTATCCGGATGGGGATCCGTCGCCGCTGGTGAGAGGGATGGTGATATCGAGATAACCCTTCCCGTCCGGAAAGGAGGCGTCCCTGACGGTCCGTCCGCTTTCCAGTTCTGCGGGAGGGAGCGCGTCCACCTCGCTCGTCCGTTCGTCGACGAGGAGGGCCTCGCCGCTTTTCACCTGGACGTAGATCGCGCTTCCCACGAGGAGGAGCCGGGCCGCCTCCCTGAGGAGGGAGAGGTCGCCCCTCTCCATCCACTCCCTTGCCCCATCGGCGAACGCCTGGGCGTAGGACGAGCTCCGCTCGCGGAACGACTCTGAAAGGAGATGCTGGTAGGAATTGACGAACAGGCCGACCCCGAGGCCGGTGATCAGAGCCGTAAGGGTTGCGGCGATGATGAATCTCTTCGCTCGCTCGATCGATCTTCCGCTCACACCAAAGAGGTTAGGTCGTCGGCCGACACCGGGCAAGGGGATCAACGCGGATTGAGGCGGTTTTGACCGATCGGTGGTTTCACTTCGACCGGGGCTCTCTTACGTTCTTCCCTGTCGATCGCCCATCTTTAAATCGGGCGGCGGCAAAGGAGGGAAGATGGAAAACCTTAGGAGTAGATCGCAAGTAATCGGTATAGCACTGTTGATCGGGGTTCTCCTCGTCGGATTCGTCCCCACGGGTGCGGTTGCGACGGAGCCGCCTGACCGGCCGGTGATCCTCACCTTGGAGGGGCTATCTGATATCCTCAGCCGCTTACAGGAGCGGCTCTCGTCGTTGCAGGCGCGGCCGGGTGAGCGGTTCGATGAGAAGCTCGAGGAGCTGATCGGGTTGATCGAGGAGCTCCTCGATCAGGAGCCCCCTCCCGCCGAGGGGGAGGAGGGTCTTCCGCTCAAGATAAGGATTATCAGGATCGACCTTCGCCTCCATCGGTTGGTACATATCCTCGATGAGATCGTTGATGAGGCGGAAGATACCCCGGCGCGCCCCGCTGTGCGCGAGTCGATCGATGACCTCCGACACTGGCTCGACGGCTACATCGAAGGGGCGACCGCGCGGATGAGCCCGGCTGAGGCCGATCGGTTCGAGGAGGCAGCCCGCGCGATGATCCGCGCCTTTGCGGGGGAGATCCTCGGGATTGCTAAGCGTGCTGATCCCCCCGACCACCCGGTCCTCGCCCGGCTCGTCGATAGACTGGAGGATCTACTCTTCCGGCTCGACGGGTTTATCCTGAGGAACTTCTCGCCGTCCCCTCAAACCCCCTAGTCCGGCAGGGCTGCGCCCGGCGATCCGAGTCGGGCGCAGCCTAGCCGCCGACGGCGTTGTAGCCGGCATCGACGTGATGCGTCTCACCGGTGACGGCCGAGGAGAGGTCGCTCAATAGGTAGACGGCCGCCTTTCCCACCTCGTCGGTTGAGATGTTCCGGCGGAGGGGGGATCGACGCTCCATCTCGTCGAGGATCTCGTCGAGGCTGCCGACCGCCGTTGCGGACAGGGTCCGGCACGGACCGGCGGAGAGACAGTTGACCCTTATCCCCATCTCGCCGAGCTCGAGGGCGAGGTAGCGCGCCGTCGATTCGAGGGCCGCCTTGGCGACCCCCATCACGTTGTAGCCGGGCATCGCCTTCTCTGCCCCGTAGTAGCTGAGGGCGAGTATCGATCCGCCGTCTTTCATCAGCGGCCGAGAACGGTTGGCGATCGCGATCAGGGTGTAGGTGGAGACGTCGAGGGCCTGGGCGAACACCTCCCGCGGGGTTTCGACGAACGTTCCCGGCTTCAGGTAGTTTCGATCGGCGTAGGCGACCGAATGGACGACGAAGTCGATCTTATCGAAGTCGCGCCCTAGCGCGGAAAAGAGCGAATCGAGGTCATCGTCGTTTGCAAGGTCGCACGGGTGGAGCCACGGATCCTCGATCCCCCCATCCTCCAGCGTCTTGCGGACGCGCCGCTCCATCTTCTCCCCGGGTAGGAACGAGAACGCGCATCGAGCCCCCTCTCCGGTCGCCCTCTTTGCGATATGCCAGGCGATGCTCCGCTCGTTTGCGACTCCGAATATCAGGCCGGTCTTTCCATCGAGAAGCTTCATCTCACCCTCCTTTGCCCGATATCCTACCCGGCATCGTCAGCGAGGGCGAAGTGGACCTCCCCGGGACGAGGACGATTACCTCATCTCCCCTCCCGATTAAGCTGGATCCGATCCTCCTCCGCGGTGTGGTTTTTTAGGGGATCAGGCGACGGTGAAGGGAGGGGCGGATGTTGATATGATCAAGGTATGCGAGAATGGTTCAGGCTTACGATGTTGACCCTCGGGTTGATCGCGCTTCAGATCCCAGCATTTGACCCGCCGGATGAGAAGCCCCTCACCCTTTTCCGGAGCTGGATCCTCCCGAGCGTAAGCGACGTTGTCGCCGAGGTCTCCGGGCTGCCGTTCGATCTTTTTGTCGAGAACTCCTACCGGGAGTATCTCCTCCGGTTTCCGGAGAGGGTCACTGCCCTGGGGATGGCCGATCAGTTCGGGATCACCGACGATCGACTGAACGATTACACCCCCTCCTATTCGGAGGATACGAGGAGGTTCGAATCGGCGATCATCGATCTCCTCCATCGCTTCGACCGCGAGTCCCTCTCCGCCCGCGAGCGGGTGACATACGACGTCTACGAGTGGTTCCTGGAGGATCGGGTGGAGGGGCAGCGCTTCTCACCGGCGTTCTATCCGATGGACGGCCCGTTCCCGTTCACCCTCACCTGGCCACCGAATCAGCTCCTCACAGGGACCTATCCGATCGATTCGCGGAACGACGTCCTCGCCTATCTCGACCGCCTCCGCTCCGTCCCGGATCAGCTTTTGGGGATCAAGGGATGGCTCGATCGGGCGGCGAAGGTGGGGATATTCCTCCCGCCGAGCGTGATAATAAGCGAGATGCCATGGATGCTCTGGGTCCCGTTCCCAGAGGAGCGGAGCTATTCCCCCCTGTTCTCCTGTCTCCGGGCTGGGATCAAGAACGCCGAGGCGATCTCGATACCGGATCGCGGACAATACCTCTCAGAGGCGTGGTCGGTCATGGTCGATCAGGCGATCCCGGAGTACGTTAGGTTCGAAGACTGGCTGTACGAGTTGACCGGTTCGGCGCCGGATCGGGTCGGGATGGGGAAGACGCCGGAGGGGAGGGACTACTACGCCTTCCTCATCAAGCACTTCACCGGGCTTAAGATCAGCCCGGAGGAGGTCTACGAGCTCGGCCTCGGCGAGATAAGCCGGATTAAACGCGAGTTGATGGATCGGCTCTCCCTCTTTGGGATCGAAAAGGGAGTGTCGATGGCCGATCTTCGCAGCCTCCTTGGGAAAGGATCGGGATCCCTCCTTGGGAATAAGCTTCGGGATAGGTACATAGCGTTGAAGGATGAAGCCCGAGAGAGGGTCGCCGACCGGCTCCCCGTCCCGGAGAGGGACGTCCGGGTCGTCGCCGGGTGGTTCGAGCGGCCGTTCTATTGGAAGGCCCTACACGACGGCTCATCCCCGGCCGAGCTTCACCTCCGGTTCGATATCGATATCCCGACGTTCCTCCTTCCGAGCCTGATCTACACGGAGACCTACCCAGGGAGGCATCTACAGGTAGCCATCGCACAGGAGTCCGACCTCCCGCTGATCCAGCAGGAGGAGGCGTTCCAAGGATTCTCCGCCGGATGGGCCGCCTACGCCGACGATCTCGCGGCGGAGTGGGGATGGTACAACGATGACCCGTACGGGAATATCGGCCGTCTCCTCCGGAAGCTCGAGATGGCGGCGATCGCCGTCTACGATACCGGGATCCATCTCATGGGCTGGGGCTACGATCGGGCGCTTTCGTTCTACACCGATGTCACTGGCCGCGATCCGTACCAGGCCGCCCTCGACGTCTTCCGCTACGGGGTATGGCCCGGGCAGGGGGTCGTCGGGCTCGTCGGCTATGAGAAGCTCATCGAGCTCCGCCGGTATGCTGAGGAGGCGCTCGGCGAGCGATTCGATCTCGACCGGTTCAACAGTCTATTGCTCGAGAACGGGAACGTCCCCCTCGCCGTCCTCGAGGGGATCGTGGAGGACTACATCGATGAAGGAGGGTCCGCGCCCTAGCCGGTCTCTGTGACCAAGGAGAGGAGGGCCATCCGGACGGGGACGCCGTTCGCCGCCTGGCGGAAGTAAGCGGCTCCGGGATACCCGTCGAGGTCGGCCGCGATCTCGTTCACCCGCGGGAGGGGGTGCATCACGGTCAGGCCTCCTCCTCTCTCAGCGAGCATCCCTCGGGTCAATACGTATGAGCCCTTCAGCCTCTCGTACTCGGCCTCATCCTCGAACCGCTCCCTCTGGATCCGGGTCATGTAGAGGACGTCCACCGCGGCGATCGCCGTCCTCAGATCGTCGGTCTCGGCCACCTGAATCCCGCGATCTTTCAGTTCATCGACGATCCCCCTCGGCATCCGGAGCGGATCCGGCGAGACGAACAGGAGCGAGACGGCGTAGTTCTTCAGGAGGCGGGCGAGCGAATGGACGGTCCGGCCGTTCTTCAGGTCCCCGGCGAGGGCGATCTTGAGCCCGTCGATCCTCCCTTTCTCCTTCCTGATCGTGTAGACGTCGAGGAGCGACTGGGTCGGATGCTCCCCCGCCCCGTCCCCGGCGTTGATCACCGGCTTCTCGGTCGCCTCCGCCGCCTCCTCCGCTGCGCCGACCTTCGGGTGGCGGAGGACGATCACGTCGGCGTACCCCTCGACCGTCTTTATCGTGTCGTGAAGCGACTCCCCCTTGGCGGCGGAGGACGATTTAGGCTCAGCGACGGTGATCACGCTCCCACCGAGCCGGAGCATCGCCGTCTCGAACGAGAGGCGCGTCCGCGTGCTCGGCTCGAAGAAGAGGGTGGCGAGGACCTTCCCCTCCATCACGTTAAGCCTCTCCCCGCGGGAGAGGGAGGCCTCGTACCCCTCCGCCCTTCTCATGATAAGCTCGATCTCATCCCGCGTGAACTGATCGGCGCGGAGCACGTCCTTTTTGGCTAGCCGTTCCATCTTCTACCTCCTGTGCCTGAACAGATCTAACGGATCGACACGGCCGCTATCCGTCCGCAGATACTCGCCCCGGCCCGGTCTTGCGCGAAGTTCGCCGTCCTCGACGATGATCTCCCCTCGGCTGATCGTCATCACGACCCGGCCGAGGAGGCTCCGCCCCTCGTAGGGGGTGTAGGGTGCGTTCGAGTGCTGGGTGGCGTGCTCGATCGTCTGATTTGCATCCGGATCGAACAGGACGATGTCCCCATCCGCGCCCGGCTCGATCGCCCCCTTCTTCGGGTACAGCCCGAATATCCGCGCCGGGTTCTCGCACATCACCTCAACGAGCCGCAGGATCGTGATCCAGCCTCCGTTCACCCCCCCGTCATAGACGAGGGGGAGCATCGTCTCGACCTGTGGGGAGCCGAACGGGGCATTGAAGAAGTCATCGTCGATCGTTTTATCCTTCGCCGCGTGATCGCTCGCCACCGTGTCTATCGTCCCATCGGCGAGGCCGGCCCACAGGGCGCGGCGATCCTCCTCGCTCCGGAGCGGCGGTCCAATCTTGACGAGCGGCCCCTGCCTCATCAGCTCCTCCTCGGTCAGCGTCAGGTATTGCGGGCAGGTCTCGGCATAGACGCGGTAGCCGCTCCTCCGGGCGCGGGAGACCTCCTCGATCCCGAGCCGCGCTGTCATGTGCGGGATGTAGAGCGGACACCCTGCCACCTGCGCCATGGCGATCGCGCGGTGGATCGCTTCAGCTTCGAGGATCGCCGGCCGGGTGGAGACGAACGACTCCCGCGGGTCGTCGCCTCTCTCCAGCATCCGGTCCTCGAGATAGTCGGTGGCGAGGCCATTTTCGGCATGGACCATCCCCATCCCTCCGACCTGACCGATGATGTCGAACGTCCGCATCAGCTGGTAGTCGTCCGTCATCCATCCGAGCTTGGCGTAGGTCATGAACATCTTGTACGAGGTGACACCGGCCTCGTAGGCCTTCGGGATCTCGTCTGCTTGGTGCGCCGGATCGAACAGCCCCCCGTGGAGGGCGAAATCGAGGATCGATCCGGCCAGCCCCTCCTCGCGGAATCGATCGATCGTCTCGATCAGGCCATCACCCGGTTTGGCGTATGCGTAGTGGATCAGGGTCGTCACCCCACCGTACGCCGCGCTCACCGGGAGGGAGCGGAGGTCGTCGAGGTAGACCGGGTGGGTGTGGGGATCGATCAGGCCGGGGAGGACGAATAGATCCGTAGCATCGATCGTCCGGTCTGCCCCTTCCTTGATCTTTCGCCCGACAGAATCGATCCTCCCATCCACGATCCGGATGTCGGCGAGCTCTATCCCGCCTCTCCTCACCACCCGGCCGTTACGGATCAGGATCGTTTCCATCGTCCCCCTTCACCCAAAGATTAACGGATCTTGCCGCACAACTCCTCCTCTGGGCTCTAGCGGAACGGGTCTACGTGCTTCCGCCAGAGGGCGAGGGCGTGGTCGAACGGATCGACAAGCTCCAGGTCGTAGTCCTTGAAATACCCGTTCAGGTTCTTGATGTCGCGAATCAGAAGGTCGAACGCGTCCTGGTTGTACCTCGGATCGACCGCTTGGGGGAAGTCGATTATCACCCCGCGCCCATCCGAGTAGAGGATGTTGTACGCCGACAGATCGGCGTGGACGCGGTTGTTGGCGAGGAAGAGATCGACGTTTTCAAGGACCCGCTTGTAGATCCCTCTCGCCTCATCCTGGTCGAGCGTGACCCCGACGAGGACCGGCGCCGGGGCTTCATCGTCCCCGATGTACTCCATCAGGATCACCGGACCGTACCGTTCGATCGGTTCGGGGACGTCGGCGCCGGCGCGGTGGAGGATCTCAAGGGTCCTCATCTCGTGGGAGATCCAGGCGTTGAACCTCCGGAGCTTCCCTCCGCGCGTTTTCTTCGCCAACGCGCGGAGGAGGCGGACATCTACCGGTCCCATATGCTCCCGACCCTGGCGGTAGATCCCGTCCTTCTTAAAGCTCCGCATCTCAGGGGGGCGGAAGATCTTTGCAGCGACGAGCTCCCGCTCGAGGGACGGATGGGCGCGGCAGCAGTAGACAACCGCCTCCTTGCCCGCCTTTATCGGCCGGATCACCTCAACGATGAACCGATCCTCTATCAGTGGGTTGAGCCGTGAGAGAAGCTCCCCCTCGACGGAGACCTCCTCTTCCTTCGGCTTCCTTATCCGCTCTAATCCCTCTCTCTCTTCGATGTAGCCTCCCATCTCATCCAGAGTCCGTTTCAAATTCCAGATTCGATCAAAGGTGTAACCGATCTTCCGCTAGTCCTCAACCGCTCGGCCTTACAGGCTCGCAGATATCGACTAGGTGTTTCTTCTGTGGGTGCTTCTCCGGGTCGTTCAGGTAGATCTCGTAGCAGAGCCGATTGGAGGGGTAGTCCGGTTCGTAACCGCTCTTTGGGATCCACTCTCCGATCAGCTTATCCCATGCCTTCCCGTATTCGTCGGGATCGATTTCGACATGGGCGACGGCGAACAGTCCGCCTGGAATCCTCATCGTGTGCACCTCGTCATCGGCCTCCGTCCCTTCCGGGACCGTGATGCAGGCGTCCGAGCGGAGCTTCCCCTCCTCGACCATGCTCGGATCGTCGTGATACACGGCGAGAAGGTCGGTCTTCGGAAACTCAATTAGGCGTCTTGCCATACCCCATTCGAGGATTCTCATGATCGCCCCACCGATCTTAGGGTATGGCCCAACGTGGCGGATGCACGCCACGTACCGCTCCGGAAGCTCCTTCGCCTCGGCTTCGAACTTCATCTCCTCCTCCTTCGATCCATTTCCTGAAGGGTAGGGGTCGAACGGGGAGGGATGCAAACCGGAGGACGGAGTAGGCGTTCATCCGCATGGATCGGTTGGGGAAACATACTCACTACGTTATCCTGGTGTGGCGCAATGCGCGTGATCTGCCGAGAAAGGAAAAAGGATGCATAAGAGGCTATTCATTGTTGGAATGATTGTGGTCGCTGTTGCGATGTTGAGCGGTTGCGACTTACTCGAT
>CAZGRE010000004.1:28802-49735 GCA_964528085.1 uncultured Thermotogae bacterium | reverse complement strand
CGAGGATGTAGCTCACCTCGTGCGGCTTGTAGCGGGTGTTCATCGGGACGACGACAGCGCCGATCCGGGCGATCGCGAAGTAGGAGATCACCCACTCGGGGACGTTCGGCATCCACAGGCCGACCTTGTCCCCTTTTTCCACCCCGAGCTCGATCAGCCCGCGCGCAAGCCGGTCGACCTTATCATCGAGCTCCTTGTAGGTTATCGTCTCTCCCTGAAAGCGAATAGCGTGGCGGTCGGGATAGCGTCGAGCCGCGGTTCGGAGGACCTCTGACAACGTCTGCATCGCTCACCTCTGATGATCGGGAATCGATGAAGCGATTATCCGGCCGGCGGGGTAGCGGCGCAAACTGGCCGTTTCCCAGGGTTCTGGTAGAATCGAACCTCAGGAGGGATGTGGATGAAGGGGACGTTCGGAAGGTACCTAGACGTAAATCTGACCGATCGGTCGGTCGGCGAGTATCCGATACCGGAGGATTGGGAGCGGCTCTTCCTCGGAGGGAAGGGGATCGGGGGGAGGATCCTCCTCGAGGAGCTGACCGGGAGTGAGGATCCCCTCTCGGCCGACAACATCCTCGTCTTTGCGACCGGCCCGTTTCAGGGGACGGGGATGATGGGCTCCGGCCGCCACGCCGTCCTCGCCATCTCGCCGAAGACCGGAGCGGTCGCCGACTCCTACGCCGGCGGGTTCTTCGGCCACGAGCTCGGAAGGAGCGGGTACGACGGGATCATAGTCCGCGGCCGGGCGGAGTCCCCCGTCTACATCTCCCTGATCGGCGGGAGGGGAGAGATCCATCCTGCGGACGACCTCTGGGGAAAAGGGGTCGGAGAGACGGACAAGATCTTGCGCGACCGCCATCCAGGGGGGCGGGTCGCAACGATCGGGATCGCCGGGGAGAACCTCGTCCAGATGGCGTGCATCATGCACGACATCACCCGCTCTGCCGGGAGGCCGGGGCTCGGTGCGGTGATGGGATCGAAGAACCTCAAAGGGATCGTCGTCTGCGGGGATGGGGAGAAGCCCCTTTACGATCCTAATCGGTTCAAGGAGGGGATGACCGCCTACCTGCGGGAGAACTACGACGAGCGGGCGAAGCGGTTCGGGGAGTACGGAACGCCGGGAGGGGTGACCTGGCTCTCCGAGGAGGGGATCCTCCCGACGAAGAACTTCCAGGAAGGTGTCTTCGACCGGGCCGAGGAGATCGGGGGGGAGCGGCTCCACGACACGATCCTCGTCGGCCGCGATACGTGCGCCGGCTGTCCGATCCGCTGCAAGCGGGTGGTAGCCACGGAGTTCGCCGGAAGGAGGGTCGCTCCCCTGTTCGGCGGGCCGGAGTACGAGACGACGGCCGCGTTCGGCTCCCTGTGCATGAACGACGACCTGCGCGCCATCTCCCTCGCCAACCAGCTGTGCAACGACTACGGCCTCGACACGATCTCGGCCGGGGTGGCGATCGCCTTCCTGATGGAGGCATCGGAGAGGGGGCTGATCGAGGAGAGGATCCCGTGGGGGGACGGGGAGAGGATCGTCGAGCTCGTCGAGCGGATCGCCCGACGGGAGGGGATCGGGGAACGGATCGCTCGGGGGCTTGAGAACTTCGCCCGCGAGCTCGGGGCCGACTTCGCCGTGACGATCAAGGGGGTGGAGGTCCCGATGCACGAGCCACGGGGGAAGCAGGCGCTCGGGATCTCGTACGCCACCAGCCCGCGGGGGGCGACGCACATGGAGGGTATCCACGATACGATGCTCGAGATCGACCGCCCTACACCGGAGATCGGGATCGACCGGGCCTACGACCGGTTCACCCTCCGCGACAAACCGGATCTCGCCAAGGTCTACGAGGACCTCCGCTCGTTCGTAAACTCCCTCGTTCTGTGCGCGTTCACCGTCCGCGAGGTCGGGGAGGGCTACAATTTCCCGCAGATCCGCGAGCTCCTCGCCGCCGCGACCGGGATCGAACTGACACCCGAGTCGATGCTCGAGGTCGGGGAGCGGAACTACGCCCTGTTGCGCCTGCACGCCTCCCGGGCCGGGTACACGACCGATCGCGATTCCCTTCCGAAGCGGTTCCACGAGCCACTACCCACGGGGGCGAGCGCCGGAAGACCGGTCGATCCCGACGAGCTGAAGGAGGCGATCGCCGCGTACTACGAGGCCCGCGGCTACGACCGCTACGGCCCGACCGACGCGACCCTCCGCCGCCTCGGCCTCGACGACCTCATCGGGGTGATAGAGCGGTGAAGAGAGTATCGATCATCGGGCACAAGAAGAGCGGGAAGACCCGGCTGATCGAGAGGTTGATCCCGGTCCTCACCGCGCGCGGCAAGCGCGTGGGGACAATTAAGGACGCCCCGCACACCCTCGTACTCGGCGATCCGAAGACGGATTCCTCCCGCCACAGGAGAGCCGGGGCGGAGAGGACCCTCCTCCTCGGGGAGGACGGGGCGATCCTCATCTTCGATCGAGACGAGGCAATCGAGAAGATCGTCGAGGAGGCCTTCGCCGGCTTCGACATCGTCCTCGTCGAAGGGTTGAAGGACGGTCCGTTCCCGAAGATCGAGGTCTACCGGAGGGACGGCGATCCGATCCCTCCGCTCGGGGCGAGCCGAACGATCGTCTGCCTCGTCACCGACGAGCCGGACCCGCCCGTCTCCGGCGTGCCGATCCTCTCCCCCTCGGACATCGAGGGGATAGCCGATCTCATCGAGCGGCTCTGACGATTGCGGATCGGCGATCGGTTGCGGTATCCTAGGAATCGAATATGAACGCGACATCCACGCTTTACTTGGTCCCGCCGCGCACCGACCGTATCCGGGAGGGGCGGATCCTCGCCGCCGCGCTCCTCGGGGACGACCCAGGGGATCGCGCCCTCGCCCGCCGCGGGATCCACCCGGACCTGATCGAGCTTCTCCCCCCCGCCGGGAAGGAGCGCGTCGGGATCGAGCCGGTCAGGGGCGCGATCCGATCCGCCCAGTTCGCACCGGTGCAGGCCCCCCGCAAGGTCTGCCTGATCCCGTTCGCCGAGCGGCTGACCCCGGAGGCGGCGAACGCCCTTCTGAAGACGCTGGAGGAGCCGCCGCGCGACATGGCGTTCGTCCTCCTCGCCTCCCATCCGGCCGAGCTCCTCCCGACAATCGTCTCGCGGAGCCGGCTAATCCGCCTCCCCCCGGGGGATAGGAAGAAAGAGATCGAGAGGCTCCGCTCCGCCGGCTACACCGAGGCCGAATGGTTGGCAGGGATAGCCGACCGCGACGGGGAGATCGATCGGCTGATAGATGACAGGATCGACATCGAGGCCGCCCGCGATGAGGCGGAAAGGGAGATGGAGAAGGCGGATACGAAGGGATTGATCGACGCTGCCCTCTCCGATCGGCCGATCCTCCGTCACACAGCCCTTAAGTCCATCATCGCGCGGAGCGTCAAACGCGACCCCGAGCTCCTCTCCGCCGGGGTCCGCCATCTTGCCGGGAGGAAGCGTGAGGCGGTCTTCCTCTTCCTCCAGGAGCTCCTCTCGGTCGCGTTCACCATGATAAGGGAGAGGATAGACGGGGAGGCCGACCAAGACGGGATCTCTCTTTCCTATCTGCGCGAGCTCGCGGTCCGCCTCGACACGGCCCACCGGGCAATGACGGCGTACACCCCGATCGAAGGGGCCCTCCTGTTCGCCCTCCTCGGAGGTGAGACGGATGCCGTCTGACCGGATAGTCCTCGTCAGGATCCAGAACCTCGAGCGGGAGACGGTCTACTTCAACGCCGGATCGCTCGAGCTTGAGGTCGGGGAGAGCTGCGTCGTCGAGCACGGAGGCCTGCGGCTCGGGACGATGATCGGGGATCTGAAAGCAGGAGAGGGGCTGAGCGAGCAGCTCGAGAGGGTCGTCCGCGTTGCGACACAGAAGGATATCGAGGCCCATCACTACAACCAGGCGGATGCG
This sequence comes from uncultured Thermotogae bacterium, assembly GCA_964528085.1. Lineage (GTDB taxonomy): Bacteria > Bipolaricaulota > Bipolaricaulia > UBA7950 > UBA9294 > B2-G16. The sequence continues at coordinate 45,802 of CAZGRE010000004.1, read as the reverse complement.
GAGCGGACCCTCGCCTCGACGAGGGAGATCGTCGCCCGCCACCGCCTTCCGATGCACCTGGTTGCAGCTGAATACACCCTCGATCGGAGACAGCTTCGCATTTACTTCACCGCCCCCCACCGCGTCGACTTCCGCGCCCTCCTCCGCGACCTCGCCGGGAGGTATGGAATGCGGATCGAGCTCAGGCAGATGGGCGCCCGCGACGAGGCCCGGCTGAAGGGGGGAATCGGAAGGTGCGGGCTCGAGATATGCTGCCACCGGTTCCTCCACGAGCCGAAGCCGATCCCGATGGAGCTCGCCTACGATCAGGAGCTGTTCGTCTCCCCGGAGCGGATCACCGGAGTCTGCGGGAGGCTGATGTGCTGCTTGGCGTACGAGCACGACACCTACAAGCACGAGCTCTCCCATCTCCCGCGGCTCGGCGCCCAGGTGAGCTACAAGGGAAAGAAGGGGAAAATCATCTCGCACAACATCTTCCGCCGAACGGTGACCGTCCTCACTCAGGAGCGGGAACGGATCGAGGTCGAGGCGAGCGAGGTCACGGTCCTCCGGCCCGGTCAGCGGAAGAGGCGATGACGTAAGCCCCCTCCGCCCGAAGCCTATCGATCTCCTTCCGCGACAGGCTGGCCCTGACGCGGATCCCCCCACCATCCCGTTCGATGATCCGCAGGCGTGCCGGATCGGCCACCGTGTAGAGGGCGTCGAGCCCGGAATACGGGACGAACAGCTCGACCGACCGATCGTCCGTGAACAGGTGATGCGCGATCTCTGTGAGAAGGAGATCGATGTTCTTGTCCTCCTTCGCTGAGATCGGTACCCCGTCAATCTCCCCGACCGACGCCGGGGAGAGATCGATCTTGTTCAGCGCGTTTACGATCGGGGGATGGCTGGAGACCGAATCGAACACCTCGCGCTCGAGCGTCTCGAGGACGGAACGATAGTCATCCTCCCAGGAGGGGGAGGAGATGTCGATCACGTGGACGATCAGATCGGCGTAGCGGACGGCCTCGAGCGTCGCAGCGAACGCGGGGATCAGGTGATGGGGGAGGGTGCGGATGAAACCGACGGTGTCGATGAACAGGGCGGATCTCCCGGGAGCGACCTCACCCCGCCTGACAAGGGAATCGAGGGTGGCGAACAGCTTGTCCTCAACGAACGCATCGGCAGTACAGATCCGATTCAAGAGGGTCGACTTCCCCGAGTTCGTATAACCGACGATCGCTACCTGCGGGAGCTCGCTCCGCGCCCGCTTCCGCCGCCTCAGCCTCCTCTCGGAGTCGGCCTTGGCGAGCCTCCGCTCGATCGCGTGGATCTTGCGGGTTATCTTGAACCGATCGAGCTCGAGCTTCGTCTCCCCCGGGCCGCGCGTCCCGATACCTCCACCGGCCCTCGTCAGCGCCGTCCCCCAGCCGCGGAGGCGGGGGAGGAGGTAGCGGAGCTGGGCGAGCTCGACCTGGAGCCTCGCCTCCTTCGTCGCCGCCCGCTGGGCGAAGATGTCCATGATCAGCTGCGTCCGATCGATCACCTTCACGCCGAGGCGCTCCTCGAGGTTCCGCGCCTGCGCCGGGGTGAGCTCGTCGGCGAAGATGACGACGTCGGCGTGGAGCTCAGCGGCGGCGGCGCGAAGCTCGTCGACCTTCCCCTTCCCGACGAACGTCGCCGGATCCGGGCGGCCCCGCCGCTGTACGACCTCGGCGAGCGCCTCCAGGCCGGCCGTCTCGCTCAACGAGGAGAGCTCGCGCATCTTCGTCTCGATCGAACCCGGACCCTCGCCTGTGTCGATCCCGACGAGGATCGCCCTCTCCTCGCCGAAGACACGGGCGCGCAAACCGAGGCGATCCTCGACGAGCGGCCTCCTTCGATCAATCCCCTTGTCGCTCAACCCTCGCCCCCAATCGATTGAGTTTCTCCTCGATCGCCGTATACCCGCGGTCGATCTGCTCGACCCCGGAGATCCTCGTCTCCCCGCGGGCGGCAAGCCCAGCGAGGAGGAGTGCAGCCCCGGCGCGAATGTCTGGCGCCTCGACCGAGGAGGAGTGCAGCCCCTTCACCCCGGTTATCGAGCCCGTCCTCCGATCGACTGAGATCCGCGCCCCCATCGCGCGGAGGCCGGCGACGTACGTGAACCGGCGCTCGAAGATCGTCTCCGTCACCCGGCTCGTCCCCCGACCTAGGCTCAGGTAGGCGGCGAGCGGCGGATGAAGATCGGTCGGGAACCCGGGATACGGTGCGGTCTCCACCTCCACCGGCGAGGGGGCCCCGCTCGAGGAAACGCTGATCCAATCGTCACCTTCCCCGACCTTCGTCCCGGATGCGGATAGGATCTCGAGGAACGCCGCGAGGTGGCCCGGCACCACACCGTCGACCGCGACCTCACCCCCGGTTATCGCACCGGCAAGGAGGAGCGTGCCCGCCTCCATCCGATCCGGGATGAGCGTGTGCTCGGCCCCGTGAAGCTCGTCCCTCCCCCTTATCCGATACGTCCGTCCGTCAAGCTCGATCTCGCAGCCCATCTTCCTGAGGAGGGCAACGAGGTCGATCACCTCGGGCTCGATCGCGCCGTTTGCGATCTCCGTCTCCCCCTTCGCCAGGCTCCCTGCCATCAGGAGCTGCTCGGTCGCCCCGACCGACGGGAACGGGAGCTCGACCCTCCGACCGCGCAGCCCGGATGCCGTCACCGTCACCGCCGTCCTCCCCTCCTCGACCCTTGCACCGAGGGCCTCGAGGCCGCGGAGGTGGAGGTCGATCGGTCGCGCCCCGAGGGAGCAGCCACCGGGGAGGGGGACGACCGCCCGGCCGAGCCGGGCGAGGAGCGGGCCGAGGACGAGGAACGAGGCGCGCATCTGGCGGACGGAATAGGGGTTCGCCTCGGCGGAGAGGGGCCCTTCCCCAGAGATCATGACGTCCGGTCCGTTCCTCGTCACCCTCTTCCCCAACTCGGCGATCGTGAACAGGATCGTGCTCACATCACGGAGCTGAGGGACGCGGTGGAGAATGACCGGCCGATCGGTCAGGAGGGACGCGACGCACGCCGGGAGGGCGGCGTTCTTCGCCCCTTCAATCCCGACCCGGCCGGAAAGGGGATCCCCCCCCGCGACGACCAGATATCCCATATCGTCAGGGGAGATAGCGGAGGGGGTCGACGGGGAACTCGCCGTTCCGGATCTCGAAGTGAAGGTGAGGGCCGGAGGAGATCCCCGTATTCCCGGATTCGGCGATCTGCTGCCCGACCTCGACGAACTGCCCCTGATGGACGTAGATCGCCGAGAGGTGGCCGTAGATCGTGTAGAACCCGTCCGCATGCTCGAGGATCACCGTCGTCCCGTATCCCTCCTGTTCACCGGTGAAGTAGACCTTCCCTCCTGCAGCGGCATGGACCGGTGTCCCCTCGGGGACATCGATGTCGATCCCATCGTGATGGTGCCAGGTTTTAAGGACCGGATGCTCGCGCCAGCCAAACCCGGAGACGACCTCGCCGAGGAGGGGCCAGATGAACCGGGCATGAACCCCCTTCGACAGATTAGCGACATTGTCCCAGAACGTGCGGGCCACACCCGGGATCAGGATCCGCTCGCCGGCGTAGATCCTCGAGGGGTCGGTGATCCCGTTTACCTGCGCGATCGTCTCGACCGGGACCGAATAGGTGATGGCGATGTCGGTCAGCGTCTGGCCCGGCTGGATGGTGTGGACAACCCCAATGGCCGATCCGTACAGCTCCTCCCCAGGCTGGAGGGGTTCGTCGTCGTACAGGCGGTTGCTCGCCCGGACGTTCTCCACGCTCACCCCGAGGGAAGCTGCGACATCCGCGACCGTCTCCCCATCGGCGACAACGTGGGTGAGGACACCGGGGGGTAGCGTCTCGGAGGCGGGCCTGCTCGTCGCGGCCGTCTCCTCCGTAGGCGGGGCCGTCTCATCCGTCGGAAGTGCGATCGTGACGTCCGGCTGCCCTTCCTCGATCACCGTGAGGGAACCCCTCGGCGTGCGGCCGGAGTAGATGAGGATCGGGATGAGGATGACGACGAGGAGGAAGAGGACGGCGATCGCCACGCGGTCCTTCCGGATCGGCCGTTTACGATAACCGTAATCCCTGTACTCAGTCACTGCTCATCAACTCGAGGAACTGCTCGTTGTCCTTGGTCGCCTCCATCTTGCTCTTCACGAGCTCGAGCGCCGCCTGTGGATCGTTCAGTTCGCTCATCATCTTACGGAGGATCCATATCCGATTCAATATCTTCTCCGGAAGGAGGAGCTCCTCCTTCCGCGTCCCGGACTGCTCGATGTTAATCGCAGGGTAGATCCGCCTGTTCGACAGGTTCCGATCGAGGATCAACTCCATGTTACCCGTACCCTTGAACTCCTCGAACACGACCTGATCCAGCTTGCTCCCGGTATCGACGAGGGCAGTGGCGATGATCGTCAGGCTCCCCCCCTCCTCGATGTTCCGCGCCGCGCCGAAGAACTCCTTCGGCTTGTACAGCGCGGTCGGGTCCATCCCACCGGAGAGGAGCTTCCCCGAGGCCGGTATCGACAGGTTGTATGCACGGGCGAGGCGGGTGACCGAATCCATCAGGATGACGACATCGTAACCGAGCTCGACGAGCCTCTTCGCCCGGTCGGTGGTCAGCTCGGCGATCCGCGTGTGGTGGCGCGGCTCCTGATCAAACGTGGCGGCGATGACCTCCCCCTTCTCGATCGACCGGCGGAAGTCGGTCACCTCCTCCGGTCGCTCGTCGACGAGGAGGACGAACAGCTTGATCTCGGGGTAATTGGCATTCAACCCGCGGGCTATCTTCTTCAGAAGCGTCGTCTTACCCGCCTTCGGGGGGGAGACGATCAGGCCGCGCTGCCCCTTCCCGATCGGGCAGAACAAGTCGATGATCCGGGTCGAGATGTCTTCCGGGTCGTGCTCGAGCTTCAGCATCTCGTTCGGATGGAGGGGGGTGAGATCCTTGAACTGCACGCGGCGACGCGATTCCTCCGGGTTCCGACCGTTCACCTCCTCCGCCTTGAGGAGGGCGAAGTAACGCTCGTCGTTCTTCGGCGCCCGGACCGTCCCGGTGATCAGATCACCGTCCCGAAGGGCGAACCGCTTGATCTGGGACGGCGACACGTAGATGTCCGTCCGCTCGGGGAGACAGCTGTCGCCGCGGAGGAAGCCGTACCCATCGGGATGCACCTCCAGGATCCCGTCCTTGAACCGGAGCTCCTTCTCCCGGGCGAGATACGTCATCACCTGCCTGAGAACATCATCCTTGCTCCCGTGCCTCGAGTTCTTGATCCCAAGCTCCTCGGCAAGCTCGAAGAGCTCTTCGATCTTCATCCTGCGCAGTTCTTTGACTTCCATCTTTTATCACCTCAAAACTGTATTCCGCGAGCGATGATTACCGCCGTTGCAACGAGGTATGAAACGAGAAGGGCGGCGGAGTCGACCCCGATCCCGAGGACGCGCCGGCGCGACCTGACGGCGATTCCGACGACAACGATCACCGTCAGGAGGATCCCGAAGGTCGCAACGATCAGTTGATCCAATCTGCCTTCCCCCAACCCGGCGTATATCGAGCCGTGCCGGAAGGCAGCGTCGGCAAAGAAGATCGTCAATATATTAAACATATTGGAGCCAAATAAATTACCCATGATCATGTCGTACGCCCCGATCCTCAGCGCCCCGATCGACGTCGAGAGCTCCGGGAGTGAGGTGACTATCGCGACGAGGATCGCTCCCATGAACGATGCCGAGAGCCCGGACGAGAGGGTGATCGCCTTGCTCGCCCGCACGAGGAAGATCCCGGCGACGACGATCACGGCGCCGCAGACGAAGAACCCGATCGCCGCCTTGCGGAGAGGGAGGGTGGGGGCTTCCTTCCCCTTCCCGGGATCATCCCGTTCGGCGCGGAAGAGGAGGAAGACCCCGATCACGTAGCCGATCAGAATCAGAAAGCTTATCGGGCTTATCCCGAGTATCGTCACTTGCGGATCGAGAAGGATCCCGAGGACGGCGAACAGGGTGAGGAGGACTGCCATCCCGCCGCTTATCGCGTGGTACGGCCGGAGCTTTGCGAGGAACGGCCCCCGACCGAGGAGGAGGACGTCCAGCACGACGATGATGACGACGTTGAACAGGTTGCTCCCGAACGCGTTACCGACCGCGATGTTCGGGGCACCGATCCCCGCCCCGGTGATGGTCGTCGTCAGCTCGGGGATCGATGTCAGGGTGGCGAGGAAGATCAGGCCGATCCACCCATCACCGATCCGGAGGTGCCTTCCGAGCGCCTCCCCATACGAGGCGAGCCTGACCCCGGCGAGGATTATCCCGACCGCACATAGGGCGAATATCAGCCAATCGCTGATCATCGCGATCGGGCTCCCTTAACGAATGATGTTCTCATATCTTCTTTATCAGCCATTTGATCATATCGCCGTACATCTTCAACCGGTCGCGCAACCCTTTGGCGAGCCCCCGCTTCTCCTCCTTCAATACGTGCGTCACCCCTTCGAGCTTCACGTACTCCTTCTCCCACCCCTCCTTGGCGGCGAGCTTGGAGAGGGCCATCTCGATCCCGTAGTTCATCTCCCCCACGTTCTCCTTCGCCCTCTCCCAGAGGGCACGGGAGATGACCCTCTGGCCGGAGGCGTACGGGTTGATCTTCTGGGCGAGGTCGGTGTTCTTCCTCCCACTGGAGAAGACCCCGACGACCATGTCCAACCTCCGCTCCTCATAGGCGCGGATCAGCGTATCGACGTGTTCGGTCCGAAGGCCGACGAGATCGGCATCGAGGAAGAGGAGGACGTCGTTTTTCGCCCGGGAGACCCCGGCGTCGAGCGCCGCTGCCTTCCCGCGATTCTCGGAGAGGCGGATCACATCGACTGGGAACGCACTCGCCTCCTCCGCCGTCCCATCGTCCGAACCGTCGTCGACGACGATCACCTCGTCGACGAGGGGACTGGCGACGACCGGTCGGAGAACAGCGCTGATTCGGCCGGCTTCATTGTATGCGGGCACCACCACGGAAACGTTCATCAAAATGGAATAGCGCGAACTCACCCGGATGGACCTTCATCCGGTCCATCCGCTCCATTCTAACCCGGGGGGGAGGGCAAGTCAATCGGATCCCGCTCCCCATCCGGGCCGCTCGAGGCAGAGGAGAACCATCCGCCGATCGAATCGACTAGGCGGGACGGATCGGAGAACGGCTCGATCGGGACGGGAAGGGCCGCCTGAAACTTCTCCCCATACTGTTTCACCAGGATCCTCCCGTCCGTGATCAGGACGACCCCGCGGTCGGACTTCGTCCGGATCAACCGGCCGACCCCCTGGCGGAGCCTGAGGATCGCCTGCGGGAGGGATAGGGAGGAGAACGGGTCCTGTCCGAGCTTCCCGTAGCGCTCGCTCAGGGCGGCGTTGATCGGGTCCGTCGGGACGAGGAACGGGAGGCGCGTGATCACGAGGAGCTCGAGATCCTCCCCCGGGAGGTCGACACCCTCCCAAAAGCTGTCCGTCCCGAACAGGAGGATCCCTCCATCGCTCTTCCGGAAGCGCTCGATCAGACCGCTCCGCGGCCCGTCGATCCCCTGCGCGAGGACGGGAACCGTGGGGGGGAGCCGGTCCCTGACGGCATTCAGCATCCGATACGAAGTGAACAGGACAAGCCCCTTCCGCTCGACGGCCCGATGGAGCCGGGCGAGGAGATCGGCGAGGAGGCGAGCATATTCCTCAGGGTCCTCGGCTATCGAGGGGAGGAAGGTCGGGACGCAGATCCTCATCCGTTCGGAGTAGGGGAACGGGTCGCTCACCGTGTAGGTCTCGATCTCGGGGAACGCCGCGGTCAACCCGACGCTCCGACAGAGGAAATCGAAATCCCCTCCCAAAGAGAGGGTAGCCGAGGTGAGGATCACGGACCTAAGCGGGGGATAGAGCGACCCGGCGAGGACCGGCGCTACCTCAAGCGGGGTAACGTTCAGGAACAGATCCCCCCCCTCGCGGTCGAACCAATGGACCGTATCCTCATCCGGACCGGCGAGAAGCCCCCTCACGATCCGGAGAAGCTCCCCGGCCGCCTCGATATGCCCTTCCACCTCCCGCCGCCGTCTCTCCTCCTCTTCGAGGATCTCCTTGACACCCTCAAGCTCGAGCTCCACCCGTAAGACGGCCCGCTCGACGGCATCGAGCCCTTCGGCCGACAGCGCCAACACGATCCTCCCCCGCTGATCCGGCGGCAACTTCGAAGCGAGGGAGGTAAAGAAATTCCCGGCCGCCGTCCTGAGGGAGGCGACCGCGTCGAGCGCGGAGCGGAGCCTCTCCGAAGGGAGAGGGAGGCGGCGGAGCCAGCCCCGCCGCCCCCTCCGCGGGGCGAGTTCATCGGCAAACCGCTCGATCAGCCTGAGGAATAAGCTCAAGGTGAACGCCTTCCGCGCCGCATCCTCGAGGGAGTGGGCCTCGTCGACGACAAGGTCGGTGTATTCCCCGAGGATCAGCCCCCCCGCTGCCACGTCGGCGAGGAGGAGGGAATGGTTGACGACGACGAGATCGGCGCGGCGGGCGGCGCGGCGGGCGCGGACGGAGAAGCATTCATCGAGATGAGGGCAGAACCCCTCGAGGCAGTGATGCGGGGAATCGCAAAGCCTCCCCCAGAGCTCCCGCGAGCGCGGATCGGCAAGAAACGCCCTGTTCTCTTCGATATCCCCGGTCTCAGTCTCCATCAGCCAGCGGACGAGGGGGGCGAGGAGGACGAGCCGATCCCGCTCGAGCCCCTCGCTCATCTCTCCGACCAGGGTCTCCCAGCGGCGGAGGCAGAGGTAGTTTCCCCGCCCCTTGAGTATGGCGACCTTCAGATCCGGGAAGAGGCCCCGGGTGAGGAACGGGAGGTCCTTCATATAGAGCTGCTCCTGCAGCTGCTTCGTCCGCGTCGAGACGATGACGCGGGCCGAACCATCCTCTCGGAGGTGGAGGATCGCCGGTATCAGATAGGCGAACGTCTTACCCGTCCCCGGACCGGCCTCGACGACGAGTGCCCCGCCATCCGCAAACCGGGAGGCGACGCGGCCGGCCATCTCGAGCTGACCGGAGCGGAACTCGTAGCCGGGGTGCTCCGAAGCGACGTACCCCTCCGGCCCGAGAACCTCCTCGACCGACGCAGGGACGGATACAGGCTCCCCATCAGCGACGGCCGCCGCCGGCTCGGGAGGGGGAGGGGACGGCAGAATGAGGATCCGCTCGAAGAGATCCCCGAGTGGGGGAGGGAGGAACCGGGCGAGGACGGCGACGATCCGGCGATCGAGGCCGATCGCCTCCTCGATCAGCGCGACGAACAGCCTCCCGACCGCCTCAGCGGGCTGACAGGCGGGGATCCCATAGTGGGTGCATACAGCGGCAAGCTCGTGGCTGGAAAGGGTCGGGTTCAGGACGGAGGCAAGGAGGCGGAGCCGGTACGCCTCCGAATCGGCCTCCTCCTCCTCATCGTAGATGACGAGCGGAGCCCCGGCCGGCTCCCCCGGATCAGGGAGGCCATCGACGAACAGGAGGGCCTCACCCGCATAGACAGCAGAGAAGCGGGCGAGGCCGAATCGCTCCCACGGGATCTCCATCGTCAGAGGAAGTGGCGCAATAGGTCGATCCGCCTCACGCGACCGACCAACCTCCCTTCGCGATCGACGACCGGGAGGTTCTTCACCCCTTCCCGGATGATCAGCTCAGCGGCGCGGAGGTCGTCGTCATCCTCGGTGACGTAATGGACCTCCCGATGCATGTACTTCTCGATCGGGTCATCGGCGATCTGGGCGAGCTTCTTGGCAAGCTGATTCATGTCGGGGAGGAAGGAGGCGCTGTGGAGCATCTCGAAGTAACCGGGGAGGGCGGCACGGATTAGGTCCCGCTCCGAGATGAATCCGATCAGCTTTCCGTCCCCGTCGACGACCGGCATGTTCGGCATCTCAGCGTTCTCGAGGATGAAGATCAGCTCGCGGACCGGTATCTCCCGCTCGACCGCTGTGATGTCCTTCGTCATGATGTCACGTACCCGCATGCGACCCCCCCACGATCCGCTCCACTGTGACCTCTCGAGCCGCCCGCTCGATATCCTTCAGATCCCCGGCGACCTTGTCCTCGCTCTCCGCGCTCAGCAGGCCGGCAGCGAGGCCGAACCGGAGGGCCTCCTCGAGCGGCAAGCCTCCTGCCAGCTTGTACAATATCCCGGCGAGGAAGACGTCGTCCGCCCCGATCAGGTTCTTGAACCGCGACGGAGGGACAGGGGCCTTGATCTCCCAGACGTCCCCATCCGAGGTGACAGCGATGTCTCCCGTGACCTCGTGCGATATGACGGCGACCTCAGCACCGGCAGCGACGATCCGCCTCCCCGCCTCGGTTATCGCCTCCCGCGTGGTGAGCTGGATCCCCATCAGCTCACGGTGTTCGCGCGTATCCGGCTTCACAAGGTACGGGCCGGCCTTTATCCCCTCGGCGAGGACCTCCCCTCCCGCGCTCAGGATCACCTTCGCCCCCGCCTCGGTCGCCATCTTGACCAAGTCGTAACAGAGGGCCGGTTCGATCCCTGGCCTGAGGCTCCCTCCGAGGACGACCCAGGTCGCCCGGTTCAGCATCTGGCGGTAGCGCCTGAGGAAGCGGTCGATCTCCGACGGAGAGACAGGCGTCCCGGCCTCGTCGATAAACACAGGGATGTACTCCCTCCCCTTCTCGAGGACGGTGACGTTCGTCCGCGTCTCGCCGAGCGTCCAGACGAAGTTCGTCGTCACCCCGCGATCGCGAAGGTCGCGGACGACGACGTGCCCGGTATGCCCGGCGACGAGCCCCATCGCCACGTTCTCCACCCCGATCTGGGAGAGGAAGATCGAAACGTTGACCCCCTTCCCCCCCGCGAACGTGGCGCTCCGCGTCGCCCGGGTGAGGAACTCCTCCTGGGTGGCGTCCGCCACCTTCAGATTGTCGACCCAGTACACCTTGTCGACGGCCGGGTTCATCGTCACTGTGATGATCATCCCTCACCTCCTCTCGAGCTGTACGACCGGTGCTGTGCCGAATAGGGTCGACGGGGTCGCCGCATCTATTCGGACCGTGATGAGATCCCCAGGGGCGAGATCGCCGGCTAGGACGACGGTCCTGTGGTCATCGGCCCGGCCGTAGACCGCGCCGTTACGCGCCTCCCCCTCGATCAACACATCGACCTTTTGCCCGATGAATCGCTCGTTCTCCTCCAGGGCGATTTTCCGCTGAAGGTCGAGGACCCGCTGGAGCCGCTCCTGCTTCACCTCTGATGGTACATCGTCGGGGAGCTTCGCGCTCTCGGTCAACGGCCGCGGGGAGTACATCGCGACGAAGACCGAACCGAAGCGCCCTTCCTTTAGAAGCTCCATCGTCGCCTCAAAGTCGCACTCGCTCTCCCCCGGATAGCCGACGATGATGTCGGTCGTGATGTTTATCCCGGGGACGATGTCGCGCGCCCTCCGAACGATCGAGAGGAACCGCTCCCGGGTGTATCCGCGCCTCATCGAAGCGAGGACCCGATCGCTTCCCGACTGGGAGGCGAGGTGGAGGTGACGGCAGATGTTCCGATGAGAGGCGACTGTCTCAAGGACCTCCTCGGTCATGTCGCGGGGATGCGAGCTTATGAACCTGATCCGCTCGACACCCGTCCTAGCCACCTCCCTGAGGAGGGTGGAAAAATCACCGTACTGAGGGGAATCTCGCCCGTAGGAATCGACATTCTGCCCGAGGAGGAGGACCTCGCGATGGCCGGAGGCGAGGGCCTCCTCGACCTCGGCGAGGATGAGCTCCGGGGCTCGACTCCGCAACGGGCCGCGGGCGAACGGAACGATGCAATAGGAACAGAAGTTCGAACACCCCTCGGCGATTGTCACCATCGCCATGACGGGGGAGAGGCGGAATGGCGGGGTCTCATCGATCCTCCAAGCCCCTCCGACCCCGACCGGCCGTTCCCCGTCCGCTGCGCGCTCGACAAGGTGCAAGAGCCCCTCGTGCCCGGTGGAACCGAAGACGAAGTCGATCGCCGGAAACCGCGAGAGGAGAGCCTCACGATGGATCTGACCGAGGCATCCCCCGACCCCGAAGATCAGACGCCGCCGGCGCTTCTCCTCAACGATCGTCCCGATCCGGCCGTAGACCTTCTCCTCCGCCTTCTCCCTGACCATGCACCCGTTGAACAGGACGACGTCCGCCTCGGTGATCGAATCGACGAGGGTGTAGCCGGCGCGGAGGAAGAGGCCGATCATCCCCTCCGATTGGTGGAGGTTCATCTGACAGCCCCATGTCTCGACGTGCAGGCGCTTTCCCATGATCAAAAAAGACTATACCGGATCGGTAAATCCGGGTCAATCACCCTGGGAAACGGAGAGTTCCCGTTAGGATAGCCGCCCTGGCCCGGAGCGTGTCGGCTAAGGTAAACTCGTACGCCATGCTACGCCGTTGCGATCGGTACCTCCTCCGCGAGATGACGGGGCCGTTCTTCATCGCCCTCGCCGGCCTCGTCCTGTTCATCCTGTTGAACATCATCCTCTCCCTCTCCGACCTGATGGTCGACCGCGGCGTCGGGATGCTCACCCTCCTCCGCCTTGTCATCCTGAAGATGCCGAGCCTACTCGTCGTCGCCGTTCCGATGGCCGGGCTGTTCGCCACCTTCCTCGGCCTTGGCAGGCTCGGACACGACCGGGAGATTGTCGCGTTCGAATCGATCGGGATCCCCCTCCGGCGGCTCCTGTTGCCGCTGATCATCGCCGCCGTCCTGATCAGCGCCATCGACTTCGCAATCTACAACTTCGTCGTCCCCGTGTCCGAGCACGCCTATCAAGCCGTCCTCCGCGGGGTGATCTTCCGGCAAGGGGCACCGCGTATCACCTCGAACGCCTTCTTTAAGGGGCCGAACAACCGGTTCTTCTACGTCCGCCGCTACGACGAAGAGAGCCGAACGCTGTATGGGATACAGATCTACGACACCACCGGTAGCCTCTTCCCCCAAGCCGGGACGAGGCTGACGATGATCACGGCAGCAGAGGGGCGCTGGACCGGGACGGCCTGGGAGCTGGGGGAGGGGAACGTCTACGGGTTCGATTCGGACGGGCTCCTCGTCTACTCGGGAGGGTTCGACCGCCTGACGATCCCGTTGAACGAGGGGGTGGAGGAGGTCATATCCGGTTCACGCACCCCGGCAGAGATGGGAATCTCCGAGCTGAGGGAGCGGATCGCTCAAGGAAGGGAGAACGGACAGCGGGTCGATGAGTACGTCGTGGAGGCCCACCTGAAGTTCTCGCTCCCCCTGGCGACGGTAGTCTTCGTCCTCCTCGGTGGGGCGGTCAGCCTCGCGTTCGGCCCGCGGAGCAGGGCGGTGGGTATCGTCATCGGCCTCGTCCTCGTCGCCGTCTTCCAAGGGGTCCTCTGGTGGACGCAGACGCTCGGCCGGCGGGGGGCGATGGACCCGGGGCTCGCCGCCTGGATCCCCGACCTCATCTTCGGCGGAATCGGCCTGTTCCTCTTCCTCCGCGTCGATCGCCTCGCCTACCGCGACTCCCTGAGCCGACTCCGCTCGCGGCTGACCCTCTTCCTCCTCCTGCTCCTCGTCCCGTTCGCGGCGGACGGGGAGGGGTTGCCGTTTCACCTCGAGTGCGAGGAGCTCTTCATCTCCTCCGATCGGAGCGAGATCCACGCCGAAGGGGGGGTCGTCGCCTCGTTCGAGGGGAGCAGGCTCAAGGCCGACAGGCTCGACCTCGTCAAGGGAGACGAGGGGTGGCGGCTCGAAGCGCGCGGCTCGATCGACCTTCAGTCGGCCGATCGATTCTCGCTTGTCGGGGAGGCGATCACCGCCGATCTCGTGGAAAGAGATGGAGAGGTTAGGACGAGGCGGATGGAAGCGAGCCTATTTCACGGCCAGAGCCGGTTCACGAACTCGATCGGGGAGGAGGAGACGATCTACTTCCGCGGCGAACGGGGAGCGGTGACGTTCGACGAGGAAGGGGGGGTGAGACTACTCGAAGCGGAGCGGGCGGAGCTCACGACCTGCGCCTGCTCCCCCCTCCCGCTTCACCGTCAACCGTACACGATCAGCGCCGACCGGATCCTCCTCTACCCGGAGAAGCTCCTCGTCGCGTTCGGTCTCACCGCCTACGTCGCCGGGGTGCCAGCCTTCTGGCTCCCGCTCTATGTCCGGCCATTGGAGGAGACCCTCGCAAGCCCGCTCTTCCCGGCGATCGGTAAGAGCTACATCCACGGCTGGTTCGTAAAGTGGAGCATCCCGTTCTTCATGAGCGAGAACCTGTACGGAACGGTCCTTCTCGACTTCTTCTCCCGGTTCCTCGAGCTCGGGATCGGGGGGGAGCTCAGATACTCCGCCGGACTCGGGAGCGGCCGGATATCGGCGTACTACTTCCCAGCGAAGGTCGGGGAAAGGCGGGTCGAGCTTGCCCTCTCGCATGAGATCGATCTTTCCCCCGGTTGGAGCGGAAGGGGGCTGTTCGACTACGAGAACGCCGATGGAAGCGAGGATCTCTCGTTCGCGTTCGATCTTGAGGGAAAGCGTGACTGGGGGGAGATCACGCTCACCGTCGAGCGGAGGACAGAGGAGGGATCCGATCGGATCGAGGAGCGGATCCCGGAGGTGAGCCTTTCCCTCACCGGATATCGGTTCCACGGGATCTCCATCCGCCCGGCGCTGAGCGCCGGTTGGTTCCGCGAATCGACAGAAGGGATGCTGAGCGAAAGCCTGAGGCTGAGCGGGAGCCTCGAAGCGACGATCGATCCGTTCGATATCGGCGGGTTTGAGATCGCGCCGATCGTATCGCTCGACCTTTACCGGTACGACGAGCCGGGTGAGGGGAGAAGCGAGCAAGAGACCGTCTCGCTCGCCGTATCGGCCGATAGCGACTCGCTGAAACTCGACTGGGTGAGCACCCTCGTCCGCGGTTCGAGCCCGTTCGCGTTCGACCGGGTGAGTGCCGAGCACCGCTTGAGTTGGAGGCTGATCCGGGAAGGGAGGATCGACATAGCCCTCTCGGGGGGGATCTCCCTTACGAGCGGCGTCGAACCGATCGAGGGGAGGATCTCCTGGAGGGATCGGGCGAGCTGGAGACTCTCCTTCGAGCTCGATCCGCTGACAGGGGTAATCACCTCCACGCGGCTGAAGGGAAGCTGGGAGGGAGAAAGGCTGAGGCTCGCGTGGAACATCCCGTACCTCCCGGAGGAAGAGAGGTTCGAGCTCGCCACCCTGAAGGCGGAAGGGAAGGGGGAGAGGGGAAGCCTTGGGATCGCAACGAAGCTCAATCTGAACGATTTCACCATCGAGTCGATGAAGCTGAGCGCCGAGATTGAATCGGAGAGCGGGTGGGGAGCGACGATCGGCGGAACGTATACCCCTGGCGTTTTCGGATTCCAAGGGATCGAATACGGGCTGTTCCGCGAGATCGCGGACTGCGTCCGCGTAGGGATCGAACGGAGTAAAGATGAGGTCTGGATCTACGCCTCGATCACCGCATTCCCCGATGCCGTCCTCCGCTACGCTCCTAAGAGCGCGAGCCTCGAGTTCGGCGGCTAGCTAGCGAGCGGCTGATCCCTCGGCTAACATCGACGCATGCTCCTCGGAATCGCTCAAACATCGCCCCGATTCGGGAAGCGGGAAGAGAACATAGAAGAGGCACTTTCGGCCCTCGCGGCTGAGAAGGCCGATCTGTGGGTCCTCCCCGAGTTCTTCGCCACCGGCTACAAGTTCGTAAAAAAGGCGGAGGTCCGCGCCCTCGCCGAGCCGATCCCCGACGGCCCGACGACCGAACGGCTCGCCTCGTTCTGCCGCGAGATGGGGTGTTTCATCGTCGCCGGCCTCCCCGAGCTCTCCGGCTCGACCGTCTATAACTCATCGGTCCTCGTCGGACCGGAGGGGTATCTTGCAACCTACAGGAAGATCCACCTATTCGGGGAGGAGAAGCGCTTCTTCTCCCCCGGTGATCTCGGGTTCCCCGTCGTCGACATCGGCCATGTCCGCGTAGGGCTGATGATCTGCTTCGACCATCTCTTCCCCGAGGCGGCGCGGACCCTGGCGCTGCAGGGGGCGGATGTCATCGCCCATCCGGCGAACCTGATCATCCCGAACCTCGCCCAGCGGACGATGACCGTCCGCGCGATCGAAAACGGCCTGTTCACCGCCACTGCGAACCGCGTGGGGGAGGAGGCGCGGGGTGGCGGGGTCCTCCGCTACATCGGGGAGAGCCAGATCGTGGCGCCGAACGGCGAGACCCTCGTCCGCCTCTCACCGGATCGGGCCGAGGTCGGAGTCGCTGAGATCGACCCACAGGAAGCGCGGGATAAGTCCCTCACCTCGCACAACGACAAGCTCGCCGACCGACGGCCGGAGTTCTACGCCCTGTAAGGAGGAGAGGATGATCGAGGTCGGAATGACGAACGAGGAGAGCTTCAAGGTCGAACGCCGGTACCTAGCGAGTTCCTACGGGAGCGGTCTCGTCGATGCCCTCGCCACCCCTGTCCTCGTCGGCTTCTGTGAGGAGTGTGCGCGCGCGGTGGTCGATCCCCTCCTCCCTCCCGGAGAGAAGACGGTCGGGGTTTCGATCCTCCTCGAGCATCTTGCTCCTACCCCAGAGGGGATGACGGTGACGGTCACCGCGAAGCTGATCGGAGTCGAGGGCCGCAGGCTCAGGTTCGCGATCGAGGCGAAGGACGAGCTCGAGCCGATCGGGCGGGGGACGCACGAGCGATACATCATCGATCAGGAACGCTTCGCCCGAAGGGTCGCGAAGAAGACGAAACGCCTCCTTCCTAGCTGAAAACGGAGGCGACACCGGATGCTCACCCCCTCTTCATAATCGATTCACAAACGGGGGGCAAGCTCTGATCGAGCAGCAGAGATGCCGCTCCTTCCGCTTAACCTCCTTGCGGATAGCCACCACACCAACCGGGGAGGTCCTTCCGGGGCCTCCCCGGCCGCCTCACCCCCCACCGACCGGAGGGAGGATCGTAAGACGATCCCCGCCGGTGA
>CAZGRE010000004.1:0-28702 GCA_964528085.1 uncultured Thermotogae bacterium | reverse complement strand
ATCCCCGCCGGTGAACGACGTTCCCGCCGTTTATGAGCGCGTTTATGTAACTTCGAATCCTCCCTTCCTGATCGAACAGCCGCCCGGCTATACCGGGATGGATCTCAGCGAGCCGGCGGAGGGCCCCTTCCACATCCGTCCCCTCGGGAAGGTCGAGGTGACGGAAATCGCCTCCGAGCTCGCGCTTGAACGAAAAGCCTATCTCGATCTCGATTCGCATCAGCCGATCAATGAGCGGGAGATCCGGTTATGGTCCGGGATGAGCCGATAGAACGATTCATCGACGAGCCGACCCTCCCGCACGAGGACTCTTCCATCGACCAGCGCCAGATCGACCCGGTCGGCGGCGCAGTGGACGATCGCGGCGAGCGGATCGGAGTGTGCGCCGGCGAACTCGATCCCGGAGAGGTCGAACGCGATGAGGTCGGCCGCCTTCCCGATCTCGATCGAGCCGATCTCATCCTCCCGATGCAACACCCGCGCTCCGCCCATCGTGGCCAGATACAAGGCGTCGCGGGCGGAGAACGCCTCGGCACCGTACCGTACCCGTTGGAGGAGCATCGCCTGGCGGACCTCGCGGATCATGTTCGATGCATCGTTGCTCGCCGACCCGTCGACCGCCAGACCGACCTTGACGCCGCTACCCTTCAGCTTCGCGACCGGGGCGACCCCCGAACCGAGGGTCATGTTCGAGCTCGGGCAGTGGGCCATCCCGACCTCGGCGCGGGATAACTTCTCGATGTCCGAATCGTTTATATGGACGAGGTGGGCGAACCAAACGTCATCGCGCAACCAGCCGAGCTCGTCCATGTAGTCGACAGGCCGGAACCCGAACTTCTCGAGGCAGAACGCCTCCTCGTCCGCGGTCTCGGCGAGGTGGGTGTGGAGGAGGACGTTGTACTCGTCGGCGAGCTCGGTCGAGCGGCGCATCAGCTCCGGCGTGACCGAGAACGGGGAGCAGGGAGCGAGCGCGACCCGGAGCATGGAGAGCGGCTCTGGATCGTGATAGGCCTCGATCACCCGCTGGGAATCCCGCAGGATCTCCTCCTCGGTCTGGACGACCGAATCGGGCGGGAGGCCTCCGTCCTTCTGCGACAGGGACATCGAACCACGGCAGGGGTGGAACCTGATCCCGACGAGCCTCGCCCCCTCCACCAGGGAGTCGAACAGGTGAGGATGCCCTTTAGGAAAGAGGTAGAAGTGATCCGAGCTCGTCGTCGCCCCGGAGAGGATCAGCTCGGCGAGACCGATCGCCGCTGAGACCCTGACCGCCTCCTCATCGATCCCCCTCCAGCGCTCGTACAGGAAGACGAGCCAGTCGAACAGCTTCTTATCCGCCGCTCCGGGGACGTTCCGGAACAGGGTCTGGTAGAGATGATGGTGGATGTTGACGAACCCGGGGAGGAGGACCTTCCCGGATCCGTCGATCGTTTCATCGGCAATGAGCCCGGTCGGACCGTCCCCGACTGCGGTGATCCGGTTCCCCTCGACGAGGACGTAGCCGCCGCGGATCTCGCGGCGGGCCTCGTCCATCGTCGCAACGAGATCGAAGTTCTTCAGCAGGATCGTCTTCATCGAAGCTCCAGGTCGATCGATCCTGCCTCCTCGAGAAAAGCGGAGAGGAGATCGATCGCCGCCTCGATGTCGTCCTTCGCTGCGGTCTCGACGACCGAGTGGACGTAACGGGTGGGAAGGGATAGGGTGATCGCCGCCACCCCCTCCTGAGCGAGCTGGATCGCCCCGGCGTCGGTCCCGCCGCGGGGGAGGATCTCGAGCTGATAAGGGATACCCCTCTCCTTCGCGATCCGCTTCATCTCACGGACGAGCGCGGGATGGGAGATCGAGGCCGAGTCGGTCAGCTTGATCGCCACCCCCTTCCCGAGCTCGGTGATCCGTTCCCCGGCCGATACGCCGGGGACGTCGACGGCGAGGGTCGTATCGAGGGCGATCCCGATCTTCGGATGAACCGAGAACCCGGAGACGCGCGCCCCCCGCAGCCCGACCTCCTCCTGCGTCGTCCCGACAAAGTAGAGGTCGCAGTCGATCCTCTTCGCCCGCTTCATCGCCTCGATCCCGATGTAGACCCCAGCACGGTCGTCGAGCGCCTTCCCCGATACGACCCTTTCGAGCTCGATGAACCCCTGGCGGAGGGTGACCGGATCGCCGACTGATACCCGCTTTTTCACCTCCTCGGCCGGAAGGCCCAAATCGACGAACAGCTCCTTCATCTCGGGGAGCTTCTTCCTCTCCTCCTCGGTCATGATGTGGACCGGCTTTGCCCCGATCACCCCGATCAGATCTCCACCTCCGGTGTGCACGACTACCCGTTGGGCGATCAGGGTCTTGACGTCGAACCCGCCGAGGGGGTGGATCCAGAGGAAGCCTGTCTCCTTGTCGATCTGTTTTACGATGAACCCGATCTCGTCCATGTGGGCGGCGATCAACACCGTCGGCCCGGACCCCCGCTTGTGGGCGATCAGGTTCCCGAGGGGATCGACCTCAATCTCATCGGCGAACCCGCTCAATTCGTCCGCGATGAGCCTTCGGATCTCCCCCTCGTGTCCGGGGATCCCGGCCGCTTCGCTCAACCGCTTCAGTAGATCCATCTCTCCTCCCTTCAACCGGGATAGTTTAGCCCGTATGAAGCCTCGATCAATCGTTTGTCGGCCCTGATCACCACCGCTACCATAAATGCATGATCCCGATTCGCGACATGCTCCCGAGCCGCCGGTTCCCGGCTGTGACGATCGCGCTGATCGCGATCAACCTCCTCGTCTTCCTATACCAAGGGTACATCGGAACGCGCCCGCCGGTCGTCGCTGACTGGGGATACGTGGAGACGGCATGGGAGGAGAAGGGGCTCGATCCGCCGCCGAGCTTCATCCCGCGCCGCCTCGACCTCCCCCCTCCGTTCACCGGGACGACGACGAGGTTCCCCGTGGCTCAGGACGAGCTTTTCATCTCCCGTTATGCCCTGATCCCCGCCGAGTTCCTCGGCGGAGAGGATCTCCCACCGACGATACCGATACCGATCTGGTTGACGATCCTGACCTCCCTATTCCTCCACGGCGGCGTGATGCACCTCTTCGGGAACATGCTCTACCTCTGGATCTTCGGCGACAACGTCGAGGATGCGATGGGGCCGTTACGCTTTCTCACCTTCTACCTCGTCTGTGGGGCCGCTGCCTCATTCACCCAGATCGCGATCGCTCCGGGGAGCACCGTCCCGGTGATCGGCGCATCCGGGGCGATCGCCGGGATCCTCGCCGCCTACTTCATGCTCTTCCCCCGCGCCCGCGTCCTCACCCTGATCCCGATCCTCTTCTTCATCCGCCTCGTCTCCATCCCAGCCGTGTTCTTCCTCGGGTTCTGGTTCCTCCTCCAGGTGATAAGCGGGGCCGGCGCGCTCGGAACCGAGGGAGGGGTCGCCTGGTTTGCCCACATCGGCGGATTCCTGGCCGGCGCGATCCTCGTCATCCCATTCAGAAGGAAGAACGTTCCCATCGGGATTCTCCACATGTACCGTCCCAAGCGCCACCTCTAATGATGAGAGAAACGTCCGTTCCTCCAAGTACGGTTGGCTTCACAATGGGAATGGGAATCGGTATGATAGAGCGGTTTCAGCTTGACCCGTAAAGGAGTGATCAGCCATGAATAGGGGTGCGATCCTCAGTTGCACCGTCATTTTGCTCGCCCTGATCGGCTCAGTCGCCGTTGCGGAGCCGGTGGCGCATCGGGCGATCGTCATCACGAACGACTACGAGTTCACAGCGGAGAACGGGGTCTGCTCCGGAGAAGGGACGATAGATGATCCTTACATCATCGAAGGATGGCGGATCGACGCGGGATTCGACGACTACGGGATACGAATCCACGGGACGACCCGGGCGTTCATAATCAGAAACGTCGAGATCAGCGGAGCCGCCAAGGCGGGGATCTACCTGAGTTACGTCAAAAACGGAACGATCGAGAACTGCACGTTGGTGGCGAACTGGGTCGGAGTCTCGTTGAGCTTCTCCTCGCTCATCCGTATCAGCGACTGCGCCTTCGAACAGAACGTGGATGGGATCCACCTCTACTTCGCTCGCGACAACCAGATCCTGGGGAACACCTTCAGCCGGAACGACACGTCGATCTGGCTCGATGCCTCGAACGAGAACGAGATCATCGACAACCTGATCACGGATTCGCACATGGGTGCCTATCTGAACCTCGGCTCCGAAGGGAACAGGTTCGTCGACAACGCATTCGTCGATAACCTCCACAACGCCCACTGCGACGCCCCGAACCTGTGGGATGACGGGACGGTGGGAAACTACTGGAGCGATTTTGAGGGGATCGACGCCGATGGGGATGGAATCTGGGATTCCCCCTATCAGATCAGAAGCGAAGGGGATCGCGACAACCGGCCGCTCATGACGCATCCCAGGGTTCCGACCCCTCCCCCTCCGACCTGCGATAACTAAGAGGATCCGGCCGATCACCGCGCGGTCGAACCGTCTCTCTCAAACGGGGCGTCGACAGAAAGGACAGGATGGGACAAGAGCGCTTCTCGGAGCGGATCCGGGGGGAAGTCCCCTATCCGCTCCGGCATATCCCAGTCTCCGACATCCGGGAAGGGCTGAGGATCGAGCAGTGCTTCCTCGTCAAGCAGAAATCGCAGCGCTCGACGCGGACAGGCGACCCGTACCTTGAGATCCTCCTCGCCGATCGCTCGGGGACGATCCCGGCACGGGCGTGGTCCGAGGCGACCGAGCGCTATGCCTCCGAGTTCGAGGAGGGGGAGTTCGTCTTCGTTCAAGGGCGAGCAGAGACCTACCGGAACACCCTTCAGCTGATCGTCGAATCGATCCGCCGGTTGGAGGCATACGAACATGACTCCGGGAAGATCCCGGGATTCGACCCATCCCTCCTCGTCCCGACGAGCGAGCGGGACATCGATGAGATGTGGGCGGAGCTCCTCCATCTCGTCTCCTCGATCGAGCCGGAGGAGCTCCGCCGCCTGACCGAAATCCTCCTCACCGAGAACGAACGGGCGTTCAAGGAGTACCCGGCGGCGATCGAATACCACCACGCCTATCTCGGCGGCCTCCTCGAACACACGCTCGAGGTCGCAGGAGGGGTCAAGCGATTCGCCGAGGAATTCGCCGGGATCAACCGGGGGCTCGCCGTCGCCGGGGGGATCCTGCACGACATCGGGAAGATAAAGGAGTTCGAGACCCCGATCGCCCCCCACCATACCTTCTCCGGACAGCTGATCGGCCATCTACTCCTGGGGAGGGACATGGTGCGCGAGGCGGCACGCACGATCTCTTGGCCGGACGAGCGGCTCCCCGAACTCCTCGAACATATTATCATCTCTCACCATGGGGCGCTCGAGTTCGGCTCCGCCATCCTCCCCAAGACCCCGGAGGCGATCTGCGTCTACCACTTCGATAACCTGTCGGCGAAGCTGAACATGATCCGCCTCCACATCGAGCGCGACTCGGAGACCGGCGACTTCACCGACTGGCACAAGCTCCTCGGCCGGAAGTTCTTTAAGGGGATCGGCGAACCCGGATAGGACGATCGATTGCACGCCGGGATAGACCCCATATAATTCGAGCAGATCCGGAATCTCCAGGAAGGCGGACTATCATGCGGACGGATTACTGTGGAGACCTGCGCGCGGCCGATGTCGGCCGGAGGGTGAAGCTTGCGGGATGGGTGAATCGTCGCCGCGATTTCGGGACCTTGACCTTCGTCGACCTCCGCGATCGAACCGGGATCGTTCAACTCGTATTCTCCGAAACGGATGAGCGGACGAGCGACGTCCACACCCTGAACCGCGAGGACGTGATCGCCGTCACCGGGACGGTCAGGAGGAGGGGCGGAGAGAACGTCAACCCGGGGATGAAGACCGGGGAGATCGAGGTCCGGGTCGAGGGACTTGATATCCTCAACCGCTCCAAGACGCCGCCGTTCCTGATCGAAGGGGATGGATCGGATACGACCGAGGAGACGAGGCTCAGGTTCCGCTATGTCGATCTCAGGCGCGAGCGCCTCCAGCGAAGCCTCGAGCTCCGCCACCGCGTGTTCAAGAGCACGCGCGACTACTTCTCGGAGAACGGATTCCTCGAGATCGAGACCCCGTTCCTCACCAAGTCGACACCGGAGGGAGCGCGCGATTTCCTCGTGCCGAGCAGGCTCTCACCCGGCTCGTTCTACGCCCTCCCCCAGTCGCCCCAGCTGTTCAAACAGCTGTTCATGATCGGAGGGATCGACCGCTACTTCCAGATCGTAAAATGCTTCCGGGATGAGGACCTCCGGGCCGACCGCCAGCCCGAATTCACCCAGCTCGACATCGAGATATCCTTCCCGAGCGATAAAGACGACGTCCTCGAGATCCTCGAGGGGGCGATGGGCCGCGTCTTCCACGATACCCTCTCCGTCGACCTTCCCCTCCCGTTCCCCCGGATGAGCTACGATGAGGCGATATCCCGTTACGGTACGGACAAACCGGACCTCCGCTTCGGGATGGAGATCCACGAGATCTCTCACATCGTTAAGGACTCCGGGTTCCGCGTATTCCGCGAGGCGATCAGGAGTGGCGGGAAGGTGGCAGGGATCCTCGCAGCCGGCTGCGCCTCCTACCCCCGGTCGAAGCTCGATCGCCTCCAAGGGATCGCCGTCGCTTCCGGGGCGAAGGGGCTGATCTGGATGAAGATCGAGGAGAGCGTCGCCTCTCCGATCGCCAAGTTCCTGAGCGAAGGGGAGATCGGGGCGATCGCAGGGGAGTTCGACGCCCGGGCTGGCGATCTGATCCTCATCCTCGCCGGCGAAGGGATCGAACGGCCGCTCGGTGAGCTCCGCCTCGCCGTGGGGGAGGAGGAAGGGCTTAAGGGGGAGGGGTGGAGCTTCCTCTGGGTGACGGACTTTCCCCTATTCGAACTCGATGACGAGGGAAACCTTACGAGTGCCCACCACCCGTTCACCTCACCGCGGGCGGAGGATATCCCGACCCTGGAGGAGGACCCACTATCCGCCCTCTCCGACGCTTACGACCTCGTTTTGAACGGGACCGAGCTCGGGAGCGGGAGCATCAGAATCCACACGCGCACGCTGCAGGAACGGATATTCCGGTTGCTTAGGATATCGGATGAAGAGGCGCAGGCGCGGTTCGGGTTCTTCCTCCGTGCCCTTGAGTACGGCGCCCCGCCGCACGGCGGGTTTGCCCTCGGGATGGACCGGCTCGTGATGATGATGGCGCACGAGGGATCCCTCCGCGATGTGATCGCATTCCCGAAGACGACGACCGGCTCCTGCCCGCTTACCGACGCACCGATGCCGGTATCCGATGCGCAGCTATCCGAGCTCGGCCTCAAGTTAGAGGAGTGATGAGGAAGAGGAAAGCGATCCGAGCAGTTGATCGGAATTGCCACCCTGATCGTCATCCTCGCTGCGTCGGTCTTCCGCTCCCTCCAGGAGGACTGTGAACGAAAAGAGCGGGCGGAGGTATCCGCCCGCTCGATCTAATAGGCCGTTAGATCTCTAGAGGGATAGCCCCCCACAGACCTCTCCCTCGAACCGCCCGGTATCCGTGTATCCGGCGAGTCTCCCTGAGAACCGAGGATCGTCCCCGCCGCCGGTCGGATGGAGCCGGTAAGATATGGTGAGTTCCGTCCCAGCCGCGAACTTACTCATCCACAGAACTTCGAGGGCGCGTTCCTCTGCGTTGATGTTCGTGATCCCCCCGCTCGGATCGAGGATCTCCAGTGTCCAACCATGCGGGATGACCTCCTTGATCCCCGGAGCGCGCGTCTCCTCCAGGATCGTTATCGTGATCAGGACGAACAGGCTCCCGTCGCTATCGACGAGGACATCGCGCTTCGCAAACGCCGGGGTAGCTCCGACGAGGATCCCTTCCGTGTGGGTCTTGACGACCCCCCATTCATCGATCAGGGTGAGGTTGACCCGGTAGAACCCGGCCTCGGTGAAGAGATAGGACACCGTCCCACCTTCCGCATCGGCTACCCCATCGCCGTCGAAATCCCAAGCGTAGGCGAAATCCCCCCCGTCGAGGCACGGTTCACAGACATCGAACGTCACCGTCTCGCCAACGGCGGGATTCAGCTCCGATACGGAAAAATCGGCCTCCCATGCGAACGATGAAAGAGAAAGCGATATCAAGATAACAAAGACGACACCGATCAACCTGTTTTTCATTCCCCCTCCTTTTCCACACTTAAAGAAGCCGGACGATCCGCCCCTCAGGGGAGCGGATCGTGAACCGAGCTTCCGGTCAACCAATAAGCGATCAGATCTTGGATCGTCGCAAGGTCGATCGTCCTGTTGTCGGTGTAGGGGACGGGATCCCCCGAAAGCCAGAGGGAGACGGCGTACTGAATCTGATCAAAGCCGATCGTCTCCCCGAGGCACGGGTCGAGGAGGTCGTTAGCGGTATCCCAGCGCGAGATGACGACCGGGATCGAAAGCTCCCGCACCAACGTCAGCTTGTCCTCCCCGGCGATCCCCTGCGAGAACCGCGGGGAAGAGCTTCCGACATCCCCACCGATCGCAAACTGCTGATTATCGGAAGGGACCGCGCTCGGCGCGGTCAGGGTGTAGTGGATCTCCCGCTGCGCGTCGATGTCATCGGGGAGGAACCTCTCGAGGAAGATCCATTCGATCGTCTGACCCACCTCGCGCCGGGTCGCCCCGTCGTCGTCGATGGCGGTGAACTCCCATCCGTCAGGGATCGTCTCAGTGACGGAAAGCCCGTTGATCGGGCTGTTCACCGTCAGGGTTATCGTCACGTTGACGATGGCGCCGTTCACCGTTACATCGTCGGGGAGGCAGGTATCGATCGAGCGCTCGACGATGACGCTCGGGGCCTGCGCGACCGTCACCGGGTGGATGACGGGGGAAGAAGCGACGCCATGATCGTCGGTGACGACGAGTGAAACGGGATAAGTCCCGCCGACGAGGAACCTATGCTCCGGCGCCGGCTCGACGCTCGTCGTACCGTCCCCGAAGTCCCACTTCCAGCCGGTCACCTCCCCATCATCGTCCGATGAACGATCGACGAACGTGATGACGTCCATCGTGTTCGGATCATCTGGCGAGAACGCAAAGTCCGCCCTCGGCGCCCGATTCGGCGCGATCGCCGTCAGGATGACCGGGGGGATCATCACCGACCGGCCGACACCGCGGAAGTCGACGTACGAGACGGTTGAATCAAGATCGGTCTTCCATTCCCCCCTGGCAAGCGCCTGAAGGCGGATCTCGATCGATACGCTCCCACCGAGGCCGATATCGGCCAGGCGCCATACAACGCTCGTCGTCCCGTCCGGGTTCGCCTCCACGCTCGTCGGGCGGGGGGTCGCCTCGATCAACGAAAGCTCGGCCGGGAGCGTCTTCTCAACGGTCAGCTCACGGGCGGCGATCCCAGAAGTTAGATGCTCGATGATCCCGCTCAACGCCCGATCGGTCAGTCGCGGATAAAAGACACCATCGGTATCAGCAGCGAGTTCCTCGAGGAGGTTCCGGTTGATCAGGGTCCCGATCCCGACCGGGACGATCATGATCCCCATCTCGCCTGCCACCTCTCCCTCAACGTCGGGGGCGACCCCGATGTTGCTCTGGCCGTCGGAGAGGAGGATGACGACGAGGATGGCGTCGTCTCGACCGCTCTGTCCGAGGGCACGGCGGGCCGCCTGGAGGGCGGCGCCGAGGGCGGACTTCCCGGATGCGGATAGATCCGCTATCGCTGCCTTCACCGAGGTGCGATCATCGGTGAGAGGAACCGCGGGCCGGACTGTATCCGCGTATGCTATCAGGCCGACCCGATCGTTCGGGGAGAGCCTGTCGATCAGATCGAATGCGAACCCCTTCGCCGAAGAGAGATCGGCGGTGGCCGACGTGTCGATGACGAATAGACAGTCGATCGGATAGCGCTCGAATGAAGCTGTGCTCTCGATCGAAAGGGTCACAGTCGCGTCGTGCTCCCCGTCCCCCATCCCAGCGACGAATACCTCGCTCGGATCGATCGTCTGACCGACCCGGAGCCCGCTCCCTGAGGCCGAAACCGCGAGAGCAGCCAACAGAAACACAAGGAGGACGGCGAGGGGGAACCCCCTCGCCGTTTTGGTGGTCGTTCTCATCCGTATCATCTCCCAGTATGAGCCGTCAGATCCCAAGCTCACTCGTCACAGGTCCAAGCATCCGGATCGCATGGCCCACTCGGCATGTTCGGGAGCGGATCGCAGATGTTCGTCCCGGTCAACCAGTAGGCGATGATCGCCTTGAGCGTGTGATAGTCGACGGTCTGCCCGCACGTCCACGGGACGACCTCGTCCTCCAGCCAGAACGCGATCGCTCGCTGCACCTGCTGGAAGGAGATCTTGTCCGAGAGCGTGATGTCGAGCCGATCGTTGTCGACGTCCCACCGGGAGATCGCAACGAGGACCGAGACGCAATCACTGACGTCGACCCCGCTATCGCCGGTGACCTCCACCTCCATGCACGGGAGGGCAGAATCGACCAGACCGTACAGGTCATTGCTACTCGCGTAGCATGGGTCGCTTGAGGACATCTCGATCGCTTCCGTCTGCGGGACTTCGACCTGATAGATGATCGTCTTCATCGTCCCTGCCGGGAGCTTGGTCGGGTAGACCCACTCCACGGTCGACGCCTTGTAGACGAAGTCGTCGTTCTGGACCGGGATCACCTTCCATCCGGTCGGGAGGTCCTCATTCAGCCCGACGCCGTAGAGGTCCTGATCGGCCCAGATCTCCACCTTGACGGTGAACGTGCTCCCCGCCTTGTCCCCGCCCGGCCCATGATAGTTGAGCAGGACGTTGTTGCACGGAACGGGTGTCGATATGGTCCGGACCGCGTTTATGTTCGCCTGTGGGACCGCCGGAAGCGGGAGATCGACCGAGGTGCACGTGTACGCGTAGGCCGATAGCTCCTTTAACTCCTCGAGGCTGATCGTCTCACCCTGCGTCCACGGGACGGCCTCCTCGTTCTGCCACATCTCGATCGCCCGCGTCAGCTGTTGCGGGTCGATCTTCTGCGACAATCGGAGGTCGATCCTGTCCTCGGTGTCGTAGCCGATGCGCGGGACGAGGTGAGCTATCGCCGTCTTGAGCGGAAGGGCGTCGGTTATCTCTATCTTCGAGTCACCTTCGACCGGTAGCTCGAACGACGGCGACATCACCTGGAACGTCCCTGTGATCGTAAAGCAGACCGGAAGAGTGGTCGCGATCAGCTTGTCGCTCTCCGGGACGGTGACCTCATAGGATATCACCTTCGTCGTGTTCGCCTTGATCTGATCGACGAACACCCACTGGACGCTCGACCGTTTGAACGCCGCACCGGAGTTCTCAAGCGGCTTGATCTGCCAGCCGACCGGGAGGTTCTCCTGGAGGCCGACACCGGCGAGGTCCATCTGGGGTTCGATCCTCACAACGACGAGGAACGTGCTCCCAGGGAGGGCAGCGATCGTCGAGATCGTCCGCTTCACCGTGACGGCGAGCTCACCGACGTCGACGGTCAAAACCGTCCGTCCAGTCGCTCCGGTATTATCCGTTGCACGGAGCGTGACCGTCTTGATCCCGCTCGTCGCATAGGTGTATGTAACCACCGGGTCGCTCGTCGCTTGATCGAATATCCCGTCTCCATCGAAATCCCATTCGTAGGAGACGATCGTCCCGTCCGGATCGTACGATCCCGACGCATCGAACGTGATCGGCTCGTTGATGTGGGGGGCTGCCGGCGAAACGGCCGCTGAAACCTCCGGAGGCCGGTTGAGCGTCGCCGCAATGACGATCGGGTCCTGAAGGTTCAGGGCTATCTCCTGCGGGTTGTTTATGTCCCCGCTGAGGAATTTCACCTGCGAGATCCCCGTGGTGAATTGTGGAAACAGGCTCAGCTCAAACTCCGAACCGAGGGGGCCGAGGACCATCCCATCGCTGAACCCGTCGTTCCACGTCCAGGAGACGCTCCCCGTAGGCGGGGTGAGGTTCCATGTATCGCGGAAATCGGCGTTGTCGTCTTGCACCAGGAAGTCTGCGCCGGCCGGGACCCCGTTCAGCGTCAACGAGACCGCCCCGGCGGTACCGTTCGGCCCTCCGAGCAACACAAACAACGACAGGTCCCCACTCACCGTATCTCGGTAGAGGAACATCACAGCGGCATTTGCCTCTTCCAGACCCGTCTTTGCGACACTCCCCGCATACCCGTAGAAGTCTACCGCTCCCCCCGGGTTCTCCAACGGTGTAATCGGAACTCGCGTTTCCCCTTGACTGACAGTGTAATAGCCGTCCCCTTGTGCCAATCCCGTCGCCGGAAGTAAGAGAACGACCACCGCCAGAAGGAGGGAAAGGCCAAGCAGGCTGACCTTGCGCACCTTCATTGCTACCTCCTTTGTTGGCATTCTCATCTTCTTCATTAACAAAATCAGGAATCCATCCTTACTCTAGCAGATACATGCCCCTCAAGTCTGTAACACCGATTACCCTTCCTCACGCCTCCTTTCACCATCCTCCCTCACAGTGCTACAGCGAGTTGATACAGGGCCGCATCGATCGCACCCTTCGCCGCCTCGAGAGGATCGGCGGTGAGGAGTGAAAGGAACGGCCGGTCCTTGCATGTTGTCGTGGTCGTGAACTCAATATCCCCGTTCGGACTGAATACCGTGGCGAACAACGCGACTGTCGCCTCCTTGTCGAGGCCGAACAGGAGCCCGAGCGGGCCGATCAGAAGCTGAAGGGAGGTATCGAGAAACGAGGTCGCTCCCAAAAGAAGGAGGGAGCGCTCCGGCTTGTACGAGATGTGGTCCTCCCACCGGATGAGTCGGAGGATCACGATATGATCCACCGCGAGCGTCTGGGCGAGCCTGCGCAGCCCTTCGACCGTGATGCTGTCCCCGACGTAGGCGTTGGTCAACCGTTGTGCGTACATCAGCTCACCCTGGGTCGCCACCTCGCCCCCGGTGATCATCGCACACCGCTGAGTCGCATAATTCTTCAGGAATTCGAGATCCGCTGCCGGTACAGGGGCAGCAGCTTGAACGAAAACGGCGATCTTTTGAGAGACGCCTCCGAATCCCAGCCCCAAAACGAGTATTGCGACAACCGTCCAACCTGCAAGGTTTCGCATTCGATTCGACATACTCCTCCACCACCCATCACATGGATCCTCTTAGTGTGAAGGGAGTCTATTCCCGCCCCTGCCCGGGCGGAAGGAACGGTGTCGAGCGGCGCTACCCCGGTTTGTCTAAGGGGTCATGGACAAATGTCCAGGAAGAGTCGGTCCGGGGTGTTTAAATGTCAAGTTCCTTGGGATTTTGGGCGGTGTGAGGATGAACCGGACCGGCGTATACCTTCAGCTTTCGGAGCATCCGGCGGCCGAGCTTCGTCTTGGGGAGCATCCTCCGGACCGCCTCGCGGACGGGGAGGGTCGGACGGCGCTCGATCAACCGTCTGTAGGTGATCTCCTTCAGATTCCCGATGTAGCCGGTATGGCGCTGATACATCTTCTGATCCCACTTCTGGCCGGTGAGCGCGATCTTTTCGGCGTTGATCACGATTACGTAGTCGCCGGTGTCGACATGTGGGGTGTAAATCGGCTTGTGCTTCCCCTGGAGGATGAAAGCGATCTCGGAGGCGAGGCGGCCGAGCCGTTTCCCGTCAGCGTTGACAAGATACCACTCGCGGTCCCAGGTCTTCCCCCGCTCCTCGTTCTTCGCCACAAACGTCCGTTGCATATTCTGAGGCTCCTTAGGAACTACGGTTGAGGTGGTGATTATAACTGGGCCGACGGGGGCTTTCAAAGCCGGAGGATCGTCTCCTCCGGCCCCGGCCCGACCGAGATGAGCCTGGCCGGGACACCGCACGCCTCCTCGATCCGCTCTATGTAACCCCGGGCTTCGCTCGGGAGCCGGTCGAACGAGCGGATCCGAACGATCGGATCCTCCCAGCCGGGGATCGTCTCATAGACAGGGATACAGCGGGCAAGCCTCGCTGCCGAGCGTGGGAAGTCCTCGATCGTCCTTCCATCCAGGCGGTAGGCGACGCAGACCTTCAACTCCTCGATCCCGGTGAGGACGTCGAGCTTTGTCAACGCGATCCCGGTCGGGTCGTTCAGGGCGACCGCATACCGGAGGGAGACGAGGTCGATCCAACCGCAGCGTCGGGGCCGGCCGGTCGTGACCCCATACTCACCCCCCCGATCGCGGAGGAGGGATCCGATCCCGTCCTCAAGCTCGGTCGGGAACGGCCCTTCCCCGACCCTGGTCGAATACGCCTTCACAACACCGATCCTCTCCGAGACGTCCGGTGACGGGATCCCGACCGCATTCATCAGCCCGGCGAACGTCGTCGCGGAAGAGGTAACGTAGGGGTAGGTACCATGATCGAGGTCAAGGAGGGCCCCCTGCGCCCCCTCGAACAGGACCTCCTTCCCGGTTGCGAGCGCATCGACTATGACGCGGGATGCGTCCCCGATCGAGGGGAGGAACGGCTCAGCGAGGGAGAGAAGCCGTTCAGCCAGTCCCTGTCCGGTCAGCTCACCTATCTCATCCGATTCCGGATGCTCGCGGCGAAGGAGGGACAGACGCATCTCAATCCGCTCGACCAACAGATCCGGCTCCAACAGATCCCCGGCGCGGATACCGATCCGGGCCGCCTTATCCCGGTACATCGGACCGATCCCCCTTCTGGTCGTCCCGATCCGCTCACCGGTCCCCTCGAGCTCCTCGATGATCCGATGGTACGGAAGGACGAGATGTGCGTTCTCTGCGATGAGGAGCCGAGGGGAAAAGCCAAGATGGTTGGATATCGCGTCGAACTCCTCCCTTAGGACCGCGAGGTCGATCGCCATCCCGCCGGCGAGAACGGAGAGGATCCCGGGATAGAACGCGCCCGAGGGGATCAGGTGCGTCCCGAACTTGACCCCGCGGTCGATCAGGGTATGGCCAGCGTTCGCCCCGCCGTTGAACCGGACGACGATCTGTGCATCGCGAGCGAGGAGATGGACGATCTTCCCCTTCCCCTCATCTCCCCATTGCATCCCGAGGACCGCCTTTGCCATCACCCTCCCCCTTCGGATCTGACGCGGGATAGGCCGATCTTCACCGAACCGGCTCCGAGCGGGATCTCCCGCACCTCCTCGAACTCGGTCCCAGAGAGGGCGGAGACGATCCTCGCCGCCAGCACCTCCGAGGCGATCTCATCCTCGTGCGAGGCGATAATATCGGCCGGCTCCCCCTCCGCTTCGTAGGCGAGGACGATCCGATCGGTCACCTCGAACCCAGCCTCCTTCCGCGCTAACTGGATCCGATGGATCAGCTCGCGGAGGAGCCCCCTCCTCCGGAGCCTCTCATCGATCGAAGTATCAAGGAGGAGGCGCTCCCCCCCCTCTTCGGCGAGGAGGAGGCCGCTAGGGAGGACCGATCGGTAGGTGACGTCCGAGGATAGAATGGTGACCTTCTCTCCCTCGATCTCGATCGTCGCCTCTCCGCCGGCGAGGAGCTCCGCCAGCCTCTCCGCCGACTGGGATGAGATCCACTCCCCTACTGCCTTCCCCATCCGGCCGAGGCGGGGACCGAGGGATCGAAAGTTCGGTTGCGGCTCACGCCTGAAGTATCGATCGATCGATTCCGCAAACTCGACCCGCTCGACGTTCAGCTCCGTCTCGATCAGGCGACAGATCTCGGAGGAGAGGGGCTCCTTCGACTCGACGATGATCCGAGAGAGGGGCTGGCGGACCTTCACCTCCGCCCTGTTCCTTGTCTGATGCCCGAGGGCGACGATCCGCCGGGCGACCGCCATCTCCTCCTCGAGATCGGGATCGCGGAGGGAGTCATCCCCCTCCGGATAGGAGCAGAGATGGACGCTCTCCGGGTCGTCGGATCTCTTCAACTTCAAATAGATCGCCTCTGAGATGAACGGGAGGAATGGAGCGAGGAGCTTGGCGAGCCCGACCAGAGCCCCGTACAGCGTCGCATAAGCGGCCTTCTTGTCGTCCTCAAGCCCGCCCCGCCAGAACCGCCGGCGGGAGAGGCGGACGTACCAGTTCGAAAGGTCGTCGAGGAACGACTCGATCGCAGCCGTGGCGGAAGTGACGTCGTATCCGTCGAGGGCTCGATCGACCGAGCCGGCCGTCCCGACGAATCGGGAGCGGATCCACCGGTCGAGGGGGGTGAACGCCTCATCCGGAGGATGATGGACCTCAGGATCGTACCCGTCGATCGACGCGTACAGGGCGAAGAAGTCGTAGGTATTCCGCAGGGTGTCGATGAATCGATAGAGCGGCTCCTTCACGTTAGCATCCCCGAGCCGCTTCGACTTCCAGGGGGCGCTAGAAGAGTAGAGGTACCAGCGGATCGAATCGGCGCCGTACTTGTCGATCAGATCCCACGGATCGATGACGTTCCCCTTGCTCTTGCTCATCTTCACCCCCTCCTCGTCGAGGCCGAGGCCGGTGCTCACGCAGTTACGATACGGGGCCTGCCCGTGGATGATCGTGCTCGTGGCAAGGAGGGTGTAGAACCAGCCGCGCGTCTGCTCCATCGCCTCGCAGATGAAATCGGCCGGGAAGTTCTCCTTGAACAGCTCCTCGTTCTCGAACGGGTAGTGCCATTGGGCTGTATGCATCGACCCCGAGTCGAACCACGTATCGATCACGTACGGGACGCGATGGGAGATCCCCCCGCACTTCTCGCACTTTAGGTCGACCCGGTCCACGTACGGACGATGAAGCTCGACACTCTGAGCGAGCTTCGGATCGAGCGCCCTCTCCACCAGCTCGGCCCGGCTCCCGATCGCCGTCACCTCCCCGCAGTCCTCGCAGACCCAAAGGTTCAGCGGGGTCCCCCAGTACCGCTCGCGCGACAGGGCCCAGTCCTTCAGGTTGGCGAGGAAGTCGCCGAGGCGCCCCTCACCGACGTGCGGCGGGTACCAGTTGATCTTCCGGTTGTGTGCGATCATCTCCTCCTTGACCGCCGTCGTCCGGATGTACCACGAATCCATGGCGTAGTAGATGAGGGGGGTGTCGCAGCGCCAGCAGAACGGATAGTCGTGGGTATACAGGGAATGGTGGTAGAGGAGCCCGCGGCGGGAAAGATCGTCGATGATCTTTTGATCTGCGTCCTTTACGAAGTCTCCAGAGCAGAGGGGGAACTCGTCGGTGAACCTCCCCGCGAGATCGACCGGCTGGACGAACGGTAGACCGACCTGTTCACCGAGGCGGTAGTCATCCTCTCCGAACGCGGACGCGATGTGAACGATCCCCGTCCCGTCCTCGAGGTTGACGAAGTCGGCCGGATAGACGCGATGAGCAGCCGGAGCGTCGGTCAACCGGTACGGCGGCTCGTAACGGAGCCCGACGAGTTCCCTCCCCGGGAACTCCCGCACGATGCGGTGCTCCCCTTCGATCACCGCATCGACGAGCGATTTGGCGAGGATGAGCCGCTCTTCACCGAGATCGACCTCGACGTAGATCGCATCCGGAGCGACGGCAAGGGCGACGTTCGCCGGCAACGTCCACGGGGTCGTCGTCCAGGTGAGGAGGGAGACGCGCCCCTCACCCTCCCGCTTGTATGAACTATCCTGATCAGAGTCGACGGGCATCCTGATCGATACGGAAGGGTCTTCAACGCTCCTATACCCCTGCGCCACCTCGTGTGATGAGAGGCCGGTCCCGCACCGGGGACAATAGGGGAGGGTCTTGTGTCCCTGGTAGAGAAGGCCGCGATCGAACATCGTCTTCAGTTCCCACCAGACGGTCTCGATGTAATCGTCAGTGTAGGTGACGTAAGCGTTCTCAAGGTCGATCCAAAACCCCATCCGCTCGATCATCCGCTCCCACTCGGCCTTGTACCGCCAGACGGACTCCTTGCACCGCTCAACGAACCGTTCGACCCCGTACGCCTCGATCTCCGGCTTGGAGTTGACCCCAATCTCCTTCTCGACCTCGAGCTCGACTGGAAGGCCGTGCGTATCCCATCCCCCCTTCCGTCCGACGTAGTAGCCCTTCATCGTCTTGTAACGGGGGAAGAGATCCTTGTAGACCCGCGGCATCAGATGCCCGAAGTGCGGTTTCCCGTTCGCAGTCGGCGGCCCCTCGTAGAAGACGTACCGCGGCCCTCCGGCGGTCTGAGTGAGGGTCTTCTCGAACGTCCCCGTCTCCCTCCAGAAGGAGAGGATCTCCTCCTCTCTCGCCAGGGGATCTTTTATAAGTTTTCCATACCGTTTCATTCTAGCTCCTTGTCACACAAACCGACACTGCTATTCTTTTATCGGGTGCTTAAATGAGACGAGAATCGCTAGGACGCCCCTCAGCGGGGCACAATAATATAGATCAAAAGCGGCTCAAACCGTGCCATCTTCGCTGTCATCGCGATCACCCGCGATCATAGCATCGTAGACCTCCGCCTGTCAACCGGCCCGGAACGGATGTCCCAAAAACAAGTGGGAACGATGTCGGAAAGACCGATCCCAGCGGTCGTTTACCCTCCCCTATCCGCGGGAGAAGATCAGCCCATGACGGAGCGAACCCGCGCACACACGATCCTCTTCCTCCTCGGGCTACTCGCCTTCGGCCTCACAGGCTGCCTCGATCGAACCCACCCGATCGCCGTCCTTACGAGCCCGACGATCAGCGGACCGGCACCGCTTGAGGTCAGTTTCGACCTCTCGTACTCGACCGCCCCGGGCAGCAAAACGATCGCGTACTGCCTCGATTTCGGGGACGGGACCGACCCGGCCGAAGGGGACGATCTGGGGATCGTCGTCCATCATACCTACCACTACGCCGGCGTATACACCGCGACCCTCTCCGTCACCGACGACAGCGGGTCGCAGGCGACCGACCGGCTGACGATCACCGTCAGCGGCGATGGACCCCCGGTCGGGATCGACGTCGGCGAGACGGCCCCTGACTTCACCGCCCGGACGACCGAGGGTGGGGAGGTGACCCTCTCCAACCTCCGGCGGGGGAGCGTCGTCCTCCTCGACTTCTGGGGGGCATGGTGCCCGCCGTGCCGCCAGAGCATGCCTCATCTCGACTCGCTGGCCAAAGAGTACGCCGACGACGGGTTGGTCGTGATAGTGGTCAGCACCGATCGATCGGAGGAGGATGCGATCGACTTCCTCGCCGATGGAGGATACACCGCGTTCATAAGCGTCTGGGAGCCTGGGGGGAAATCCGAAAACAGGATCGCCCGGCTTTACGGGGTAAGCGGTTCGGACGTCGGGATACCGCGGACCTTCCTGATCGACCGCCAGGGAGTGATCCGCTACGTCGGCCATCCGCTCGACCTGCCCGACGGGATGGTCGCGGGGCTCCTGTAGCCGGATTGCCCGCTCCCTTTAAACCATCTAGAATTAAAGATCAACGAAACGAACCGGCGGTGAGAGATGAAAGAGAGGCTTGCGCGGATCGTCACCGGCCTGAACGCTGACTATGCCGACATCCGCTACGAAGAGAACAGGAAGACCAGGGTCTCCTACCGGGGGGGGCGCCTCGAGCTTGTGAGCTCCTACTCGACCTCGGGCGGGCACATCCGAGTCTACATGAACGGGGGGAAGGCGACGGGATCGTTCTCCGATCCGGAGAAGATCCCCTCGATCGCGGAAGACATCCTCTCCTCGGCGAGGCTCGTCGGCTCGATGCGGGAGAGGCCGCTCAGGCTCGCCGATGCCCCCCTCGTAACCGGCTCATTCCCCGTATCTCCGAAGATCGACCCGCGGAAGATCACCCTCGAGGAGAAGATCGAGCTCCTCCGTCACTACAACGAGCTGATCCTCGGCTCGCCCGATGTCGTCACAAGCGAGGCGGAATACGATGAATTCGCCTCCAGCCGCCTGTTCGTCAACTCCGACGGCTCGATCGTCGAGTACGAGCTGCTGAACATCGGGATATTCGGCCGGATCGTGACGAAGAAGGGAGATATCGTTCAGCGCGTCCGGTTCGCGTTCGGGGGGAACGAGGACTTCTCCCGCCTATACGGCCGCGACGACGAGCTCGCCGAGCGGATCGAGATGGCGCGGCGGCTCCTCGATGCCGCCCCGGTACGGGCCGGGGTATACCCCGTGATCCTCGACCCGGACGAGGCAGCGGTCTTCATCCACGAGGCGTTCGGGCACCTATCCGAAGCGGACGGGCTCCAGAACAACCCGGCGTTCCGCGAGAAGCTGAAGATCGGAACACCACTCGGAAGGGAGATCCTGAACGTGACCGACAATCCGACGATCCCGGGGCATCCGGGAAGCTACGAGATCGACGACGAAGGGGTCCGCGGGACGAAGACCCGTTTGATCACGGAAGGGGTCCTCACCGGGAGGCTCCACTCCCGCGAGACGGCGGCCGAGTTCGGCGAGCCGCTGTCAGGGAACATGCGGGCGGTCGATGCTCACTTCACCCCGATCGTCAGGATGTCGAACATCTTCATCGAGCCGGGGGGTTCGAGCTTCGACCGGATGGTCTCCTCGATCGACGACGGCTACTACCTCGTCGGTGCGCGGGGCGGCCAGACATCGGGTGATCAGTTCACGTTCGGCGCGCAGTGGGGTTACGAGATCAAGGGCGGCCGGCTCGGAGGGCTGGTCCGCGACGTGAACATGAGCGGTGAGCTCTTCTCCACCTTGAGCGCGATCTCGATGATCGGAAGCGACCTTCGATTCGGGGAGAGGGGAGGGTGCGGGAAGGGGATGCCGATGCAGCTCAACCGGAAATCGGGGAAGGGCGCCCCACACATAAAGATCGACCGCGTCACCTTGGGAGGTGTCTGATGCACGGGCTGATCGAGCGGGCGCGAGCGAGCGTCGACGAGGCCGAGCTTTACTGGAAGAGGGAGCATACGCTCTCCGTCCGCTACGAGGACTACCAATTGCACGGGATAACGGAGGATGACCGCTCATCGGTCGCCCTCCGCGTCATCGAAGACGGCAAGCTCGGGACCACCTACGGCGTCGACCCCAACCGACCGGGCCTTCTCGAAGAGGGGATCGCAGCGGCGAGGTTCGGGGGGAAGGCGGGCTTCTCGTTCGCGGAGAAGGCCAACTACGAGAGCGTCCTGAATTACGACGAAGAGAGCGCAAAGCTGAAGAGCGCGGATCTCGTCTCACTCTGCGAGAAGGTAAAAGAGATAATCAGGAAGGCCCGCTCTGATATCCCTCTGTTCATCGTGGCAACCGCCCTGAGACGGGATCTTCGGATCGAGACGACCGGAGGGGCGGCCGGTCAGGATAGATCGACGCGGGTAACCCTCGGTTTCGGTGCGCCGATAAAAGGTGCGGGGATCGGGGTGTACAAGTCGACCGCCTCGGTCACGCCGCTCGATATCGATCCGGAGCTGGTCGACGAGTTCCTCGAATGGTACGGCTGGACGGAGGAGAGTTCGACACCGAAGACCGGTAGGCTCCCGGTGATCTTCGCGCCTGAGGCGGCGTATCTCTTCCTCCTCCCCCTCGCCTTCGGGCTGAGCGGGGATGCGATCGAGAAGGGGACGTCCCCCCTCATCGACCGGATCGGAGAGAGGATCCTCTCCTGCAAGATCACCGTAATCGACGATCCGCTTCAGGATCGTGGCCCGGGGAGCCGTCCGTTCGACGACGAAGGGGTCCCGTGCCGGCGGCGGGTCCTCGTCGAGGAGGGGATCCTCAAGGATTACCTCCTCGACCTGCGGACCGGGGTGGCCCTCGGGCGCGGCTCGACCGGGAACGGGCTGAAACGCGAGCTGTTCGGAGGCGGAACGGAGACGAGGCCGAGCCCCTGGCCGGTGAACGCCACCGTCGAGCCGGGGGATGTACCGTACCGCAACATGATCGCCTCGCTCGATGAGGGGTTGTTGATCACCGGCGGGATGGGGTTTCACTCCGGGAACTATCCGCAAGGGGAGTTCGCCGTGCAGGCGATCGGTTTTCACATCAAGGGAGGGCGTGTCGTAGGCCGGCTCGACCGGACGATGATCTCAGGGAATATCTATCAGGACTTTGAAAACGTCATCTCCCTCAGCCGTGAACGGCGGATCGCATCCGGCGGGATGTTCCCCGGCGGGCTCGTCCCGTACGTCCTCGTCGATTCGCTCCGGGTGGCGGGGGAGTGACCCAAAGGAGGGGAGGTTGACCGCCCTACACGTCTTCGATCATCCGCTGATCAAGAGCAAGCTCACTCGGATGCGGGATGTGCGGACCGACAACCAGACGTTCCGCCGGCTCCTCGCCGAGCTGACGGCCCTGATGGTCTATGAAATCACGCGCGACTATCCGCTCCGCGAGGTTGAGGTCTCGACCCCGCTCGAGCGGATGACCGGCCAGGTACTCGACGCATCGATCGTCCTCGTGCCGATCCTCCGCGCCGGGACCGGGATGCTGGCGAGCGTCCTCGACCTGATCCCGACGGCGAAGGTCGGGCACATCGGGCTTTACCGCGATCGGAAGACGCTGAAGCCGATCGAGTACTACTGCAAGCTCCCCCCCGATTTGGAGGATGCGCATATCATCCTCGTCGATCCGATGCTCGCTACTGGTGGGAGCGCGATCGCCGCGACCGACATCATAAAACGGGAAGGTGGGAGGAGGATCCGCTTCCTCTGCCTCGTCGCCGCGCCGGAGGGGGTGGAGGCCTATTCGGCCGCCCACCCGGACGTCCCGATCTACACCGCAGCGCTCGATCGAAAGCTCGACGAAAAAGGCTACATCATCCCCGGCCTCGGCGACGCCGGGGATAGGATATTCGGGACCTAGCCGGCCGCTCATCCAACGGAGGAGGAGATGGCAAGCGAGATAAGGATCGTCGAGGAATCCGTAATAGAGGATCCGGAGGCGCGCCTCCGCCTGTGGGCGATCTACCGCCGCGCGTTCACGGAGCTGAACCGGCGGACGCCGATCCACCACGGCGGCTTCAGCGTCGCCCAGTTCGAGACGGTCCTCCAGGACCCGGACTTCCGAAAGTTCCTCGTCTACGTCGCCGACGAGCTCGTCGGAGTGACCCTTCTGACGAACGCGTTGCACAAGATTCCATGGGTGAACGCCGGTTACTTCGAGCGCCGCTACCCGGAGCGATTCACAGCGGGGAAGATCTACTTCCTCCCCGCTGTGGTCATCGACCCGAAGCACCAGGATCTCCGCCGGATCGGGGCGAAGCTCCTGCAGGAGGCCCTCACCGCCCTCGGCCGCGACTGCATCCTCGCCGTCGACTATTCGGAGACGCTCCGTCAGCGACTACCGGCGTTCGTCAGCCGCGGGCTTGACATCTCGTTCAAGGAAGAGATCCTCGACCGCCTCGTCTATCAGGTCTTCTATTACGAGGACCCGTGCTAACCCGGCGGAACGAGGAGGCGCGCTCCCTCCCCGATCGAAAGATCGGAGAGCGTCCCGGCCGGGAGCTCGATCGCGTACTTAAACGGTCCATCGGCCGTGTAGAGGTCCTCCCTGTTCGCCGTCATCGTCGCGACCCCGACCAGGTCTCCCTCCTTATCGAAGAACGCGACGTCGAGGTCGAACAGGACGGTGGCCATCGTGAACCGCCGCTCCTCCTCCTCAGCGAAGACGAACAGGATCCCGGGGAAGCCGGAGAGGAGATCGGCGGGAAAGCCGCGGAATCCGACCCACCGCTCGTACCCCTCGTCGGCCCGCAGGACGGTGATCCTCACCGGATCACCGTTCGGTACCTCGATTAACACCTCTTCCTTTTCAATGGTGCTCAGTATCCCGACCCCGGCCGAGGCCGGGTCGATCCCCACAAGCGGGGCCGTATCCTCTACGACGGCCGGGTAGATCGTCACCGGCGTATCCCCGATCCCGTCTTCGTCCTCATCGGGGATCGGCGTATCCCCCCAGTAGTTCCCCACGCCACCGACCGTCCACATGTTCCCTGTGCCGTGATCGAAGACGAGGGAGACGGAGTCGCCGAGGAACGCGTTCTCGGAGAGGCGGTTCCCGGTCGAATCGATGTTCAGGTAGACGTGGTGGCTGTTGTCGGCGAAGACGTTCCCGCGGATGACGTTGTCGCGCGTCATCGTCCTTCCGTACGTCTCAGGGAAGATGATCCCCCGCGTCTGCTGTGCTAATAGGTTATCCTCAATATCGTTCGACGATCCGGATACTGAGATACCGTAGGAGCCTGCGACAATCGTGTTCGCTACAACCATATTCCCGCTCGCTCCGCTCAACAGGACGATCCCGATCTCACAGTCGGTCAGGCCGTTCTTCTCGATCCGGTTTCCGGTTGCGACTTCGAGGGAGATCCCCTCCTTCGTGTTCTCATGGTATATGACGTTTCCCAGGATCGTGTTCCCGGTCGCTCCGCCGGTCAGGAAGATGGCTGTCACGTTGGCGAATAGATCGTTCTCCTTGATCGTGTTCGAATCCGAACCGACGAGCCTGATCCCTGTGTCGTTCGCGTAGAGGCTGTTTCCCTCAATCGTGTTCTCAGAGGAGAGGGCGAGCTGAATCCCGGCGAGCCGGTTGTTCCAGACGCCGTTTTGCCTGATCGTGTTCCGATCGGAGCGGTAGAGGAGGATCCCGTGATCGGTCAGGACCGGGCTCTTCCGGTGGACCGAGTTTCTCTCCACGATCGAGTCGGTGACGAATGCGAGCTCGATAC
The DNA here is from genome assembly GCA_964528085.1 of uncultured Thermotogae bacterium. Classification (GTDB taxonomy): domain Bacteria; phylum Bipolaricaulota; class Bipolaricaulia; order UBA7950; family UBA9294; genus B2-G16. Next base: position 4,108 of record CAZGRE010000004.1, on the reverse strand, counting down.
CGTCGCCGTTTACCACCTCGTTGTTCGACACCGTCACGTTCCTGCTATCGGCGATCGTCATGTGGGTCGTCTCGAAGCCGTCGATCGTCTCCCCGTCGAGCCCGTAGTAGTAGAGGATCGGCGAACCGTTCAACAGGTTCGAGTCATCGATATCGAGCCGGTACTCCTCCGGAGTCTCGCCGAGGACGCGAAGCCCACGCCCTGTGACGTAGAGGACGCACCGTTCGATCCGTATCCCCGTGGAAGAGACGATCTCGATCCCGTTCACCGACTCGGTGATCGTGCACCCCTCGATCCTCCCGCCGGAGGAGAATCCGATCCTCATCGCTGCCCCGGCCGGGTCGCCTGCACCGTGGATGACGAGGCCGCGGAGGACGAAGTGGGCATCGACGTTCTCGATCCGCACCCCGTAGAATCCCCCTTCGCCGACCTCGATCTCCCAGCCGGCGATGACGTAAGGGTCATCCTCCGTCCCGCTTCCGGATACGACCCCGTTCTCCGCTGTGAAATCGGCATCGGAAAGGATCGTTATCGCCCCGCGGGTGTCGGCGAACACCGCGAGGGTAACCCCACCTACTATCAACCCTATTGCGAGCAGTATCAACGCGCTTTTCCTCATCACAGGCTCCTTTTTGCAAGATAACGACCGCCCGAAAAAACCGCTCCTTTGCGGGCCTTCGCGGATTATAGCCCTGCTGTCTGATTCCAACAATCGTCATCGTACAGGCTACCGAGACCTATTGACAGGCGTGTGAACCGAAGGTGTGGATATCGTGAAGCGAGCCAAGGGTCCGCGTCCACCCCGGACGTGCCGGTCGTCCCTCAAGCTCGAAACCGGAAGGATTCCCCGGCCGCTTGCTGACCGCTAACATCCGGATATGGCCCGCTCGAAACCGGCTCTCGTCGTCGTCGCATCCTCGATCATCGTCTTATTCGGCTTCCTCTCCCTCGACCGCGGGGCACAGCCCCCCCTCCCCGACCCCGGGACGGGCGTGATCGGGGTCTATCTCACATCGTACGCCCTCAACAACCAAGGGATCATGGAAGGGGTATTCGCAGCACGTGAGCAAGGGAAGATAAACGCCCTCGTGATAAACGTTAAGAACATGCACGGTGAGGTCACCTACCGATCCGAGATCCCGTTCGTCAGAGGGATCGACGCAGCGGTCGACAGGATCGATCTTCACCGGCTGATCCCCGAGCTACGGGAACGGGGATTCTACCTGATCGCCCGTCAGGTCGTCTTCTACGATCCGATCCTCGCCCGCCGGCTGAACGTGGATGGGGCGTGGGTCTCCCCCGAGGACGAGACCGTCGTTACCTGCAACCTGGCGATCGCAAACGAGGTCGCAGACCTCGGCTTCGACGAGATCCAGTTCGACTACGTCCGCTACCCGGACGGAGGGGGGCTCGCCCCGGTCTACGCAGAGCGCTACGAAGCGATCGGCCGATTCCTCGACGCCGCCCAGAGGCTCCTCTCGGGGCGTGTGAAGATCTCAGCCGACCTGTTCGGCCGTGTCATGTGGGGATGGAACGCGAAGTTGATCGATCCGATAGGGCAATCCCTCGAGGGGATCGCACCGTACGTCGACTTTATATCTCCGATGCTCTACCCTTCTCACTACGTGGAGGACTACTACAAGGACGACCCCTACCGGGTCGTCAGCGAGGCGCTCGCATCCGGAAGCAGGAGGGTAAAGGCGCGATTCCGCCCGTTCTTCCAGGCGTTCGACCTCGACCTCCCGGAGGGGATGAGCCTCGAGGACTACATCCGCGCCCAGATAAGGGCGGCGGAGGACGGAGGGGCAGACGGGTATCTCTTCTGGAACCCGTCCTGCGACTATACCGCCCTCTACCGCGCCCTCGACTAGCGAGCAGCCGGGGAAATCGGATACGATCCAAGCCTGGATTCATTAAATCCCATGTTTACGGTAATGTATAGCGAAGCAGGTTCCCGCGCCAGGATCGGTGAGCTGGTGACTCCCCACGGGAAGGTGAAGACGCCGGCGTTCGTCGCTGTGGCGACGCGGGCGAGCGTCAAGGGGCTGACCCCGGCGGATCTGGAGGGAATCGGCGTCCAGATCGTGATCTCAAACTCATACCATCTCCACCTTCGACCGGGGGAGGAGACGATCGCGAAGCTCGGCGGGCTCCACCGGTTCTCGGGATGGGACCGGCCGATGATGACCGACTCCGGCGGCTTCCAGGTGTTCAGCCTCGGGGCAGGGAAGGAGCACGGTGTAGGGAAGGTCGCGTCGATCTTCCCAGGCGAGGCGGCGCCGGCGAGCCACAAGAGGGGAGAGTCCCTCGTCAGGCTGAGCGAGGAGGGGGCTCATTTCCGCTCGATCATCGACGGGTCGGCCCGCTTCTTCTCTCCTGAGGGGGTGATCGATATCGAGCGGAGGCTCGGGGCGGACATCATCCTCGTCCTCGACGAGTGCACCTCCCCTCTGCACGACTACGACTACACGAAGGCGGCGATGGAGAGGACCCATCGCTGGGCGGAGCGCGCTTTATTACAATTCGATGGAACAAAAGGTAATCCGGACCTCCCCAACCCGGATCAGCTCCTATTCGGGATCGTCCAGGGCGGGGCGTACGAGGACTTGAGGACGAAGAGCGCGACCGTGATCGGGGGGATGCCGTTCGACGGGTTTGCGATCGGCGGATCCCTCGGGAGATCGAAGGCCGACATGCACCGCGTCCTCGACTGGACCGTCCCCCTTCTCCCGGAGGATAAACCGAGGCACCTCCTCGGGATAGGAGAGATCGACGACATATTCGCCGCCGTCCGCCGCGGGATCGATGTGTTCGACTGCGCTTCACCGACGCGGATCGCCCGCAACGGCACGGTCTTCGTCAAGGGGGAGCCGCGGCACAGGATCAACCTGAGGAACGCGAGATTCCGGACCGACCCCCGACCGATCGACGAGGGCTGCGACTGCTTCACGTGCCGGAACCACTCACGCGCCTATTTGAGCCACCTCTGCCGGGCGGGGGAGCTATCCTTCTACCGCCTCGCCACGATCCACAACCTGAGGTTCTTGACGAGGTTGATGGCCGACATCCGGAAGGCGATCTCCACCGATTCGCTCGCCGCGCTCGAAGCGGAATGGATGAGCGCCTGACCGACTACGGTAGGAGCCGGCGGAGCGAGCGGCTGAGGGCGCTGATATCCAGGGAGGAGAAGTCGATTGTCAGGGATACCCGGTGCGTCCCGCCGAGGGTGTGGCTGACGTAGGCGTAATCGAGCATGAACCCCTGCACAGCGACCCCGACCCCAGCGGTCACCGAGATCCCCCCCTTCGAGATCAACCCCAACCTGAGGGTGAGGGTGGAGGCCGGCGAGTACTCCAGGCCGAAGTGGATCCCGTGTCCGCCGAGCGACAGGTCGATGGCGGCGGAGACGAGATTCACGAACCTGGCCGAGGCGCCTAACCCTAGGTCCATCCCGAAGTTCTCCTGCTCGGCCTCATAGCTGAGCACGCCGAACAGGTTGACCGCGGTCAGGCCGACTGCGATGTCGGAGATTGCAATCGGACCGAGGTTGAGACCGGGGATCTCCGATCTCATTCCTATGTCGAGGGTGAACCCGGTCCCTCTTGCATCCCCAACCTTGGTCGTGAGCCCCTTCAACCGCGCCCCGACCGACATATCGAACGGAAGATCGGGGATGAATTTAAGGTCGCTCGGATCGAGCCCGACGCCGAACACGAACCCCGTGTTCCGGTAGGAGAGCGTCGTCGTCTGGCTCCCGCCCGCATCGTACCCCTGGATCCCGCCCGAGTTGAACATGAGGGCAGCGATCCCGAAGTTACGAAGCGTAAGCGAGAAGGCGGAGTAGCTCGCCAAGCCGAGATACGAGGCGTAGAACGAGCTGAAGCTGATCCCGGGAAGCTTCGTCAGGGATGCGGGGTTGTAGTAGAGGGTCTCCGCACCGGCCGCCACCGAGATCCCCGCCCCTCCGGCTCCGAGCCGAGCGACGCCCGGCTCGATGTCGAAGACCGAGACCGCCGTCTGTCCCACCGCGGCGAGGGAAAGCCCGGCCGCGAGGAGAACCACCAACATCGAGAAAGATCTTCGTTTCACGGTCGTCCCCTCCCTCATC
>CAZGRE010000003.1:0-57733 GCA_964528085.1 uncultured Thermotogae bacterium | reverse complement strand
ATCGCGAACGCCTGGCAAAGGAACAACGAAAGTGAAGATTTGAGTGCCGTCCCATACCAAGAGCGAAAACCTGCCCCCTACACCACGCTCACTCCTCCACAAATCCAGGTTGATACAGTGGTTCCCCCAAGCTGTGCTCAGCATGAACTAAGACCAAATACCGCGCGAGTGATTGATACTCTAACAGTTCGGCAAGGGTTAGGGAGCCATCAGCTGTGGAGCCATGTGCAGCCTTTTCATCGCGTGCTCGTTGCATACTATGAACCATCTGAGCCACCGTTAACCCTTTTAAATGCAGCAACTCTCCGAACTTCCTATCAGGGTCAATGTGATGCTTGAAACGGAGTTTCCGACGGAGCTTACTCACTTTTCGAGGAGGATCCCCAACTAACGCCTCAACGGCGCTATATGCGCTAATCAACGCTCTCTCAAGTCTAGTCCATTCCCACCATCTATATCCCGAGTACTTGGCATGTCCTAACAGTTCAGGAATCTCACCCGGATAGGCGTAGAAATCCATCTGGCTATCAACCAGGTGGCGAATGGCTCTCTCGAGTCGCTGATCGCCAAAGGCAACGGATGCAAGACGCCATGCAGCAGCAGATCTGAATGCTGATGAGCTCCCTGTCAATAGAAGCTGCGTGTGAATAAATACATTCCCCTCGCTATTGCCTAAAGCTCCAGTGATAAAGGTCTTCAGCGCGCTCAATTGGATCCTCTCTCCATCGACGCAGTAGGGCGGAATTGGGAGGACAAAGAACGGGTCGTCTATCATGATCAAAGGACCACTCATTGCCCATTGACAGTAAACGATCGTCTGGGCTACCTTAAGAGCTTGGAAGCCATTGTGCTCAGCAGAGGGAAGAGACAAAATGAAACGTCTTGACATTCGGGGCTCGAGGTTGATGGTCCGGTAGTCAATTTGAAAACCTGTTGTCCCAGCCATCCTATCCACGGCAGCCCTGTAGAAATCTTGAGAACCACTTTCATGAAGAGTGGAATCCTCCACGTGCAGCAACAAATATAGAACATCATCAGTTAGAAGCTCATCAAAAGGCTCCAAAACAGACGTCTTAGATCACCAAGCTACAGAATAACTATACCCATCAGAGACGGCAAACAAACAGGACGTATGGCGAGCCTGCCCGGGACTGCTATGTGTATTTCGCACAGAGACGGAGACATCGCCGTTGATGGGAACTGACCTCAATGGAGTACGGTTCTTGGGGCCATGGCCCATGCCCACTCGGCTCTGAAACGCCACCCCTTCACCTCAGGGGGTATGCGCAGCCGGCTATTCAAGTGCCGCTTCAAGGGCGGCGTCAGCGTGCAAGGAGGCGGTGTCGAAGGCAGGGACGGGTACGTCTTCCTGCCTGATCAGAAGCGGGATCTCGGTGCAGCCGAGGATTATCCCCGCAGCGCCGTTGGAGATGAGCCCTTTAATTGCGGAGCGGCAGTAGGTACGTGACTCCTCCTTGACGATCCCCCGTGTCAGCTCCTCGTAGATGACCCGATGGATCTCGGCCCTCGTTCCTTCATCGGGAACGATCGCCTCGATCCCGTGCTCGGCGAGCCGCTCCCGGTAGAACTCCCCCTCCATGGTGTAGCGCGTCCCGAGGAGGCCGACGCGGGATAGACCCATCCCTTCGATCGCAGCGGCGGTCGGATCGACGATGTGGATGAGCGGGATCGGCGAACCCTCCTTTACCTCAGCGAAGACGCGGTGGAGAGTGTTCGCCGCGATCAGGCCGACCCCTGCCCCTGCTTCCGCGAGCCTGCAAAAGATATCGATCATCTCCTGGGCGAGGGCGTCCCATTCCCCTTCCTCGTGTCGATCGTAGAATCGCTGAAACGAGACGCTCCAGATCAGGATCTCGGGGTATCCGTAATCCCCGAACCTGCGGACGTATTCGCGGGTGATCCGCAGGTAGTAGGAGACGGTCGACTCCGGGCTCACACCCCCGAGGATCCCGATCCGCTTCATTGATACGGCTCGACGATCTTGATCACATCGGGATAGTCGATCCCGAGGCGCTTAAGCGTCGCGACCGTCGGGACCCCGTCATTCGTCCAGCCGCGCCGCTTGTAGGCGGCGTCGCACAGCTTCTGATACTGTTCCTCGCGGAACCGGCGGAGCGCCCGGAGCTTCTCCGCCGTCGACATCCCGACGGGGTCGATCCCGACCTTCTCCCTCAACTGTTCATCGTAGCGCTCCCTGCGCGACTCGTACTCCTCCTCGGTCACCGGGCCGGCGGAGCGGTACGGGATCTGATCGTATCTGCGCGTACCGTAGCCGAGGCGGAGGTTGAAGACGCGCTGGAAGTTGTAGACCCGCTCGGATTGCGTGATCAGATCCTCCGGGGTCACCTCGACCCCGGTGACCCCGCTGAACAGGTCGCAGTAGTTTTTGACGTGATCCGGGACCTTCGCCGCATCGATCCCGGAGTACTTTCTCTGGTTGTCGGCCGGCTCAATGTCGTTCCAGGGGAGTTTGCACATCCCGACAAGGCCGAACCACGTCCGCCACATCGGGAAATAATGGAGGGCCTCCGCCTTCTCCTCGAAGGTCGGGATCTGGTTGTTCACCATGTCCATGAATATCAGCCACGCCTCGTCGTGCTGCGCCCCCTTGAGGGCGAGGCCGTATCCGCCCTGCATGGCGAGCGACTCCTTGGTGACGTACTCGGAGTACTCCATCCCCTTACACTCCATCCCGATGTCGTTTAAGAAGCTAGGGTCGGCCCCGAACTCGTTGACAAAATACTCCTTCATCCTCCGGATACCCTGACCGGCGATCCGACCGAACCCCTCGCCGCGGGCCATCTGATGGAGGAGCTCGAGGGCGGCGGCGGAGTTCCCGAAGTTGAGCTCGAGCCCTCCTGTCTTCTCCTCATCGAGGATCCCGGCCTCATAGCACTCCATGACGAACGCCGTCCCGGTGGTGAACGAGATCGTGTCGATCCCGTAGGTGTCGCAGTAGAAGTTCATCTCGAGGACGAAGTCGGGATCGAAGATCCCCATGTTCGCCGCCCCGGCGGCCGTCTCGTACTCCGGCCCGTCGACCAATACCTTCGTCCCCTTGTATGGACCGGTCCGAAGCACGAAGTCGTCGACGGCGTGTGAGCAGGACATCGTGCAGCCGAGCCAGCAGCCGTCCGGCATCCCCTGGCCGAACCGCTTCCGCCAGACGGAGGATGAGATTCTGTCCGCCTGCGGATGGGCCCCGAACTTGTAGTTCTCGACCGGGAGGAGGTCGTATTCGTTCATGATCTCGACGAGGTGCGACGTCCCGACGCTTCGCATATCGTTCTGAGACGAGTCGAGCTCGAGGATCTCCTTGTTGATCCGCTCCCCCGCCCTCCTCACCCGCTCGGGATCGGCCGGATGGTTTACGTCGCCGCTGATCCCGTGCTTCTTCACCACGAGGGCGGCGATGCGCTTGTCGCGGAAGACGGATCCGATCCCGCCGCGGCCCGCCTGCTTGACCCTCACCTTCCTCCGCTTCATGTCGAAGAAGCTGAAGTTGAGGCAACCGATCCGCGTGTTCTCCGCACCGCGGCCGGCGGATACGGTGGAGATCGCAAGGAGGTCGTTAGGGGAATCGGAATCGGCGAACGCTCGCAGGAGCCGCTCGGAGAGGACGTGGGTGTTCAGGTCGTCCTCGTTCGACTCGAGGATCTTCACCACCCCCTCGTCCCCGTCGATGAAGACGATCACGTCGCGATCCGCTTTTCCCTGAATCTCGAGCGAGTCCCACCCGGAGAACTTCAGATACGGGCCGAAGTAGCCGCCGACGTTCGAGTCGATAACCGCCCCGGTCGTCGGGGAGATGCTGACCACGATCGATTTCCCCGATCCGGGGTAGGTCGTGATCCCGCCGATCGGCCCGGCCCCGATCACGATCTCGTTCTCCGGATCGTCCCACTTCGTGTCGTCGTTCACCGCGTTCCAGAGCCGCCAGAGCCCGAACCCGCGGCCGCCGACGAACTTCTCCTTCATATCATCGGTCACCGGCCGGGGCTCGATCGTCCGATCGGCGATGTTGACGTAAAGCGTCTTTCCCGTGTAGCCGCGATCGACCTTCGCCGGTTGATACTCCATCTGGGCGATGACCGGATAACCCTTCTCTGACATTCACCCCTCCTAAAAGGCACCTAGGACCGTGTCCCTGAGTTTAGGAAAGGATAAGGAGTTCCTCAAGCGCGAGGATACCTCTCCCCTTGAATCGCGGTTGCCCACCTCGATCTTCTCCCCTATCCTTCCCGCGAAGGAGGGGAGCGATGGACAAAGGGCGGATCGAGAAGGGGATGAGGGAGATCCTCGAGGGGATCGGGGTGGATCACCTCAATCCCGATGTCGTTTCAGAGACCCCGCGGCGGGTCGCCTCGATGTACGAGGAGTTCTTCGCCGGGATCGACCGCGATCCAGGGGAGGCCCTCCGGGTCATCTACGAGGAGGACTACGAGGAGATGATCGTGATGAAGGAGATCCCGTTCTTCTCGATCTGCGAGCACCACTTCCTCCCGTTCATCGGGAAGGCGGATATCGTCTACATCCCGCGCGGAGGGAGGATCGTCGGTGCAAGCAAGCTTGCCCGCGCCGTCGATATCGCCGCCTCCCGCCCGCAGCTCCAGGAGAGGCTGACCCAGCAGATAGCGGACGCGATCGTAACGAGGCTCGACCCGCTCGGGGTCCTCGTCAGGATCGAGGCGACACACCTGTGCATGACCCTCCGCGGCGTGAAGAAGCCGGGCTCGAAGATGGTCACATCGGCGATCAGGGGGAGCTTCTACAAGGACCAGGCATCGCGCGAGGAGGCGCTCGCCCTCATCTCCTAGCCGATCCGCCAGGAGGGGATCCGCGAATCGTCCCGCTCGAGCGGGATCACGCTCACCTCCCGCTCCAAGCCGTCCGCGCTCACCCGGAACCGGGCCGGTCGACCCGGCTCGGAGTCGGCGTAGCGGGCCGTAAGCGCCGCTGCCAGGAGGATCTCCTCCTCGGTCGGTTCCCCCTCAACCAGGGTCGTCGGCCCCATCAGGTCGATCGGCTCGATGAGGATCCTCCCCTGCGAAAAGCCCGACAAGACCTCGTTTTCCCCCTCGTTTCGCCCGACGATCGCCTTTGTGCGCTCGCTTAAGCGGAAGTGGCGGCCGAACCGGAGGAGGCGGAACTGATCGATCCCCATCCCTTTTTTGTCGGAATGCTCGAACGCATCGCGGAGGCGGGCGGCATAGACCCTCTCGGTCAGGAGGCACCCGCCTGCCGGCTGCTGATACCCGGTGATCCCGAGGCGCTCGGCGAGGGCGACCTGCTCCCTCCGACTCCTTCCGGAGAACGAGTAGAGGTCATCCCGTGATATCCAGCCCATCCTCACCGGGAGCGTCTCGGGGAGGAGGTTGGCGCAGAGCGGGCGGAGGAGCCGATCGGAGAGCCCGCTCTCCTCGGCGACGACGTCGAGTGCGCTTCGATGCTGGGACATCGGGCGCTGATTCAGAACCTCGCCGGTTATCACAAACTGCGCACCCTCCTCCTCCATCACCCGTTTTGCTATCCTGAGGAGGAAGATCCGGCAGTCGAGGCACGGGTTCATCCCCCTCCCGTAGCCGTGCTTCGGGTAGCGGATCACATCGAGGTGCTCGATCGTGGCATCGACGATCCTGAGAGGGAGGCCGAGCCGGTTGGCGAACTCCTTTAAAGCCGCTTCCTTCCTCTCCCCTCCGCTGAACAGGTGCTTGACGTAGAGGAGGGTAACGTCGATACCGAGCCGGCTGATCAGCGCAGCGGCGAGGGTGCTGTCGAGGCCGCCGGAGACGGCGGCGATCGCCTTCACCCTCGTCGGATGAGATTTTTCATCCGCATGACCGGAGTTCTTCATAATCCCTTCACACCCTAAGGAGAAGATTAGTCCTGAATAACCGGACTTCAAACATCTATACCAGAGGAGGTAGATCATGCGCAAATCGTTAACGATCGGGATCGTTGCCGCTGTCTTGATCGCAGCCGGCGTAACGATCGGTTGGATCGGAATACCTGGAAGCGGACCGGCCATTACCGCGCCGGTCGCGTTAGCGCAGGAGACGGACCTGAATCAGGGGATAGCCGACTCAGGACAGGCGGCGATCAAGACGGCGATCGCCAAGGTCGGGCCGGCGGTCGTCAGGGTCGATGTCTCAGGGACGATGACGGTGGAGAACCCGTTCTCGGATATGTTCAACGACCCGCTGTTCCGTCACTTCTTCGGAAGCCCGTTCGACAACGGGCCGCAACAGCGGAAATGGGAGGGGGTCGGCTCCGGGGTCGTCTTAGAATACGGGGGGGAGAAGCTCGTACTGACGAACGCCCACGTGATCGAGAATGCCGATGAGATCAGGATAACCGACGTAAGCGGAAACAGCTACAACGCGACCGTCGTCGGCTCGGACGAGCTCCTCGACGTCGCCGTCCTCCGGATCGATGGGGATACGAGCGGGATCGCTACCGCCGTCCTCGGCGACTCGGACACGGTCGAGATCGGTGACTGGGCGATCGCCATCGGAAACCCGCTCGGCCTCTCCTACACCGTGACGCTCGGGATAATCAGCGCGACGAACCGCGACATCGCCAAGCCGAGCGGGATCGGAGCCTACAACAACCTGATCCAGACCGACGCCGCGATCAATCCGGGGAACTCGGGTGGACCGCTCGTCAATGCGCAGGGAGAGGTGATCGGGATCAACACGATGATCGCCCGCGAAACATCGACCGGGATCCCGGTCGAGGGGATCAACTTCGCAATCGCGATAAACGGGGTGAAGGACGTACTCGATCAGCTCGTCCGCTCCGGGAAGGTGACGCGCGGCTGGCTCGGGGTGCAGGTGACCGACATCACCCCGGAGACGGCGCAACAGTTCGGCGTCGATCCATCCCAGGAAGGGGCCCTGATCGCCCATGTCTATCCGGGTGATCCGGCCGACCTGGGCGGGATGAAGGAGGGGGACGTCGTCGTGCGGATCGGAGATACTCGGATCACATCCGCCGATGACCTCGTCCGCGAGATCACCCTCCTCGGGGCCGGAACGACGGTCGATATCGAGGTGATCCGTGACGGCTCATCGGTCGTCTTGAACGTCACCCTCGGGGAGCGGCCGAGCGAGGAGGAGCTGGCGAACTACCAGGGGAAGACCGAGGCGACGGCCAAGTTCGGGATCACCGTCGGCCCGATAACATCGATCATCGCCGAGCATCTGGGATTGAATTCGACCGATGGCGTGGTCATAATGGAGATTGCCGCCGACAGCCGGGCGGATCAGGCCGGTCTTCGCGCGGGTGATGTCATCCTCGAGATCGACCATCAAGGGGTGACGTCGGTCGAAGACTGGAACCGGATCGTCTCCGGACTGAGCGAGGACGATCATCCGACGCTCACGATCATCCGGAACGGGCAGTTGGGATTCGTCAGGCTATAAGCCGGGGAGACGGAGAGTGGCGCAGCTTGGTCAGCGCGCAGCGTTCGGGACGCTGAGGTCGCCGGTTCGAATCCGGCCTCTCCGAATCGCGGGAGTAGCTCAATGGCAGAGCACTGGCCTTCCAAGCCAGTGATGCGGGTTCGATTCCCGTCTTCCGCTCCAGTTGCGCCGGCGCCCGTAGCTCAGTGGACAGAGCAACGGCCTTCTAAGCCGTCGGCCGGAGGTTCGAATCCTCCCGGGCGCAGAAGCTTACGGGACGTACCTGAGGAGGGATATACCCTTCATCCCCCCAGAGCCGGGTCCGAGAATGGAATAATCCTCGACGACCATGTACTCCCCTTCGAGGCGGATGATCGCAACGGTCATCATCCCGCCGCCGAAGTCCCAGATCGCCATCCCCCATTCTGCTGGGTCGTAACTCGCCGGATAGACGAGGGGGATGAGCGGCGCCGCCCCCCACTCGCAGGGATCGGGAGTGCATGCACCGTACCCGAATACCTGGATTCCGCCGAGACCGTCGGGGAGGAAGACGAGCTGCACCAACCCGCCCGTGTCGGGATCGACGTTCACCCACGTACCGATGACGTTATCCCCTATCGCCGTCGCACCGGCGATGAACGAGACAAGGGTCAACAGGCCTACCGCTACTACCAGGGGTTCCCGCACGGGAAACACCTCCGTGGAAGCTAGATCATCCAGGGTAGGGTAAGGGAACGGTGCGGAGCAAACCGGACACAAGCGGGCGGGCGGAGAGACCGCCCGCTTGAGTCCGAATCGTTAGATGACTACAACATCCTGCGCCTGGGGGCCCTTATCGCCCTGAGCAACGGTGAACTCAACGCGCTGCCCCTCTTCGAGGGTCTTGTACCCCTCGGCGCGGATCGCAGAGAAGTGCACGAAGACGTCGTCCCCGTTGTCGCGCGCGATGAATCCGTAGCCTTTGGTCTCGTTGAACCACTTTACGGTTCCAACCTCACGATCTGCCACGAATACCCCTCCTTTACTGCTGGATGATTCATCGAGGCAGATCGTTCGAGCGGAAAACCAGACAACGCGTACTCCCTATCGAAACCGACTGCACGATGCCCAACAACCGCCGAACTCTAACATTTATCCTTTCTCGTTTCAAGTGGAGGGCGGATCGTGCTAAACCGCCGCAGGGACAGGGGAATGATCAAGGATCGACTACCCTCTCCCACACCCGGGCCGCCACCTGATCGACCGGGCCGCTGGCGTCGATCACAATCGCATTGTCGGAGGGAGCGATCCATTCTCCACGGGAGATTTGATCCTCCCGTCCGGCCGCTTCCAGCCGCCTCCTCCTCACACCCTCCGGGGCCTCGAGCCAGATGAGGATATCGTACACCGAACGGTCGACGTACGGCGATGAGGTGAGGAGGGCTCCCTCGACGATCAGGAGGTCCGTCCCGCGTCTCTCGTGCTCCTCTATCAGGGAAGAGAGCCGCTTTCCGATCTCCGGATGGACGATCCGCTCGAGGAGCTCGCGCGCGGCGGGGTCGGAGAATACCACCTTCGCAAGCCGCGCGCGGTCGATCGCACCATCTGGGCCGACGATCCCGTCCCCGAATGCCGCGACCAGCCGTTCGAACGCGACCGTCCCCGGGGCATAGACCTCCCAGGCGAGGCGGTCGAGATCGATCCACTTAACGCCGGGGCGGTCCGCCAGCCTTCGTGCGACGGCGCTCTTCCCGCTCCCCGGCCTTCCCGCAAGCCCGATCACCTTCATCGTCCAACAGACGGTATACCGGATCCCCTCCCCGGGCAAGGTTGCCCGTGAAGGGACGATCCCCTACGCTAGAATTGATATGAGCGATGTCGTCCGACGCTACTACGACGAATCCGTGAAAAGGGAGTGGGAACGGCTCGATAACCCGTACCGCCGCTTCGAGCTTGCGAGCACCCTGAGCCTGGTCGATGGGTTCTTCCCTGCAAGCGGAGAGATCATCGATATCGGGGGCGGGCCGGGGCGCTATGCGATCGAGCTTGCGAGCCGCGGCTACAAGGTCACCCTCGTCGATATATCACCGAAGGCAATCGGATTCGCAGGGGAGAGGCTCGCCGAACTGAATCTGGAAGCGAAGCTGATATGCGCGGATGCCAGGGATCTCTCCGTGATCGATGATTCCTCGTTCGATGCCGGGCTGATCCTCGGTCCGATGTACCACATCGTCGGGGAGGAGGGGAGGAGCGCGGCCCTCGCCGAGCTTCACCGGATCCTCAAGCCGGGAGCCCCGGCGATCGTCGGATTCATAAACCCGTGGGGGATCCTCCGCTCCGGCCTCACCGAGTTCCCAGGGGAGTACGCAGAGTACGAACGGGTCGCATCCCTCCTCTCCACCTGCGTTCAGGTCGGTGAGCAGGAGGCGTTCACCGAAGCGGCGTTTCTCACCCCACCGCACGCGATCGGGGAGCTGAGGGCGGCGGGGTTCGCCATCGAGGCGCGGGCCGGGGTCGAGGGGTTCGCCGCCGGGATGCTCGACGAGGTCGAGGAGATAGCGAGCCTGGACCGAACCGCGTATGAGAACATCCTCCGGCTGGTCGTCGCGACATCGACCTCCCCGCCGTTCCGGGATTGCACCGAGCACCTCCACATCGTCGTGAGGAAGATCGGCAGAAACGGATCGCCTTACGCCTGAAACAACCCCTCCCAACGGGTGTAGATTGCGCGAGGTGATCGAAATGAAACGCAGACTCGCAAGGACCGCAATCCTCCTGTTAGTTGGAAGCCTCGCCCTCGGAGCGATCGCCCTCGCCGACGGCACACCGGCCCCGCTCGGGGTCATCCCCGGGCCGAACCCTCCGTCCCTGTCGGTCAGCATCTGGACCGACAAGACGAGCTACATGATCGGCGAGAACGTGACGATAACCTTCCACGTCTCCCAGCCGGCGTACATCTACATCTACGACATCCAGCCGGACGGGATCGTAAGGCTGATCTTCCCGAACGCCTACTCCCAGAACAACTTTGTCTCCGCCGGGGTTCACACCCTCCCCGACGGGATGTACAAGTTCACGGTCGCCCCACCGACCGGGACCGAGTACCTCCAGATCTTCGCTAGCCCGGTCTCCCTCGGCCTGGCGCCGCCCTACTTCGGCGAGCCGTTCCCGATGGTCGGATCGGATCCGGGTTCCGCATCAGGGGAGATCCAAGGGCACATAATGGGGATCGTCCCCGAGCCTGACTGGGCGAGCGCCTGGACCTCGTTCACGATCGTCGCCGGGTACGAATACGGTTACACGCCCCCTTCCTACTACTATTACCCACCGTTTTACCCTCCGTTCTATGGGTATCCGGGGGCGTGCTGGTACTGGGCGGACGGTGAATGGCACTTCGGCACCCCGCCGAGCGGATGGTACTGGTACTTCGGCCCTGACCTTAAGTGGCACCTGAGGATCACGATCCACTTCGGGACCGGAGGTTAACGATCTTACGGGCGTCTGCCTCCTCGGCCTGCGCCCTGGGCCCGGCGTTCAAGCCGGGCCCTTTTTTTATGCGAGTGGCATCTCGTATATCCGCCACGTCTTGTAACGGACCCCTCCCATCGACTCGGACCCGCGTAGGATCAGCGCGTTCTCCTCGAGGAGAAGGGAGGGCTCGCATGTCGTATACCCACGCCGGATCGCGTGCTCCATCACCTCAAGGTACAAGACGGCGTCGATCCCGAGCTTCCGGAACCGAGGGCGGATCCCGAAGAACATCAAGCGGGTGCGGGGGATCCTCCTCCGGGTTCGGAGGAGGCGGAGTATCCGGATGGGATCGCTGTCCTTGAACCTGTTCCACCGCGGGGCGAGTGGGACGTTCGGATCGGGGAGGGCACCGAGGACGGCGGCCGGCTCGCCGGCGATATAGGCGAAGCGGATCAGCCCGGGATCGGCAACGAGCTTCAGGCTCGCGGCCATAGCCTCGGCCTCGGCTTCGGTCAGCGGGAGGAAGCCCCAGTTCCTCGACCACGCATCGTTGTAGATCGAAACGATCAGATCGACCTCGGAGCGGAGCCTTCTAAGATCGATCGGCCTCGTCTCGATCGGCCGGCGGGCCCGGACGAGGGAAGCGACCCGGCGGAGCCGCTCGCTCGGCCGATCGGGGATCTCGACCCGGTAGGCATGATAGTCCTTCACCTTCCTCAATCCGTAGCGCTCGAGGAACTCGCCGTAGTAGGGAGGGTTGTGCGTCAGCTCGACAGTCGGAGGAGAGTCGAACCCATCGATCAGGACCCCTTGATACGCCTCATGGGTGGCGGTCGAGTATCCTCCTGGGCCGCGCATCTTCTCCGCGCCGTGAGAAGCGAGCCAATCGCTCGCCCGGTCGAGGAGGGAGGAGGCGACCGCGTAGTCGTCGGCGGTCTCGAAGAACCCGAAAAAACCGATCTTCTCCCCCCAGTAGTCGTTGAACCGCTGATTGATCGCAGCCGAGACCCGCCCGAGGAGGCGACGGCCATCCCGCGCAATGAAGTGGGTGACGTCGGCGGTGTCGTGATACGGGTGCTTTCTCGTTAAAAGCCCGGTCACCCCGAACAGGCGGCTTCCGAGGAGCTCGGCGCGGAGCGGCGGGGTCCAGTGAAGATCGCCGCGGTGAAGAACCCACGGGACCTCGACGAACGCGCGCAGGGCGCGGTCTCCCAGCTCAATCCGATCGACTCTGAAATCCATGGTCTCCTTTCGCCGGCGCAGATTGCACATTATCCCGAAGAGTTGCACGCGAAAAAAATCGGCCGGCTTGCACTCGACCGCGTCAGCCGTTATCCCTACGAAGCGATGGAGAGAAAAAATGGCAGGCCGAGGAAGCTCCTCCAGTTGATCCAGCGGCAGGCCGGGATCTCGCGGCGCAAGGCGCAAGAGCTGATCGCAGAAGGCGAGGTCTCAATCGACGGAGAGGTGGCAACCGACGCGTTCCTCATGGTCGATCCGGAAAGGATCCGCCTTCTCACCCTCCGGGGGCACCCGCTGTCGCTCTTCGAGCCGGAAGAGCGCATCTACCGGTACTACAAGCCGCGCGGCGTCTTGTGCAGCCACGACGACCCGTTCTACGGGAACACCGTCGGGAGGGTCCTTAGGACCGAAGGGTTCATCGGCTACACCTGGGTCGGTCGGCTCGACCAGGACGCAGAGGGCCTCCTCCTCCTCACGAACGCCGGTGATGTCGTCCACGCCTTCACCCATCCCCGTTACGGGGTGAAGAAGGTCTACCGCGTCTGGGTGAGAACCCTCCCGCCGCGGGGGAGGCTGAACGCGATCCTCGCTGAAATGCGCCGCGGGATCGTCGATGACGGCGACAGCTTGCGTGCGATCTCGGCCGAGACCAAAGGGGGATACGTCGAGGTGACGTTGGCCGAGGGGAAGAAGCACGAGATCAAGCGGCTCTTCTCCCACTTCTCCCTCGAGGTCAAAAGGCTCCTTCGCGTCGCGATCGGGCCGATTACGCTGGGGGACCTGAAGCCAGGGGAGTTCTCCCGCCTCTCCGAGGAGGACACAAAGAAGGTCCTTGCCATCGTCAACGAGCGGCTGGATCGATTCAGAGGCTGATCCTATAATCGATCCATGCGCGTTGGGATCGGGCAAATCAACCCCTGCGTCGGGGATATCGGCGGAAACACCGAAACGATCCTCGAGCTGATCGCCGAAGGGAGGAAGGAGGGGTGCGAACTCGTCGTCTTCCCCGAGCTTGCGATCCCCGGATACATCCCGCTCGACATCGTCTGGAGGCCGGGGTTCGTCGCATCCTGCGAGGAGGCGATCGAGCGGATCCGCAGCGCCACAGAGGGGATAGCAGTCATCCTCGGATCGATCGGCTCCGGCCCGCGCACGGAGGCGGCGAACCGCTTCGACCTCTCGTCGCTGAGCGACGGGGGTGGGGGAGCCCTCTACAACATCGCCTACCTGATCGAGGATGGAAAGATCAAGGGAAGGTTCGAGAAGATGCACATCCCCTCCTACGACGTCTACAACGAGAAGCGCTATTTCACTCCCGGCCCTGGGACCGGGGTGGAGGAGATCGGAGGGATCCGGCTCGGGATAAACGTCTGCGAGGACATCTGGGTCGACGGAGGGCCGACCGAGGTACAGGCGAGCCTCGGGGCCGAATGGATCGTCAACATCTCTGCCTCACCGTTCTATCGTGGGAAGCCGGGGATCCGCCGCCGGCTGGCGAGCGAGCGGGCGAGGGAGAACGATGTCGGGATCATCTACGTAAACCTCGTCGGCGGGCAGGATGAGATCGTGTTCGACGGGGGGAGCTTCGTCGTCGATCGGGAGGGGAGACTCCTCTTCCAAGGACCTCGATTCGAGGAGGGCCTGTTCACATTCGATCTCGAATCCCTCCGTCCGATAGAGGGAGAAGAGGAGGTGGAGATCGGCCAGATCGAGGGGGCGATCGTCACCGGGATCCGCGATTACCTGAGGAAGAACGGGTTCTCTCGCGCGATCGTCGGGCTGTCGGGGGGGATCGACTCCGCCCTCGTCGCCTGTCTCGCAGCGGCGGCGATCGGGGCGGAGGGGGTGACGGGGGTCTTCCTGAGAAGCGAGTTCTCATCCGAAGAGAGCCGGGAGGATGCAGAAGAGATCGCACGCCGGCTCGAGATAGACTACATCGAGATCCCGATCGAGGGGATCCACCGGGAGACGCGGGCGGCCCTCCCGATGCCGGCTGAGGGGATAGTCGATGAGAACCTACAGCCGCGGATACGCGCCACCATCCTGATGGCGTTCGCCAACGCGAAGGGGGCCATCGTCCTCTCCGGCGGGAACAAGTCCGAGATCGCCGTCGGTTACAACACCCTGTACGGGGATACGGTCGGGGGGCTCGCCCCGATCGCCGATCTGTACAAGGAGGACGTCTACCTCCTCGCAGAGAGGTTCAAGGAGCAGATCCCACCGCGCGTCTTCGAAAAGCCCCCGTCGGCCGAGCTTCGGGCGGATCAGCGCGACGAGGACGATCTCCCCCCTTACGATCTCCTCGATCCGCTCCTCCGCGCCTTGATCGAGGAGAACGCATCGCGCGAGGGATTGGTCTCCCGCGGGTTCGGTCCTGAGCTCGTCGATCGGGCCCTCCGCCTCTACTACAGAAGCGAGTACAAGCGCCGCCAGCTCCCGCCCGGGATCAAGGTCTCTCCGAAGGCGTTCGGGATCGGCCGTGCGGTCCCGATAACCGATCGATACCGAGAATGAAAAACCCCGGCGCAAAGCGCCGGGGCGAAGGAGAAGCCCTCTACTCGACCTTCACCTCGATCGGCTTCTCCTTCTTCTTGATCGATTCTATAAGCGGGACCATGACAATCAGAATCCCGTTCTCGAAGCGGGCCTTTATCCCGTCCTTCTTCACCATATCGGCCGGAAGAGGGAAGGAGCGTTGGAATCGACCGTAGCGGCGACCGATCCGGAAGTAGTTCTCCCGGTCGATCTCCTCCCTCCGCTTCACCTCCCCGGAGATGACGAGCTGATCGTCATCGACCTTGACCTGAATCTCGTCCTTGTTCACCCCGGGAAGCTCGGTCTCGAACACGAGGTTCTGATCCTTCTCGTAGACGTCCGTCCGGCCGAAGCTCGGCGCGATGTCGAACCCGAGCCAGTCGAAGTCGCGGAAGAACTCATCGAGCATCCGCGAAATCCCGCTCTCGAGAAGGAACGGTCCCCTCTGCACATCAGGAAGTCTCCTAAGCATCTTTCCACCTCCTTCTTCCTTAGATTAGCAGTCTCACCCTTTGACTGCTAACTGAAGTATAGCGATCGCCCTCTTTTTTGTCAAGGGGGTGGGAAGGGGATAGAATCGCCTTATGCTAAGGAGGATTCTGATCGGGCCGATCGTCGTCTACCGGCGGGTCATCTCGCCGCTCCTTCCGCATCACTGCCGGTTCTACCCGACGTGCTCCGAGTACGCGATCGTGGCGCTGAAGAAGCACGGGGTCCTCTCCGGCGGGTGGCTCGCGATCAAGCGGATCCTAAGATGCCATCCGTTCAACCCCGGCGGGTACGATCCGGTCCCCTAGCCGCCTTTGAACTCCTCCCACATCAGCTCGCTCATCCTCGGGTCGCTTAGCACGTCGACCGCGGTCATGGCGAGTCCCTTCGCCGCGGCCAGCATCGCACGCGCCCCCTCCTCCGAACCGGCTGCAGCAGCGAACTCCCGCGAGTGTCCGGCGACGTCCTCAGGGCAGATCTGGAGGTAGGCGTGGATCGACGGGACGAGCTGGGAGACGTCCCCCATGTCGGTCGACCCCATCGATCTATCCTTCGGCGGATTCAGACCCCAGCCGAGGGAAGCAAGATTCCTGACGAATGCATCCCCGAGGATACGGTTCGGCTTCATCGCCTTGTACGAGTGGCCGACGAGCTCGAACTTGAGGCGCGCCCCGGTGGCGAGGGCCGCCCCTTCTGCACACGCACGGAGCTTCTCCAGGAGCTCGTCGCGATAGTCGTTCTCCTCGGCGCGGACATAGAAATTGGCTGAGGCATGCTCCGGGACGATGTTCGGCTTCGCTCCCCCGTCGGTGATCACCCCATGGATCCGCGAGCCGTCCTTTATGTGCTGGCGGAGGGCGTTCAGCGAATTGAACGTCTGGATCACCGCATCGAGGGCGTTTATCCCCTTCTCAGGGGAGCCTGATGCATGCGCCGCCTTCCCGGAGAACTCGATGTTTACCTCGGTGATCGCGAGGCTCCCCCAATCGACGACGGTGTGGGAGGCGGGGTGGAACATCATCGCCGCGTCGACCCCGTCGAACAGGCCGGCCTCGGCCATGATCACCTTCCCCCCTCCCCCTTCCTCACCCGGGGTCCCGAAGAAGACGAGCCTCCCGGGGAGATCCCCCTTCACCGTACCGACGGCGAGGGCGGCCCCGAGGCCGGCGGCGGCGATCAGGTTGTGACCGCAGGCGTGGCCGATCCCGGGGAGGGCGTCGTACTCGCCGATGATCGCCACCGTCGGGCCGTCGCTCACCTCAGGATGCGTGGCGACTATCGCCGTATCGAGGCCGGCGGCCCCGAGCCTCACATCGAACCCGGCGGCAGCGAGCTCATCGGCGAGGAGCTTCGCCGCCCGGACCTCCTCGAACTTCAGCTCCGGGTTCTCGTATATGAACCTGCTCACCCCGCGGAGCTTCTCCTCCAGCCGGTCGACCGCTTCGCAGACACGTCCTTTAAGATCGCTCATCCATCCTCCTTCAGTCCCTCGCGGATCGTCGCAGCGACGAGGGCGTCGAGCGGATCGATCCATGGTAGCGGCATCATATCACCATCGATGAGGGAGATCTCCGTGCAGCCGGCGATCACCCCCTTCGCACCGGTCAGCCGGGATACGATCGATGCGATCACCCCGGTAAACGTTGATGGGTCCTCCCCTTTTTTTATCCCCTCGATCACCCGCATCACGGCCGACTGATCCTCCCTGGCCGGGATGATAAGCTCGATCCCCCGCTCGGAGAAGGCGCGCTGGTAGACCTCGGTTGCGATCGTCCCATCGGTTGCAAGGAGGCCGAGGGGGGTCTGATCGATCCTTGCCGCCGCCTCGGCCGGCATGTCGAGGATGGGGATACCGACCGCATCCCTGATGGCAGAAAGGTAGTGATGGGCGGTGTTGCACGGGACGACGAGGAAGTCCGCCCCCGCTGCCTTCAACCTCCTCGCCATCGAAACGAGGGCGGGGAGCGGATCCTCACCGCAACCGAGGATCCCCGCCGTACGATCGGGGACGCTCGGATCGCTGTCGATTATGACGTGCAGGTGATCCTGATCGGCCTCCGCCGGAGTGGCGGCGACGAGCCGCCGGAAGAACTCGACCGTCGCCGCCGGCCCCATCCCGCCGATGACACCGACCGTCTTCCCTCTCTGCATATCACTCCCTTCAACCGTAGATCAGAAGCGCACTCCCCACCCGACAGGGCCGATCGACGGAGAGGATCCCGGCATAGTCGGAGAGCTCGAAATGAAGGATCCGATAGGACCCCCTCCGTTTAAGATAAGCGGCGATGACCGGGAGGACCTCGCGCTGATCGCTCTTCAGCCCGTCGGTCGATATCCGGTAGGCCTCCTCGTCGTCTCCGCGGACGAGCCCTGCTTCGAGCATCCGGATGACCATCCCCTTGAACCTCTCCTCGAGGAGGGGACCGTCCTCCCCTACCTCCTCGCCAGGGGAGGCGTAAGCGGTGCCGTAGTGGACAAGATCCCCGGTCGTCACAACGGCAACGTCCGGCCCGACGATCCTCCGGAGGAACGAGGCGAGCTTGGAAGCGACGGAAAAATCTTGGCTCACCGGCTCGCGCGTCATCCCGATGAACAACGGAAGGATCGGAATCGGCCTTCTCTTAAACAGATCCGCCCCCAGACGGAGGATCGATACGAACGTATCAAGCGAGAACTCGGAGGAGAGGAGCCCGAAGCGATCGATCCTGATCGATCCATCCCAAGTTTCAGGAATCCAGGTCGGATACCCCCCGAACGGGGTCTCAAAACGATCCCCCTCCGGGACGAACCCACCTTTGATCTCCTCGAACGCCCCCTTCCGCTCGTCGGCCGAAAGATCCCCGTCCCGCGCCCGGCGGAAGGCGGGGATCCCGATCCCGTGCAGGACGCCGAGGACAATGATCCGAGAGATTCCACAGCGGTAGAGGGAGGAGACGAGCCGCGCCTGGAGTGGGCCTGAGTAGTGAACGGAGGTGTGCGGGAACGAGACGATCGCACCGCGTTTCAACCCCTCCTCGATCAGCGGGTCCCTCCCCTCCTCAAGGTAGCCGATCAGGAGCTCGCGGACTCCCGGGGTCACGAGTTCCGACCGGTAGTACGGCTTCCAGTCCACCGTCCCTCCTTCTTGGATGATCCTACCGACGGATCACCCGTCGTGCCAGGGTTGTGATCAGGCCTCCCCGCTGGATAGACTGATGATGAAAGGGGATGAGATGCAGATCGGCACGGTAGAGAGGGTTTCACTCGGGATCTTTCCCACCCCGCTTCAGGAGCTTCGAAACCTGAGCGAGCAGCTCGGCGGGCCACGGATATTCATGAAGAGGGACGACATGACCGGCCTCGGCCTCGGCGGGAACAAGCTGCGCAAGCTCGAGTACGCCCTCGCTGAGGCGCTGCGCGAGAAGGCGACGACCGTCATCACCGTCGGAGGGGTGCAGAGCAACCACGTCCGGCTGACCGCAGCTGCGTGCAACCGGCTCGGATTGGAGACGATCCTCATCCTCCGCGGTGAGGAGCCGAGGACGACGAGCGGGAACCTGTTGATCGACCGGATCCTCGGGGTGAAGGAGATCCACTTCGTCGGGGGGGAATGGCATCCGGCGAAGGAGGAGATCGATCGGATCGCCGATGAGAAGGCCGCACAGATCGCAGAGAGGCTGAGAAAGGAGGGGAAGGTCCCCTACTTCATCCCGAACGGGTGCAGGCCGATCCACGGCGCCCTCGGGTATTCGGGGTGCGTCCTCGAGATCGTCTCCCAGCTTCGCGAGCGCAACCTCGCCGCCGACGCGATCGTCACCGCATGCGGGACGTCGAGCACCCAGACCGGGCTGATCCTCGGCTCATACCTGTACGGTGGAGGGGAGATCGATGTCCTCGGGGTAAGCGTCGCGACCGACCGGACGACCCTGACCAAGCGGATCGACCGCCAGTTGAACGAGGCGACTGCGAAGCTCGAGCTCGACCTGACGATTCCAAAGAAGGCGGTCCGGGTGACCGACGACTACATCGGCCCGGGATACGGACTACCGACCGAGGGGATGAAGGAGGCGATCCTCCTCACCGCCCGGGCCGAGGGGATCATCCTCGATCCCGTCTACACCGGAAAGGCGATGGCCGGGCTGATCGACTTGATCAGGAGCGGCCACTTCCAGGGCGAGGAGGTCGTCGTCTTCATCCACACGGGGGGTGCTCCCGGGCTGTTCGCTGACTCCCAGGCCGGTCACCTCGTCGATCGCCGACCTTGAAAAGAGAGATGGAGGGGGAACCCCCCTCCATCCTCCGCGGCACCGGGTGGTGCTAGCTGTCTGCCGGATGATGATGACATATGACCCATAAATGATCCGGGACACAGGCGGCATGGACCGGTGACATGCAGCACCCTAAATCGGAAATCTCTTATCCTCCAGCGAGGTAGGCGTCGATCGCAGCGGCGGCGCGCTTCCCGGCGCCCATCGCCTCGATCACCGTCGCCGCCCCGGTGACGATATCCCCGCCGGCGAAGACGCCCGGCTTGCTCGTCTCACCGGTCCTCGGATCGGCGACGATGTTCCCCCGCCGGGTCACCTCGAGGCCGGCCGTAGTCTGGGGGATGAGGGGATGAGGCTGATTCCCGATCGCGATCACGGCGGTATCCACCTCGATCTCGAACTCCGAGTCGGGGATCGGGACCGGCCTCCTCCTACCGCTCTCATCCGGCTCACCGAGCTCCATCCTGATGCAGCGGACGGCCCGGAGCATCCCGGACTCACCGATGAACTCGACCGGGCTCGTAAGGAGCTCGAACCGGATTCCCTCCTCTTTCGCGTGATGGACCTCCTCCTCCCGTGCCGGGAGCTCCACCTCCCCGCGGCGGTAGAGGATGATCGACTCCTCCGCACCGAGGCGGAGGGCGGTCCGGGACGAGTCCATGGCGACGTTCCCCCCTCCTACGGTGACGACGCGCCTCCCGACCTTGATCGGGGTGTCGTACTCGGGGAAGAGATAGGCGCGCATCAGGTTCGTCCGGGTGAGAAACTCGTTCGCCGAGTAGACGCCGTTTAGGTTCTCCCCCGGGACCCCGAGGAAGCGGGGTAGCCCGGCGCCGGTCCCGATGAACACGGCGTCGTACCCGTCCGCAAGGAGCTGATCGACGGTTACGAGCCTCCCGACGACCCGGTTGACGAGGATCTCGACCCCGATAGAGCAGAGGGAATCGATCTCCCGCTTTACGATCTCCTTCGGAAGGCGGAACTCGGGGATCCCGTACATCAACACGCCGCCCGGGGCGTGCAACACCTCGAACACGGTCACGGCGTGTCCGAGCTTCCTCAGCTCACCCGCCGCGGTCAGGCCGGCCGGGCCGGAGCCGATCACCGCGACCCGCTTCCCCGTCTCCCTTGGAACCTCAACCCTGACCGGGGCGTTCTCCGCCGCCCAATCGGCGCAGAACCGCTCGAGCCGCCCGATCGCCACCGGCTCGAACCGCTTGCCGAGGGTGCAGACCCCTTGGCACTGGCTCTCCTGCGGACAGACCCGGCCGCAGACGGCGGGGAGGGAGTTCGCCTCCATTATCGTCGCGATCGCCTCGGCGAAGCGCCGGTTCTTCACGTGTTCGATGAACAGGGGGATGTTTATCCCGACCGGGCATCCCTCGATGCACGGGGCATTCGGGCACTGAAGGCAGCGCTCGGCCTCGAGGACGGCCTCGTCCTCGGTGTAGCCGAACGGGACCTCGGCGAAATTATGGATCCGCTCCTCGGGGGGCTGCTCGCGCATCGGGATCTGCTTCTCTCGGATCATTCCTCGCCTCCTTCCTTACGCGATGCGAGATAGCGCTCGAGCGCGCACGCCTCCTCCTCGGCGTAGAACCGCTGCCGGGCGATGAGAAGATCGAAATCGACGGCGAATCCATCGAACTCCGGGCCATCGACGCAGGCGAACTTCGCTTTCCCCCCGACCTCGACGCGGCAACCGCCACACATCCCTGTCCCGTCGATCATCACCGAGTTCAGGCTGACGACCGTCGGGACGTCGAACTCCCGCGTCACCCCGACGCAGGCCTTCATCATCACCGCCGGGCCGATCGCCCATACCCGATCGGCCTTCCGGCCGGAGGAGAGGATCTCGCGGAGCGGATCGCTGACGAACCCCTTGCTCCCGTACGACCCGTCGTCGGTCACGACGTGGAGCTCGTCGCAGGCCTCGGCCATCAGATCTTCGTAGAAGAGGAGGTCCTTCGAGCGGGCGCCAATGATCCCGATCACCTCGTTCCCTGCCCCTTTCAGGGCGCGGACGATCGGGAGGAGGGGGGCGATCCCGACGCCCCCTCCGACCCCGATCACCGTCCCGTAGCGGGAGACCTCGGTCGGTCGGCCGAGCGGCCCGACGAAATCGAGGATAAAGTCCCCTTCCCCGTAGCGGTCGCCCATCTCAAGCGTGCTTTTGCCGACCTCCTGGACGACCAGGGTCACACCGCCGGTTCCCTCATCGCAATCGACAATGGTGAGCGGGATCCTCTCCCCTCTCTCATGCAACCGAAGGACGATGAACTGCCCGGCCTTCCCGGCGCGGGCGACCTCGGGGGCCTCGATCACGTACTCGCGGATCTTCGGACCGAGGGTCCGTTTCTTAAGTATCTTGTACACACACCCCTCCTCCCGGCCCTCTACCAGTCCCGGCCGGTCGGCGAATTATCACCGTCCCCATCCCAGGCCGCAAGCGGGGTCTCCCCCTCCTGGTTAGAATAGAAGGAGGAGGGGTCCGATGCGCTACTATATCGAAACCGATGGCCGGATCTTCCTCGTCAGGCGGAACGGATACCTCGACTTGCCGAAGCCTGACGAAGTCCCGTTCCCGATCGAGCGGATCGCCCCCCTGGGAAAGGAGAAGGACGTATGGTTCTGCGTCCCCCACCTTCCCTCCCACCCTTTCTCCTGGCCGGGGAAGGACGAGATGCCGGAGCGTACGGATGTCAGCCCGGCCGTCCGCGCCGCGGTGCACGCATCGATGCCGCGCGTCGTCGTCGAGGGGATCGCTATCGAAGAGGACTCGATCCTCCTCGTGAAGTCAAGCCGCGGCCTGACCGCCGGCCTCTGGTCACTTCCAGGAGGGTTTCTTGAATTTGGAGAGAACCCGGAGGACGGGCTCGCCCGGGAGATCAAGGAGGAATTGAACACCGGCGCCGAAATCGATGGGTTGGTCTCCGTCCGAGCGAAGGTCGGCCGCTCCTCGGGCCTTCATTGGATCATGCTCTTCTACCGCGTCAGGCTCCTCGGGGAACCGATCCCGGCCCCGGACGAGATCGAAGAGGCGAGGCTCGTTCCGATATCGCAGGGGGTGAACCTCCTGTGCGATGCGACGATGGCGGGGGTGGTCGCAACCCTTGATCGGGCTACGGATTAGAGGAGATCCATGGTGATAGAGAGGGCGATGTCGACGCTCCACTCGAGGTAGTACGGTCGGTGTTCGAGGATGACGCTCAGCCCGACATCGGCCGAGGAGAGCGGCTTCAAGGAGATATCGAAGGATACCCGGTGGGTGTCGGTCGGGACGCCGCCGTACGTCTCCCGCGAGAACCGGTAACTCACCCCAGCCGTGAGGAAATCGGCGATCAGGTAGTCGTAGGATGCCATCAGATCGACCCTGTTTCGCTCGAGGATCGTCGGAGGGCCGGAGAAGCTCCCCTGGACGAGGAATTGGGCCTTCGGCGTCGAGGTGAACGCATAGTTCAGAGCCCCGGTAACGAGGACGTCGTTGGCCTCCCTCGACGGGTCGAGGAGCTGGTAGCCGATCCCGAACTTTAAATCCCAGCCGCAGTAGCGGGAGAACCCCTCCTCCTCGATCAGGCGGGTGATCTCCGAGATGTCGAGGGCGTCGAGCCCTCCTGCCTTGAGGTACCCTGAGCCCTCGATGATGTCCTGAACCGCGGCGAGGAGGTCGGCTAAGGAATCGTAGGAGGCGATGCTCCCGATCTCGCCGGCGAGGGCCTGGAGATCGACCGGATGGAGGTGAGCGGTGAGCGTCCCCCGGTTCACGAGGTAGTCATCGATCCTCGTCGCCTTTGCCAGGGGTGTGACGTCGGTGAACCGGCCGTAGCCGATCCCGAGGTTCACCGAAAGCCCCAGCGCCTCGTAAGAAGAGGAGCTCCTCACGATCCCGCCGGCGAACGCGAAGTAATCCCCTTCGGAGGCGAAGTAACGCTTGTAGCTCCCGTCGGCGCTCATCGTATAGGTCGAGACATCGAGGACGGATATCGCCATATCGTTACTCAACGAGACGTCGAACCCGAACTCAGGGGTATCGTACAAGCGGACGTAGGAGACGTTGAACCGGCCCTGATTTACGTCCTCATCCTTCAGCCCGTACGGATCGTTGTGGTACTGATACGAAAACGCGATCGAAAGATCGGAAAGATCGGTCAAGGGGGATCGATAATCGCAAAGTGGCATCGAAAACACAAACCACGCAAAGCCGAAGATGATTACTCCGAGAACGAACACCGCCCGTCGCATGGCGATCACCTCGCTTAAAACCTAAGGGGAAAGGACCCTCCGAGCAATCGATTCCTTCCCCTGCATAGGTGCGGGATGTCCCATCATTCGAAGAGCGGGAGCTGCCGCGCCTTCGTCTCGGCGAGGTTCGCCGCCCCGACCCCGATCAGGCGGACCCCCCGTTCATCGAGCCTTACCCGCTCGCGGAGGAGATAGACCGCCACCGTCTCGATCAGCCGCTCCGAATCGATTCCCACGCCGAGCCGGGCCTGACGCGTGACCGTCCTGAAGTCGGGGTAGCGGACCTTGATCCTCACCGTCCGGCAGAGCAAGGACGATTCGCGGAGGGCTCGCGCGACCTGGCGCGCGAGCCGGCGGACCTCCGCCTCGATCGTCCCCGGATCGACGAGATCGAACGGGTAGGTCACCTCGCTCGAGATCGACCGCGAGCCGATCTCACGGCAGAGCGGGGTCTCGTCTATCCCGCAGGCGAGCTCGTGCAACCGCCCTCCCATCCTCCCGAACTCCCGGATGAGGAGGGAGAGGGGGGTGAGCCTCAGGTCGCGTACGGTCAGGATCCCGAGCCCCTTCAGCCTCCGCTCCGTCACCTTCCCCACACCCCAGATCGCACCGACCGGGAGGGGGTCTAAAACCTCCTCGATGCGCTCCGGCTCGATCAGCCTCAACCCGTCCGGCTTATCGAGCTCGGAGGCGAGCTTGGCGAGGAAGCGATTCGCTGCTATTCCGACCGAGCAGGTGAGCCCGGTCTCGGCCAGGACGCGGCGTTTGATCTCCTCAGCAACCGCACGTGCTGAGGCGAACGTCTCCCCCTGGTTCGAGAGATCGAAGAACGCCTCATCGAGTGAGATCGCCTCGATCACCGGCGAATACTCAGCGAGGATCGCGCGGACAGCGGAGGAGACCTCCTTATACCGTTCGAACCGGGGACGGAGATAGATCCCATCCGGACAACGCTTCCGCGCCAGGGCGATCGGCATCGCGCTCCTTACACCGAATCGCCGCGCCTCGTACGAGGCGGTCGAGACGACGCCGCGCGGCCCGAGACCGCCGACGATCACCGGTTTCCCGCGGTAGGGAGGGAAGTCGTGCTGCTCGACCGCCGCGAAGAACGCGTCCATGTCGAGATGAGCGATCCGTCGGATCACCGTCTCAGCCACCGAAGAGCCCCTTTCTTACGTGGTCTACACGTTTGAGGATAGAATCGAACGCCATGCCGATCAAGGGGAGGATAGCGATCACCGGAAGGCCGGGGGTGGGGAAGACGACCCTGATAAAGCGGGTCTTATCTCGCCTCCCGATCAGCGCCGGAGGGATGCTGACCGAGGAGATAAGGGTCTGCGGACACCGGGTCGGCTTCTCGTTGATCGACGTCTCGACCGATGAGGAAGGGGTCCTCGCCCATCTCCATAAAAGCGGAGGGCCGAAGGTCGGCCGATACACGGTCGATCTTCGATCCCTTGAGCGGATCGGGATCGCCGCCATCTACCGGGCAATCGAAGAGGATGATCTCGTCGTCATAGACGAGATCGCTCCGATGGAGCTATCCTCCCCCGCGTTCGTCCCAGCGGTAGAGGCAGCCCTTGCAAGCGATAAATCCCTGATCATCTCGACCCATGCCCACGCCGACATCGAGATCGCACACCGCATCCGGCGCGAGCTCACCCTATTCCGCGTCAAGCTCGGAAACAGGGACCGGC
Source organism: uncultured Thermotogae bacterium (assembly GCA_964528085.1). Lineage (GTDB taxonomy): Bacteria > Bipolaricaulota > Bipolaricaulia > UBA7950 > UBA9294 > B2-G16. Next base: position 32,407 of record CAZGRE010000003.1, on the reverse strand, counting down.
TGGTGGGGGAGATCCTCGCAACCTTCGGGATCGTCGAGACCGAGCCCCCGCCGGTCACAGATGCGGGGATATCCCCGGCTCCTCGGGGGGATGCGGCGTGATCTCGCCCGCCTTCTGAATGGCGAGCTTCGCGGTGAGCGGTCCGATCAGCTCGTGCAACACGGTCGCCCCGATCACGACGCTGAGGAGGATGCTGCTCAGGTCGGCGAACCCCTCCTCCTGCTGGAGGATCAACGCCAGACCGATGACGATCCCCCCCTGGGGGATCAGCCCGAAACCGGTGTAGCGCCTCACCGCCTGCGGTGCCCTCCCGATGGTCGCACCGAGGTATGCCCCGGTCAGCTTCCCTGCCGTGCGGAAGAGGACGAAGAACAGAACGAGCGGAAAGTAGCGGAAGAGGACCGCAACGTCGAGGAGCATCCCGCTGATCGTGAAGAAGAGGACAAAGACAAGGGGCTCGATGTACTCCTCGAGGAGGCGGAATATCCGATCCCGGCTCGCCTTAAAGTTGACGACGGCCATCCCCATCGTCATCGTCGCGAGGAGCTGATCGAGGCCGAAGGCCGTCGCCACCCCATAGCAGAGGGTGAGGAGCCCGATGATCAGAACGAGGAGGAGGCCGTCCGATTCGGCGCGGATGAGGCGGGGGATGTAGTGGAACCCGAGGCCAGAGACGACCCCGAGCACGAGCGCCCCCCCGATCTCGATGACCGGCTTGATCAGGGCGGAGATCCCCCCTCCGGCGACGTGATGCCCGTGCGCGATGAGGAACGAGGCGATCACCATCCCGACGCTGAAGTTGATGATCCCGATCGCGTCGTCGAGCGCGGCGGCGGCCATGATGCTGAACGAGACCTGCCCCTTCGCCTTGTACTGATGGATCACCGCCAGGGTCGCCGACGGATCGGTCGGCGAAGCGAGGGCGCCGAGGAGAACGGCGAGCGGAACGACCATCGTGATGAAGCCCGCCCCCTTATCGAGGAAGAAGGGGAGGACGATCATCGACCCGAGGATGACGAACAGGGCGGCGAGCTCGGCCTCGCCGAGGGCGATCATGATGATCCCCCGACCGAGCTCCTTCAACGGGGCGATCGCCAGCGTCCCGCCGACGGCGAACGTCAGAATGGCGAGGGCGACGCTCGTTACGGCGTCCGTCCCCTGGACGAAGTCGCGGGAGACAACGCCGGTGACCTCCGGGTTCAACGCGAGCCCGGCGAGGATGTACCCGCTGACCCGCGGGAGGCCCACCTTGCTCGCCAGCTCCCCGAGGAGATAACCGGCCCCGATGATCGTCCCGACGATGAGAAGCGTATTCACGAGTATCCGTCCCTGATGATCTGTCGCGGGAGTGTACGCCCCATCCGTTGACCGATCAACCGGTTAGGCGGATCGGAACGGGCTTTCTGATTCACCCGCCGAGCCCGGCCTTGACCGCCGTCACCAGCCCGTCGACGTCGAGGCCGTAGTGGGAAAGGAGCTCGTCCGCCTTCCCCGACTGGCCGAACCGGTCATCGACGCCGACGCGGACGATCCGCCGCGGCGACTCCTCGGCGAGGAGCTCGCAGACGGCGCTCCCCAAACCACCTATGATCTGATGCTCCTCGGCCGTCACGACGAGATCGACGTCCTCCGCCGCAGCGAGGATCCCCTCCCGATCGAGCGGCTTGATCGAGGAGGAGTTGATCACCGCAACCGAGATCCCCTCCTCAGCGAGCCGCTCCCGCGCCGAAAGGGCGACGGAGACCATCACCCCGCAGGCGATTATCACCGCATCGCTTCCTTCGGCGAGGACCTCAGCCCGGCCGAGGTCGAACTCCATCGGCCCCTCGTGGATCACGGGGAACGGGGCGCGGGCGAGCCGGACGTAGACCGGCCCCTCATCGTAAACGGCGGCGAACCGGGTCACCGCCGCCGCCTCGACCGCATCGGCCGGAACGATCACCCTCATGTTCGGAAGGACCCGCATGTTGTTTATATCCTCGAGCATCTGATGGCTCGCCCCGTCCTCCCCTACGGTCAGGCCGGCGTGCGTCGCCACGATCCGGACCGGGACGTTCGGATAGGCGACGACCTGGCGGACCTGCTCCCACATCTTCCCGGTGGCGAACACGGCGAACGTAGAGACGAACGGTCTAAATCCGCTCATCGCCAGCCCGGCCGCTGTCCCGACCATGTTCGCCTCAGCGACCCCCATGTCGAAGAAGCGATCCGGATACTCCTTTGCGAACAGGGACGTCTTCGTCGAACCGGCGAGATCGGCGGTCAGGACGACGATCCTCCCGTCGATCCCCCCGAGCCGCGCAAGCTCTTCACCGTAGGCATCGCGCGTTCCTGCAAGCTTCACCGGATTCACGATCCTCCCCCTTTTAAGTCGTTCAGGAACCGCTCGATCCCCAGGTCGGTCAACGGGTGGGTGAACATCCTCTTCAACACAGCGTGCGGAACGGTGGCGATATCCGCACCGAGGAGGGCGGCGTCGAGGACGTGCCTGGGATGACGGACGGAGGCGACGATCACCTCGGTATCGAACCCATAGTTCTCGTAGACGACGATGATCTCCGCCACGAGGTCCAGTCCGCTCCCACCGACGTCATCGATCCTGCCGACGAACGGGGATACGTAGCTCGCCCCTGCCTTGGCGGCGAGGAGGGCCTGATTCGCCGAGAAGACGAGGGTGGCATTCGTCCTTATCCCCTCAGCGCTGAGGGCCCTTATCGCACGAAGGCCGGTCTCACCGACCGGGATCTTGACGACGATCTTGTCACTCAACGCGGCGAGCCGGCGGGCCTCGGCGATCATCCCATCGAGGTCGACCGATCCGACCTCCGCGTTTATCGGGCCGTCCACGATCTCCAGGATCTCGGCTATCACCCGTTCGAACGGCCTCCCGGCGCGGGCGACGAGGGTCGGATTCGTCGTCACCCCGTCGATCAGCCAGGCGAACTCGCGGATCTCCTCCACCTTGGCCGTGTCAATGAAAAGCTTCATCATCCCCCCTTCCCTACCAGTCCACGTACAATCGCCAAGTTTATCGGGTCGGCGTCGGATAGACCATCGATCGACTTCGGCGTCTCGAGGATGAACGGGTGCGACCTGAGCGCCGAATGGTTGACGATCCCCCTCATTCCCTCCATCCCTATCTCCCCCCGCCCGATGTGGGCGTGCCGATCCCGGTGGGAGCCGAGCGGAAAGACGGAATCGTTCAGATGGATAAGATCGAGCCTATCGAGGCCGATCGCGGAATCGAACGAAGCGAGTGTCTCCTCCAGCCCCGCAGGGGTGCGAAGATCGTATCCAGCGGCGAACGCATGGCACGTATCGAGGCATACCCCTATCCGGCTCGGATCGGAAAGCCCAGAGATTATCGCCCCTAGCTCCTCGAACGTCGTACCGACCGTCGTCCCGCTCCCGGCCGTGTTCTCAAGGAGGAGGCGGAGCCCGGGAGATGATCGAAACGGCGGCGAGGAGACGACGCGATCGAGCCCCTCGATCACCCGCCCGATCCCTGCCTCGATCCCGCTCCCGACGTGCGCTCCGAGGTGGGTGACGACCCGATCGATCCCGAGGGCGGCAGCGCGGGCGATCTCCTCGATCAGGGCGGATACCGAGCGCTCGAACAGGGAATCGTCCGGGCTCGCCAGGTTCAGAAGGTACATCGTATGGATGACGACGTACTCGACGGAGGAGCGGGAGAGCCGCTCGCGGAACGAGGCCGCTGAATCGGCTTCGATCGGCTTCATCCGCCACGCCGATGCGTTGTGGGAGAAGATCTGAAGGGCGGTGTTCCCGAGTCCCTCCGCCGCATCGATCGAAGCGGCGAACCCCTTGGCGATTGAGAGATGACACCCGAGGAGGAGATCCGGTCGTTCTCTTGCAGCCATGCGCCGATTATCCTACCCGGGACTTCCTTTTCCAATCGCCCGTTTGAGGAATCCCGCCCAAGCCGCTACCTTATCCGGGGAGGGAGAGGGATGAAATACGACGCGATCATCATCGGGGGCGGGCCCGGCGGGTATACGTGTGCCATCCGCTGCGGGCAGCTCGGGATCAAGACGGCGCTCGTCGAGGAGAGGGAGATCGGAGGGGTCTGCCTGAACCGGGGATGCGTCCCGACCAAGGCCCTCTATTCCGCCTCCTCCCTGATCCAGAAGGCGAAGGCGGGAGGGGGGATGGGGCTCGATTTTCCCCCGCCGTCGCTCGATCTTGAAAGGCTAGCCGGATGGAAGGAGGGGATCGTCTCGACCCTCCGGGATGGGATCTCAACCCTCCTCGAGAAAAACGGGGTGACCGTGACCGAGGGGCGCGGACGCCTCGTCGGGAAGGAGGAGGTCGAGTTAGAGGGGAAGGAGAGGATCGCTGCCGAGCGGATCGTCCTTGCCACCGGCTCGTCCCCCGTCGAGATCCCGTCGTTTCCGTTCAGCTCCCCGTACGTCTGGTCGTCCGACGACGCCCTCACCGTCTCCGAGATCCCCGAGCGCCTCGCCGTCATCGGAGGGGGGGTGATCGGCCTCGAGCTTGCGACGATCTACCGCCGGCTCGGGAGCGAGGTGACCGTCATCGAGCTCCTCCCCGAGATCCTCTCCACCGTCGATCTCGACCGGCGGGCGATCTCCCTGATCAAACGATCGTTCAACAAGGAGAAAATAGGCCTCCTCACCGGTACCGCTGCTACGGGGTTCGAGGAGATCGGCGGAGGGATCATGATCCATACCTCCTCTGGAACGGCGATCGAGGCGGATCGCGTCTTGGTTGCGGTCGGGAGGAGGCCGAACTCGAGCGGGATCGGGTTGGAGGCCGTGGGGATAACCCCGGAGAAGCGCGGATTGATCCGGGTCGATCAGCGGTTTGAGACCGAGGCACGCGGGATCTTCGCAATCGGCGACCTCATAGCCGGCCCGATGCTCGCCCACAAGGCATCCGCGGAAGGGGTCGGACTCGCCGACTCGTTCGCCGGGGGGAGGATCTCGATCGACTACGATTCGATCCCGCAGGCGATATTCACCTCGCCCGAGGTCGCGGCGGTCGGCCTATCCGAAAAGCGGGCGGCCGAGGAGGGGTACGACATCCTCGTCGGCCGGTTCCCGTACGCCGCGCTCGGGAAGGCCCTCGGGATGAACGAGCCGGAAGGGTTCTTCCAACTCGTCGCCGACGCGAAGACGAAGCGGATCCTCGGCGTTCAGATCGTCGGAGCCGAGGCGTCCGACCTGATCTCCGAGGCAGCGCTCGCTGTGCAGCAGGGGCTGACCCTCGAGGCGATCGCCGATTCGATCCACCCGCATCCGACCCTCCCCGAGGGGCTGAAGGAGGCGGCGGAGAACGCCCTCGGGCGGGCGATCCACACGATCAACCGCTGAGCCCCTCCTCGGCGGCGAGTGCCTGTTTGCCCCCTTCCTCCTCGATCCTGGCGAGCGCGCGGATGAAGAACCCACCGCCCCCGGTCAGGATCATCGTCGCACCGCCGAGGACGTACCAGAACTGGATCCCGATCATATCGGCGATCGGCCCGGCCAGGGCGAGGCTGAGCGGGGACATCGCGGTGACGAGGCTCCCGAGGAGAGCGAGGACGCGCCCCTGCATCCCTGGATCGACGGTCGATTGCAGAAGCGCGGTCAGCGGCCCGTTGGCGAACGCCTGCATCAGCCCGATCAGGAAGAGACTACCGATCGCGTACCAGAGCCCACTCCCCGGGAGGAGGCCGATGAGGAATATCCCGGCTCCCATCCCGATGACCCCGGAGAGGGTGGTGAATATCCGCCGCTTGAACCCGCCCCAGATGCTCAAGGCAACCCCGCCGAGGATGACCCCGATCCCGAACGCGGATTCGAGCCAGCTCAGCTGGAGTGCCCCTCCGCTGAAGTGCTTCCTGACGAGGAGGGGGAGGAGGGAGAAGGCCGGGTTGACGGCGAAGTTGATCAGCATCGCGATTCCGATCAGCCAGAGGAGCCCCTTCCAGCGCCAGACGTAACGGAACCCGGCGCGAACCTCGGCGAAGTAGGACGGCTTCGCCTCCCCACCGGTCCGCTCGGGCTGGGGGATCGGGATGAACAGGAGGGGAGCGATGGCGATCGCGGCGCTGACCACGTCGATCCCGAGGATCCCGTACATCGGGAGGACCGCAAGGAGTATCGCACCGAGCGGCGGGGAGACGATGTTCACCACCCCTTGCATCGTCTGGTTCAATCCGGCGACACGGGTGAGGTGCTTCTCCGGGACCATCATCGCGGTCGACGCGGACATCGCCGGCCAGTGGAACCCGCCGCCGATCGCCCGCGCCGCCATGATCACGTAGATGTGCCAGACCTGGACCGCTCCGGTAAAGTACATATACGCGAGCCATGCCGATGCGAGGGCGATCGATCCATCGGCGATGATCATCACCATCCTCCGGCTGAACCGATCGATGAGAGCCCCGGAGAACGGACCGATCAAAACCTGGGGGAGGATCGCCACCATCGTCGCTGTGGCAAGGACGGTCGCCGATCCCGTCGTCTTCGTCAGCCACCAGACGAGGGCGAACTGGACGAGCTGGCTTCCGACGAGCGAGAGCTGCTGGAGGGTCCAGATCGTGAAGAACGGACCCTTCCAATCCTCCCTGACCCGGGCCATCCTATCTCACCGCACCCGCCGGAGGATCCTCACCCCACAGAATATGCAGATCCCGAGCGCGAGCCATATGAAGACAGGGGAGAAGAGGATCGCACCGATGATCGAGATCAAAAGGATCGGTATCGCGATCAACCCACCGATCACCCCAACGAGGAGGGCGATCAGAACAACCCCGGCGACGATCAGCCCGACTAACGCCCCGATCATCAGACCTTCACCCGTTCCTTCACGACCGCATCGGGGGCCACCTTCAGGGACTCCGAATACTCGACCCTCCCGATCCGACACCCGGGGCCGATCACCACCTTCTTCCCGCGAACGACCTCGGCCTGCGTGTCCTCGAGCTCGATCTCATCCCCCTCGACCTGTTTCGTCTCCAGCGCCGCCGTCCCCCCGCCGGTGAACAGCTTAACGAGCCCGTCGAGGAGGATCCCCTTCTCCCGCCAACCGCCGCGGCGGACCTCGATCCTCTCCCCCCCGATCTCCCGTGCATAGCAATGACCGCCGACGCGGATCTCTATCCGATCGGCAGAGAGGAGCCCCTCGATCTTGAACCCACCGCTCGCCTTGAATATCTCCGATTCCGCATCACCGCCGACACGGAGGCTCCCGCTCACCTTGACGTACTCGGCCGTGATCCCCTTCTCGACCTTGAACGTCCCCGAGCACTTCAGCTCCTTCACCCTTGCCTGACCGTCGATGCGGGCGCTACCGCTCACCCGCATCTCATCGGCGATCACGTCGCTGGCGAACGCGGCGCTCCCCGAGGTGACGATCTCCCTCACCTCGGCCCGGCCGGCGACCTTCCCCGCACCCGAGATCTTCAGCTCCTCGGCGACGATGTCTCCTGTCACCTTCCCCGCACCGGAGATCGAAACCCGGGTGTAGGTCCCGGCGCTGATCGTCCCCGCCCCTGAGATACTTGCAGAATTCCTTTTATCGTTCATCTTCATCCTCCGTGTCGGATTGTGCCTCCGGCTCCCTCCCAACCTCGAGCTTTATCCGCTCGAGGATATCCCCCAGGTCGATCGCATCGACGGCCTCGGTGTCCGGATCGAAGATCGCACCGGGACCAGCGATCGCCGCCAGGCTGATCTCAGCCGATATCCCGCCCCCGGAGAGGCGCTTCCGGAGAAGATACAGGCGGAGCGCCTCTTCCGGGATCCGATCGAGGAGGTCCTTCTCCTGCAGGGCGACCTCGAGTGTCCGCTTGAGAAGATCGCGCTCCTCCTCGCGCGCTGTCCGCCTAAGGCGGCTGAGCGCACCGAGGGAGAGCGCCTCCTTGATCGATAGCGGGCGACCATCTTTCTTATCGATGTCGAACGCCTCCAGGATCGACTCGTCGAACCAATCGAGCTGCCGCAATCGGTCGAACGCGATCCTCAGCTTCTCGTTCACCTTCTCGGTGATCACCTCGGCGAGGTCGTCGAGCGGGCGGCTCCCCTTCATCTTCTTGATCTGCTCGATCCGCTCGATGATCTTGTCGCGGGGGAAGAACGTCTCCTGCCCGGTGAACGTCGAGCGGCGGAAGAACCACGACTCGGGGATCAGCCCCTTCCGCTTCCAGCGGTAGAGCTGGCCGTAGGAGATCCCGGTCTTCTCCAGGACCTCCTTCTTCGATATCAGCCTCTCCTCATCGATCGACATCGTCGCTCCTTCTCACCTTCGCCCACGGCCGATCGGAAAGCCTGCGAAACTTGCGGAGGCTGACGACCTTGGCGAAACATGTGGAGTGATGACCGCATCCTTCGCGGTTTCCCGTCATCCGATCCCACCTGTAGGTCAGATTGGTGATGTTCATCGCACTCACCTCATGGATAAGATGGGCGTAGTGTAACATCACACTGTTACGTTGTCAAGGGGGCGACAAACTTTTCCCTTCCTTATCCAGCTGCCAACAGGATAAAAACAGCTACGGAGATAGCGGTTAACAACACACTGTTTTGCCGCTCACCGGCCGGGGCACTCGGAGGCGACCGCGGGGTCGATCCCCTTGTCTCCGTACGCCCGCTCGAAGTGGGCAGCGAACTCGGAGGCGAGCCTGTCGGCCCGCGCCTCGTAGGCGTCCTTGTCCTCCCAGGTGTTCTTCGGGTCGAGGATCTCGGTCGGAACGCCGGGGCAGGACCGCGGGACGAGGACGTGAAACCGCGGATCCTCTTCGTACTCGACATCCGCGAGCTTCCCGGTGAGGGCGGCGTCGACCATCCCCCGCGTCAGGCTGATGTCCATCCGTTTTCCGATTCCGTACGGTCCGCCCGACCAGCCGGTGTTGACGAGGTAGACCGCTGTTCCATACCGGTCCATCCGCTCCCCGAGCATCCGGGCGTAGACGTCGGGGTTACGCGGCATGAACGGCTCGCCGAAGAACCGGGAGAAGGTCGTCTTCGGCTCGACGATCCCGGTCTCGGTCCCGGCGAGCTTGCTCGTGTAGCCCATTAGGAACCAGAGCATCGCCTGATTTCGGGTCAGCTTGGAGATGGGGGGGAGGACACCGTTGGCGTCGGCGGTGAGGAACAGGATCGTCTTCGGATGCCCGCCGCGGGCGGATCCCTTGACGTTCGTGAGATACCTGAGCGGGTAGGAGGCGCGGGAGTTCGGGGTGAGCCGGTCGTCTGAGAGGTCGAACGTCCCGTCCGGGTAGACCATCGCGTTCTCCACGACCGCCCCGTGGGAAAGATAATGATCGGCATGGAAGACGGCGCGGTAGATCTCGGGCTCCTTGTCCGGATCGAGGTCGATCAGCTTGGCGTAGCAGCCGTTCTCGAAGTTGGCGATCCCGTTATCGCTCCAGCCGTGCTCGTCGTCTCCGAGGAGGGCGCGGCGCGGATCGGCCGAGAGGGTCGTCTTCCCCGTCCCGGAGAGGCCGAGGAGGAGGGCGGTGTCGCCATCCGGCCCCTCGTTCGCCGAGCAGTGAAGCGGGAGGATCCCCTCTTCCGGAAGGAGGTAGTTCATCACGGTGAACATCAGCTTCTTCACCGAGCCTCCGTACGCCGAGCCGTAGACGACCCCGATCCGGCGGTCGTAATCGATCCCGATCACCATCGTGGAGGTCCCTCCGATCCTGGGATCGACCCTCAGCCTCCCCTCGTACCGGCCCGGATCGAGCTTGTCGTAGGGAAGGACGATGATCGTAAACGGGCGGTCGGCGAATACGCTCTCCTCGATCCCCTCCGGGATCGGGCGGAACATGTTGTCGGTGAACAGGGCGGTGAGCGGGCTTGAGGCGATCGTCCACACCGGGAGGGCGTAGGCCGGATCGGCACCGAGGACGCGATCGGTCACGTAGAGCCTCTCCTTCCCGGCGAGGGCAGCGAGCGCGTCAGCGAGGACCATGTCGAACGTCTCCTCGTCGAACGGGATGTTGTTCGGGGAGTCCCAATCGATATTCTCCTCGCTCCCCTGCCTCTTTACGGTGAGGGTGTCGAGCGGGCTCCGCCCTGTCGACTCCGGCCTCGTCCAGGTGGCGAGTGCCCCGGTAGCAAGGACGATCGCCTCGCGGCGGGCGACGGCCTCGGCAATCATGAATTCGCGGGTCGGGTTGACGAAGGCGGTGCGGGTCTTCAGAAGCGATTCAATGCGGTTGTGAAACTCCATCCTTTCCTCATCCCCTCTCTTCCCCGCTTGCGCGGGTGAGGAATCATAGCACACCTGCAGATGAGATCAAACCTTCAATTGAGAAGAGGCTCCGGGCATTGTGGGTCGTGGCAGAGGCCACCCTCTCGTAACCAATCCTCTTAATCCGGGCGATCTCCAAGGCGACGTAGCGGACGTAGGCGGGCTCGTTCCTCTTCCCCCGATGCGGAACCGGGGTGAGATACGGGGAGTCGGTCTCGACGATAATCCGATCGAGGGGGACCTCGGCCACAGCGCGGCGGAGGACCTCGTTCTTCTCGAAGGTGAGCGGCCCCCCAATCCCGAGGTAAAGGCCGAGATCGATGAACTCCTCCGCCAGATCGTAGTCGCCGAGGAAGGAGTGGATGACGCCGCCGCCCTCCGGCCGGTGGGCACGGAGGATGGCGAGGAGGTCCTTCGTCGACTCCCTGTTGTGGACGATCACCGGAAGGCCGAGCCGGTTCGCGAGCTCGATCTGTGCTGCGAACGCCTCACGCTGCACCGCACGCGGGGAGAGGTCGCGGTAGTAGTCGAGCCCGATCTCCCCGATCGCGACGACCTTCTTCTCCTCCCCAGCCAGCCGCGTGAGGGCCGCTTCCACGTCCTGATCGTAGGTCTTCGCCCCGTGCGGATGGACCCCGACCGCGGCCCAGATCATCCTATGCCGTCCGGCGAGCCTGACCGCTTCCTCACTCGAACGAAGGTCGACCCCGACGGTGATCACCCCGATCCGCTCGGAATGCGCACGCGCGATGACGGCCGCTCGATCCTCGGCGTAGGCGCGATCGTCGAGATGGGCGTGGGTGTCGATCAGCTCCACTCTTCGACCTCCCTTAGCGCATGGGGGAGGGTCTCGATCAGATCGCTCGGGAGGAACGATCGCTCGGAGCGATCGCGGGCGTAGATGTCGGCCGCAAGGCCGTGGAGATAGACCCCGAGAACGGCGGCATCCTTGGGCTTCGCACCCGTGGCGAGGAGCCCCCCGATGAGGCCGGTCAACACGTCGCCGCTACCCCCGGTGGCAAGACCGGTATTCCCGGTCGGGTTGAGGTATAGGCCTCCATCCGGGTCCGCCACCACCGTCGGACGCCCCTTCAAGGCGAGAACGACCCCGTTCTCCTCAGCGAACCGGCGCGCAACATCGACCCGATCCCGGTCGATCTCACCCGGAGTGAGGCCGACGAGGGGGGAGAGCTCCCCTGGGTGGGGGGTGAGGACGGCGCGCCCTGCGATGCGTTGAAAAATATCGGAAGAGAGGTATGGGATCGCGTCGGCGTCGATGACGCATGGCCCGGGATAGGATGTGAGGACAGAGGATACGACCCTCCTCACCCCGTCCGCCCGTGACAGACCGGGGCCGACGGCGAGCGCATCGGCGCGGGCGAGGGCCTCTGAGAACCGCTCGCTCACATCCCCCGAGAGGCGCCCATCCCGCTCGGGGATGGGGATCGTTATCGCCTCGGGGAGGGCCGTCTCCAGAATCGGAAGGAGCGATTCAGGGAGACCGGTGCTGACCAGGCCTACACCGGAGCGGAGGGCGCCGCGGCAGCAGAGGATCGCAGCACCGCTCATCCCGACCGACCCGGCGATCACGAGGAGCCGGCCGAACGTCCCCTTGTGCCCGTCCGGGCGGCGCTCGGGGAGGAGGCGACGGGCACCGCGGCCGGTGAGGACCCGGCCGAACGGTCGGAGCCCGTTGATCAAGGTCGGTGGGTAATGGATCGGGATGACCGCTACGTCGCCGCAGTAGGAGGAGGCGGGGAAGAGGAGATGGGCCGGCTTTAAGAACTCCATCGCCAACGTGATGTCGGCGCGGACTGCCTCCCCGATCGGCCGTCCGGTGTCCGAGGAAAGGCCGCTCGGTAGATCGAGGCTGATCACTGGCTTATCGAGGGAGTTGACCGCGTCGACGATCCTTGAGTAGGGCTCGTCGAGCGGGCGGTTCATCCCGGTTCCGAACAGGGAATCGACGATCTGGTCAGCTTCCTTCAGCCTCCCCACCAGGGACTCCGGCTCACCCTCGATCGGCCCTACCCTCCCTCCGCTTTCGACAAGCCGCTCGTGCATCTTCCGCGTCAGGGGGGAGAGGCGGTCGAGCGGAGGGACGATGAGCGCTTCGACATCGGCACCGGCGTTATGAAGGACGCGGGTGAGGACGAGCCCGTCCCCACCGTTCCCCCCCGGGCCGACGAGGACGACCGTCCGCCTCGGACCGAACCGGCTGAGGATCCACTCGGCGGCCCCAGAACCGGCGCTCTCCATCAGGGTATCACGGGGGACGCCGGCGTCGCCTGAACGCTCGTCGATCTCCCGCTGCTGAGCAGCGGTCAGGACTAGATACTCTCCCCGCTCGGTCACTCTCCCTCTTCCCATCGCCTTATTATCTCCGAAGCGACATCGGCCGCATTACGTTCGGTCACATCGATCCAGGTTACACCCTCTTCGCGCTTGAACCAGGCCATCTGCCGGCGGACGAGCCCCCACGTCTTCCGGATCATCTCCTCGCGTAGCTCCATCTCGGTCAGCCCCCCATCGAGATACGAGAATACCGGCTCGATTCCGATCGTCCGGAACGCCTGCACCCCGGGATGGAGTAGCCCCTGATCGCGGAGGGAGGCGATCTCCTCGATCATCCCCTCGCTTAACATCCGATCGACGCGGGAGGCGATCGCTGCGCGATGGTCGTCCCTGTCGCGGCGAAGCCCGAAGAGACGGAAATCGTACGGCAACGGTCTTGCCTTTCTCTGCCACTCGCTGATCGGCCGGCCGGTCGACTCGTAGACCTCGAGGGCGCGGACGATCCGGAGCCGGTCGTGCGGGTGGATCACCCTCGCCCTCTCAGGGTCGACCGAGGTGAGCCTCCCGTATAGTTCTTCGACCGGGGCATCCTCCAACCTCCGCCGCAGATCATGGTCCTTCGCCGGCCCGTCGAATATCCCATGAAGGATCACGCCGAGATAGAGCGTCCCTCCGCCGACGACGATCGGGACGTGGCCGCGGCCGTGTATCTGGGGGATCAGTCGCTCCACGTCGCGGCGGAACGCCATCGCGTCGTACTCCCCGTCGATCGGGACGCGATCTATCAGATGATGAGGGACAGCGGAGCGCTCAGCCGGGGTCGGCTTGGCGGTCGTGACGTCGAGGCGGGCGAAGAAGGCGCGCGAATCGGCCGAGATGATCTCCCCGTCGGTCAGGGAAGCGACCCTGATTGCAACCTTCGTCTTCCCGGTCGCCGTCGGACCGAGGATGACCAAGACCTCACGCTGATCTGTCACCTTCTCACTCTTCCGAGAGGAGGAGCTCGCGGAACCGCTTGAGCTCCGCCCGCCGCGATGGGTGCTTCAGCTTCTCGATCGCCTTGATCTCGATCTGGCGGACCCGCTCGCGGGTGATGTTGAACTTGAGCGAGACGTCCTTCAGCGTACGGGGATGGCCGTCCTCCAGGCCGTAGCGGAGCTTGATGATCTCCCGCTCCCGCTCGTCGAGCTGATCGAGGGCGCGGGCGAGCTGCTCGCGGAGGAACATCCGGAACGTCTCCTTCGTCGGCGACGGGGAGGAGGGGTCCTCGATGAAGTCGCCCAAGGTGTCCTCGTCCTCCTCGCCGATCGGCCGCTCGAGCGAGGCGGTGTACTGAGAGACGCTCTCCACCTTCTTTATCTTGTCGATCGACATCCCGGTCAGCTGGGAGAGGTCCTCGAGCGTCGGCGCCGCGCCGTGCGATTGGATGAACTCGCGCTTTATCCGGTTCAGCTCCCGCACCGTCTCGATCATATGGACGGGGACGCGGATCGTCCGCGACTGATCCGCGATCGCCCGTGTGATCGCCTGGCGGATCCACCACGTTGCATAGGTGGAGAACTTGTAGCCGCGCGTGTAGTCGAACTTCTCCACCGCCTTCATCAGCCCCATGTTCCCCTCTTGGATCAGGTCGAGGAACGAGAGGCCGCGGTTCATGTACCGCTTGGCGATCGAGACGACGAGGCGGAGGTTGGAGACGGTCAGCCGCTTCCGCGCGGCCTTCCCCTTCTCCACGAGCGCCTCGAGCTCAGGCCGGGTCGCATCGACCGGAAGCTCTGCCCCCAGCTTCTCGGCGAACGACGATGAGGCGAGGAGCTCGGCCGCCTCCTTCCCCTTCTCGACGAGGTCGGCGAGCTCCGAGCGTTCCTCATCGCTCAGCCCCCGCTTCTTAAGCTTCTTTTCCGCCTCGACTCCATCGAGCTCGGCAAGCCTGAGCTCGGCGTAGGCCCCGATCTCCATTGCCTTCGCCAGCTCGACCTCCCCCTCCTTCGTCAGTAGCGGGACCTTCCCGATCTCGCGAAGGTAGGTCCTGACGGGGTCCTCACGCCGGGTCGAAGCCTCAGCTCCCTCCCACTGCCGGGATCTATCGCGGTCCCGGAGGGAGATCGGGATCTCCTCGAACGGTTCGGCCCCGATCACGCTGGTCGGAAGGATCTCCTCCGGATCAGCGATCCCATCCTCGACCGGCTCGTCGGCGGCCAGGTCCTCTTCCTCCTCCAACTCAACATCGGTGAGCGGGGCTAAATCGACGAGAGGATCGATGATCTCATCCGTTTTCTCCTCGGGCACGGCCTCCTCTTCAGGCCGATCCGGCTTCACCTCAAGATCGTCCTTTTTCTTCTTCGCCATCACACCCCCTTCGGCTTAGCTTCTCGGTGAGAAGCGCGACCTTCTCCCGCGTCAGCTCGTTCCATCTCTCAAGGTCACCATCCCGCTCACAGGCGCTGATCTCCGCATCGATCTCGGCCAGCCTCTTCTCGATCGCCGGGAGCCTAACGAGCCTTGCGAGCGCGTCCTCCACCGCCCTCTCCACGTCGCTGAACCTGACCGGCGCAAGGGCATAGAAGCTCGCCCGCCTCGATGATTCCTCATCGAGGCTCTCGATCAGCTCGGGGATTCCGGCTCCGGCAGCCAACCCCTCCACGATCGGCCGGTTCGCCTCTGAGAAGTGTTCGGGGGAGATCACCCCTCCGACCCGGTCCCACGGGACATCACCCCGGAGGAGGAGGACGAGGAGGTCCTCCTCCGGCTCCCACTTCCTCCCGGACCCTTCCTTCAGCCTCGTCTCCTCGTGCCGAGATCTACCCCGCCGGGAGAGCTCACGGGAGACCCCCTCGACGGGGAGACCGAGGAGATCGGAGAGCTCGCGGACGAACTCCTGCTTAAGGGGGAGGCTCTGGATGGCGCGC
Source organism: uncultured Thermotogae bacterium (assembly GCA_964528085.1). Classification (GTDB taxonomy): domain Bacteria; phylum Bipolaricaulota; class Bipolaricaulia; order UBA7950; family UBA9294; genus B2-G16. Next base: position 16,982 of record CAZGRE010000003.1, on the reverse strand, counting down.
GTGAACTCCCCCGCCTCGGCGAGGGCGCGCTCCTTCCCCGTAACGGTCGAGAGATCGAATTTGGCGCTGAGCGATTGAATGTAGAACCGATAGAAGGGAACGGCATCATCGACCGCAGCACGCATCGCATCCGGTCCATCGCGCCGGACGAGGCTGTCTGGGTCATCCCCCTCAGAGAGGAGGGCAACCCTGACCGAAAGCCCACTGTTCCCCAATATCTGCATCCCCCGCAGGGCGGCCGCACCGCCGGCTGCATCCCGATCGTAAGCGATCACCACCTCGTCCACAAACCGCGCGAGGAGCTCGGCCTGACCGCGGGTGAGGGACGTCCCCATGCTCCCGACGGCGTTCGTCAGCCCGGCCTGATGGAGGGTGAGGACGTCGGTGTACCCCTCGACCAACACCGCCCTCTTCTCCTTCGCAAACCCCTCCCTCGCCCAGGAGAGACCGTAGAGGGTACGCCCCTTGTCGAACAGCGGCGTCTTCGGTGAATTCAGGTACTTCGGCTCCCCGGCGAACGCGCGCCCTCCGAATCCGATCGGACGACCGGAGAGGTCGAAGATCGTAAAGATCGTCCGATCGCGGAATCGATCGTAGGTACCCTCCTTCCCCGAGACGAGGAGGCCGAGCTCGACGAGCTCCTCCACACTATAGCGCTTGGAGAGCTCCCCCTTCAGGTTCTCCCAGCCGGGGAGGGCGAATCCGAGGCCGAACCGCTCCCACGTATCATCATCGTACCCGCGATCCCGGAGGTACTGCCGCGCCTTCCTCCCGGTCGGTGAGCGGAGGTTGTCGGCGAAGTACGCGGCCGCCTCGGCAAGGATCTCCCGCATTCTCTCCCGCACCCCGTCCTCACGAGGGCGAAACTCGACCCCGGCCTCCGTTGCGAGCTGACGTGCAGCCTCGACGAACGAGATGCTCTCGATCTTCATCAGAAAGGCGATGACATCACCCCCCTCCCCACAGCCGAAGCAGTGCCAGAGCCCCTTCTCCCGACTGACGACGAACGAGGGGGTATCGTCCTTGTGAAACGGGCAGCGCCCCTTATACCCGGAGCCGGACTTCGTAAGGGAGACGTACCGGGAGATCACCGACACGATGTCGATCCGCTCCTTGATCGCCCGAACGTCCATCCGCGAATCTATCATCTTCACCTCAAACCGGTCAGGAACGGGTTCTCCCTCCGCTCCCGTTCGAGCCTCGTCACCGGGCCGTGCCCGGGATAGATCAGGTAGTCGCCGGGGAGACGGATGAGCCGGAGGAGGGAGCGGATCATCTCCTCCTGCGCCCCCCCGGGGAAGTCGGTCCGGCCGATCGAACCGGCGAACAACAGATCCCCGACGAACAGGACCCCATCGCCTACAAGAACGATGCTCCCCGGAGAATGCCCAGGGGTATGGATGACCCTGAGCCCGGATGCGATCTCATCCCCTTCGTCGATCGTCCGATCGACCGGGGGATGGCCAGGATAGGCGCTGTCGAGGAAGGGAATATCAGCGGCATGGATCGCCACCTCGGCCTCGGGAAACTCCCAATCTCCGCCGGTGTGATCGAAGTGACCGTGCGTGTTCACGACGAGGTCGACACCCCCTTCGCCGACGAACGATCGGAGCGGCTCACCCCCTTCGGCCGGATCGATCAGGATCCTCTTCCCGTCTACCTCAATGAGGTAGCAGTTGGTGGAAAGCGGCCCCAAGCAGATCGATCGAACCTTCATCCGCTCCCCTTCACGCCCGCGCCACCGTCAGGACGACGACCGGGGAGTAGCCCCCTTGATTGAGGGTGAGGGCACACTCCTCCACGGTCGCGGTGGTGGTGCAGATATCATCAATGAGAAGTACCCCTCCGCTCCCTGATCTTACCGGCCGGAACGCCCCCCGCAAGTTCTTCCTCCTCTCACCGGCGGGGAGGGATCGCTGCGGGAGGGTCTCCCGTACCTTGGCCAACGTCCGATTAAGCGGAAGACCGAGACCCCGCGCCACACGGCGGGCGAGGATCTCAGCCTGGTTGAACCCCCGCTCGTTGCGCTCCTTAACCGTCATCGGAATGTAGCTGACCGAATCTACACCCTCGCCCAGCCGCTCGTGCCACGCCGCTGACGCGAGAAGGGAACCGAGCCAGTCGCCGATCGCCTTCTCGCGATCGAATTTGAACATATGAATGAGCCTCTCCCAGCCCCCTTCGTAGGGGGCGATCGCCACGATCCGGGAGAAGGGTCGGATCCGCGTCCCGCAGACCAGGCAAAGATCGAGGGAGGGATCCTGCAGGAGATCACCGCAGATCCGGCAGCGAGCCCCGCTCAACCGGGGGAGCCCCTCCCAACACCGCTCGCAGACGACCCTCCCCCTCGTCAGCACCCCGCCGCAAAGGGCGCATTCCGGCGGATAGAGGAGGGAGAGGATCCCCTCGATCAGCCTTCCTAGGAGGCTACCCTCCTCACACGAGGGCTGCCATGCGGAAAAGCTGGTTTGTGTACCCCCATTCGTTGTCATAAAAGGTGACAACCTTGAGTAGGCGGTCGTCGACGACCGCGGTGAGGGTGAGGTCGACGACGCTCGCCCGTGTGTCGCCGATGATGTCGCTCGACACGATAGGATCGGTGCTCACCCCGAGGACCCCGGCGAGCTTACCCTCGGCGTACGCGGCCAGGGCGGAGTTCACTTCCTCCTTCGTCACCGAGCGGCTCATCTCGGCGGTGAAGTCGCTCACCGAGCCGCTCGGGACCGGGACGCGGAACGCCATCCCATCCATCTTCCCGGCGAGAGAGGGGAGGATCTTCGTCGTCGCCGTCGCCGCCCCGGTCGTCGTCGGGACGATGTTCGCCGCGGCGGCACGGCCGCGGGTGAACTTCTTGTGCGGCGAATCGACGAGGCGTTGATCAGCGGTGTACCCGTGCACCGTCGTCAGGAAGGCATGAGCGATCCCGAATTCCCTCTCCAGGACGTAGGCGACCGGGGCAAGGGAGTTGGTCGTGCACGAGGCGGCGGCGAGAATCCTGTCCCTTTCCGGATCGTACTCCTCGTGGTTCACCCCGTACACGAACTGGCGGATCTCTCCTCCCTTCGGCGGAGCCGAGAGGAGGACCCGCGCTGCCCCTGCCTGAAGGTGTAAGGACGCCCTCTCCTCCGTCAGGAAGACGCCGGTCGATTCGATCACGAGCTCGACGCCCATCTCCCTCCAGGGGAGATCCTTCGGATCCTTCTCCGCGAGGATGGGGATGAACCTCCCGTCGACCTCGATCCCGCCCTCCTTGGCGACAACCTTCTTGTCGTAACGGCCGTAGACCGTGTCGTAGGTGAGGAGATACCTCGCCGTCTCCGGGCTGATGAACGGATCGTTTATCGCCACGATCTCGAGCTCGCCCTTCCCGTACGAAACCCGGAAGAACGCCCGCCCGATCCTGCCGAACCCGTTGATCGCCACCTTCTTCATCCCTTACCCTCCTTTTTTCCTTTCTCCACCATCTCGAGGAAGTAGCGGTGAATCCGCAGATCCTCGGTTAATTCAGGATGGAAGCTCGTCACCAGGACGCTCCCCTCCCGAGCCATCACCACCGCACCCTCGTGGCGCGCCATCGGGACGACCCGCGCGCCGAGGCGGGTGACGTACGGGGCGCGGATGAAGACGGCGGGAACATCGTCACCGATCCCCTCAACCTTGAGGAGCGTCTCGAAGCTGTCGATCTGCCTCCCCGAGGCGTTCCGCCTCACCCCAATGTCGATCGCCCCGATGTACGAGGATGGAGCCCCATCGACCTCACGCGCGAGGAGGATCATCCCGGCACACGTCCCGAACATCGGGAGGCCCTCCCCAGCCAGCCGGCGGAGGGGATCGAGGATCCTATCGCTCGCAAGAAGCGAGATCGCGGTCGACTCCCCGCCGGGGAGGACGAGGGCGTCGATCCCCTCGAGATCGGTAGGATCCTTGACGACCCTCGTGTCAACGCCGAGCCGCCGCAGGCTCCCTACATGCTCGCGGACCGCCCCCTGGAGGCCGAGGACACCGACGATCATTTTCCGCGCGTCTGCATCATCTCGGCTTCGGGGATCTCCTCGATCGCTATACCGGGCATCGCCTCGCCGAGCCCCTCCGATATCTCGGCGAGGATCTTCGGATCGTTGTAGTGCGTCGTCGCCTCGACGATCGCCCGCGCCCGCCGCGCCGGATCGGACGACTTGAAGATCCCACTCCCGACGAATATCCCGTCGCAGCCGAGCTGCATCATCATCGCGGCGTCGGCCGGGGTCGCTATCCCGCCGGCGGCGAAGTTGACAACCGGGAGCCTCCCCGCTTCCCGGATCGCACGGAGGATCTCCACCGGCGCGCCGAGCTCCTTTGCGATCGTCATCAGCTCCGATTCCGGAGCGGAGAGAACGGAGCGGATCTGCTCGTTCATCAGGCGCATATGCCTGACCGCCTCGACCACGTTCCCGGTCCCTGGCTCCCCCTTCGTCCGGATCATCGCCGCCCCCTCGGCGATCCGCCGGCACGCCTCCCCGAGGTCGCGCGCGCCGCAGACGAACGGGACGGTGAACTCCCACTTATTGATGTGATAGTCGGGATCGGCTGGGGTGAGGACCTCCGACTCGTCGATGTAATCGACACCGAGCGCCTGAAGGATCTGCGCCTCGGCGAAGTGTCCGATCCGCACCTTCGCCATCACCGGGATGGAGACGGCGTCCATGATCTCCTTCACCTTCGTCGGATCGGCCATCCGCGCCACGCCGCCCTCGGCCCTGATGTCGGCCGGGACCCGCTCCAACGCCATCACCGCGACGGCTCCGGCCTCCTCCGCGATCTTCGCCTGTTCGGCGGTCGTGACATCCATGATCACGCCGCCCTTCAGCATCTCAGCGAGGCCGCTTTTTACACGATACGTACCCTTCTCCATCATCGCTCTCACCCCTTAGCAAGCCGCAAGTACGACGTGCGCCCAGATTATACGACCGGCGTCAACCGGGCGAAAGGTAAGGCCGCATCAGCCATCCCGGTCGGCCCAGTTCAGCTTCTTCTCAAGGATGTCGAAGAACGAGGGGAAGACCGAAAGACGGACGAGATACGTGGGGGGATCGGCGCGGGTGACCGCAATATCGGTCCCTGCCGGCTCTTCGCCGACACGATCACCGTCGGCGATCAGGATCACATCGCTCAAAGCACGGACGCGGATCGTCTCATCCGGGGGAAAGATGACCGAGCGGAGACCGAGCCTGTGCGGGGCGAGCGGACGGGCGAGGATGCAAGCCGCCGGCGGGACGACGATCGGCCCTCCGGCGGCGAGGTTGTACGCCGTCGAACCGGTCGCGGTGGCGAGGATGATCCCATCCCCTGAATAGCGGGTGACGATCCCATCCCCCCATGCGAGCTCGATCTCGCAAAAGCGCGAGTCCGTCGCTCCGGTGACGACGAGGTCGTTCAGGACGGACCCTGAGACATGCGCGGCCTCGTATCTGAGCCGCATCCTCTCCTCGATCGTGAATCGATCGGCAAGGACGTCGTCGAGGACACCCGTCAGCTCGGAGGCCGGTGCCTGGGTGAGGAAGCCGAGGCTCCCCAGGTTCACCCCGAGGATCGGGATCGACGCCTCGGCGAACAGGTCGGCGGCGCGGAGGACGGTCCCGTCCCCGCCGAGGGCGAGGACGAGCCCCTCTTCCACATCGCTCGGGAGTCGATCCGAGATCGGGACCGGCTCGACCCCGCGCTCCTGGCACCAGGACTTGAGCGAGGCGAGGGTACGGAGTGCATCCGGCTTGCTCGTGTTCGCGACGATATAAAGCCGCTTCAGATCCATGCAAAGATGGTAGCGGGGCTTAAATCACCGATCAAGACGGGCGCCGGGAGACGTACTTCCAGCGGCAGACGATCCGCTCGATCAGCTCGATCACGATGTACAGTGCGAGCCCGAGGAGAGCCATCGCCAGGATCCCGGCGAACGCCTGCGTCCCGCTGTACATGTTGTTCTTTATGAACGGGCCGAGCCCTCCCCGCCGTGGGTCGAACGAACCGGTCGTCTCGGCGATGTACAGGAAGGCCATCCCGAGGCCGACGCTCACCCGCAGGCTCGTCAGGATGGAGGGGAGGGTCGCCGGGAGGATGACGTGCCGATAGACCTGCCACCGCGAGGCGCCGGCGGAGAGGACGCTCGTCACGTGCTCTTCCTCGATCTGCTTCGCCGCACCGCGGGCGGAGACGAGGATCTGGAAGAAGAGGGCGATCGCCACGATCGTCACCTTGACCGGGCTACCGATCCCGAAGATGAGGAAGAGGAGGAGGATGAACGCGACCTGAGGGATCGGATAGAGAATGTAGATCATCGGTGATATCAGCTGGTCGAGCCGCCGCTCGTGCCCGATCAGGAGGCCGAGCGGATACCCGGTGAAGAACGCGATCACGATCGCCATCACCAGCCGCCAGGCGCTGATCCAGAAGTTCCGGAAGAGGAGGGGGCCGAGCCTTATCATCTCAGCGATCGCACGGATCGGGTTCGGGAGGAACGCGCGCCCCTTTATCGCCGCGATCGCCAGGCTTGCTATCTCCCAGACGAGGAGGAGGATCCCCACGCTGACCACGTACATCAGAACCGCCTTGCGGAACGAGCGGTCGCGGATCTTATTAGAAAGCGATGCAAAGAACCTCCTCACTTTACACCTCCTCCAGCGCCGAGCGGAGGCGGGAGACGGTCTCTATGAACCCCTTCTGCCCGCGATAATCGAGCTTACCCATCCCCGGGTTGTCGACGAACGCCTTGACCCTAGCCGGCCGTTCGGTCAAGACGGCGATCCTCTCCCCGAGGAAGGCGGCCTCCTCGATGTCGTGCGTGACGAGGATCAGCGAGAACCGATGCCTCCGCCATAGCGTAAGGAAGAGGTCCTGGATCCTCTCCTTCGTCAGGGTGTCGAGGGAGGCGAGCGGCTCGTCCATCAGCATCACCGCCGGTGAGGTCGCAAGGGCGCGGGCGATCCCGACCCGCCGCTTCATCCCCTCGGAGAGCTCGGTCGGATACCGATCCTTCACCTCCGTCAGCCCCATCTCCTCGAGCGCGACGGACGCCGTCTTAGCCGGGTATTCCTTAGCGAGGAGGAGGCTCAAATTCGCGTTCTGCCATACGGTCTTCCAGGGGAGGAGCCCGGCGTTCTGAAGGATGAGGGCGACCCGTGTACCGACCCCGGAGAGGGGCTCCCCATCGAGCGTCACCCCTCCGGCGATCGGTTTGAGAAGCCCGGCGATCGCGTAGAGGAGCGAAGTCTTCCCGCAACCGGACGGGCCGATCATGGCGAGGCTCCCTCCGGGCGGGACCTTAAACGAAATCCCGTCCACCGCCCGCACGGCGCGCGGACCGCTCCCGTACTCTACAACCACATCATGAAGCTCGATCATGGGATAAACCTGGTATCGACGAGATCGTCGTACCGAGGCGGATCGACGATGTACCCCTTCTCCTTCATCCACGATGTGACGTCGTCGAACTCCTCCGGTGAAGGCTCAGCAGGAGGGTCGAAGACCGGAACGACGATCGCGTCGAGGACCTCCTGGGGGATCGTCTCCGGGTCGACCCCCTGGAAGAAGAGGGGGATGACGACGTCCAACCCATCATCGATCAGCCGATCGCGGGGGGTGGAGTTGATCCGCTCGATCGCTTCGGCGTAGGCGGAATAGAACGCGCGAACGACATCAGGGTGATCGGAGATGAACTCCCGGCGGAAGACGACAACGCTCGGGAGGCTTCCGACCTCGGAGAAATCGGAGAGGATGACGACGGGGATCGGCTCCCCGTTTTCCGGATGCCATGTTGCGAGGTAAGAGATGTACGGCTCGGGGAGGACGGCAGCCGGGATCGATCGGGCTCCGAACCAGACGGCGATCTGAAGGACACCGTTGAAGTACATGTACCTGTTCATCCAACCGTTATCCAAGCCATGGGCGGCGAGGAGCCTGTCGAGGAGGTATTCGTAGTTGCTCCGATAGGTCGTCCCGATCGCCAGGTCGGAGGAGATCAGCTGATCGAGGGAATCGATCCCGAATGAATCGGTCGAAACGAGGGCGAGGCTGATGCTTCCCGTCTGCGGCCGGGAACCGGCGGCGCTCGTTATCACCACGTCCCACCCTCCGGCGTAATCGAGGACCGCCCGCGTCATGTCCTCCATAACCACGTCGAGGTTCCCAGTCATCAGGGCGGTGCTCCGCTCCTGATCGTCGGTGATCCCGACGACCTCGACCGTGATCCCCTCAGAATCAAACAGCCCCCATTCGGCAGCGAACGCGATCGGGAGCGCCTCATAGACGGGAGGAAGGCTGATCCGAAGCGTCACCCCTCCCGCCGTTACCACAACGGAAAAAAGAAAGGGTATCAACAAGAAAACACCGGCTCGTCGCAATAAGGCCATCGATCTTCCCCCTCAGTCGGTTAGGGATGGTTGAAGATTATAGCAACCCGATGATATCCGACCAACGATCCTCCAAACCCCGTTCCCTTTCGTCATCATAAGTGATCGGTTACCATCACGCTCCGATGGATCGGCTGAGGAGTTGGCTCTGGCGGTACCGCGGACGCATCCTGGCCGGGTTCCTCTCCCTACTCGTCGTGGACGGAGCCGGGCTCCTGGTGCCGCTCGTGATCAGGGATGCGATCGACCGGCTCGCGCGCGGGGAGGGGGATCTCTTACGGAGCGGCCTGTACATCGTCGCCCTCGCCCTCGTCGTGATGGGATTCCGCTTCCTGTGGCGGTATTTCCTGATCGGGAGCGCACGGCTGATCGAACGCGACCTCCGCGAGAAGCTGTATCGGCACTTCCTCCTCCTCCCGGCATCGTTCTACCACGAGCACAAGACCGGTGATCTGATGGCGCATGCGACGAACGACATCGACGCGGTCAGCCGGGCCTGCGGGTTCGGGGTGATCACGATCGCCGATCCGCTGTTCATGATCCCCGTCGCGATCGGGATCATGCTCACAATCGACCCGCGCCTGACCCTGTACACGATCATCCCCCTCCCGATACTGACCCTATTCATGCTCGGCTTCGGGAGGGTGATCCACCGCCGGTTCGAGGTCGTCCAGGAGGGGTTCTCCCACCTGATGGAGAAGGTGCGGGAGAACGTCGCCGGGATCAGGGTCATCAAGTCGTTCGTGCAGGAGGAGGGAACGGAACGGGACTTCGACCGGACCAACCTCTCGTTCGTGGGGAAGAACATGGCCCTCGTACGCGTCTGGGGCCTGTTCGACCCGCTGATCGGCCTCCTCTCCGGAGCGACCCTGGCGATCGTCCTCTGGGTCGGCGGGGTGAGCGTAATCCGAAGCTCGATAACCCTCGGGGACTTCGTGGCATTCACCCAGTATCTTTCGATGCTGATCTGGCCAATGATCTCGCTCGGATGGGCGGTGAACATCATCCAACGGGGTAGCGCATCCCTCGTCCGGATCAACCGGCTCCTGTCGGTCGCCCCGGCGATCGCCGACCCCCGTTCACCGAAGCCGGCGAACGGGGCGAGGATCGAGATCCGGAACCTGACGTTCAGCTACCCGGCTGCGGCGAGCGACACCCCGGCGCTGCAGGGGATCGACCTCGAGATCGAGGAGGGGACGACCGTCGGGGTGGTCGGGCTGACCGGAGCGGGGAAGAGCACCCTCGCCCGGCTGATCCCGCGGGTGTTCGACCCGCCGCCGGGGAGTGTGTTCGTCGGAGGGACAGATGTGCGCGAGATTTCCCTGAAGGAGCTCCGCCGGATGATCGGGTTCGTCCCCCAGGATCCGTTCCTCTTCTCCGCGACGATCCGAGAGAACATCGCGTTCGGGAATCCGGATGCAAGCGACGAGGAGGTGGAGGCGGCCGCTCGCCGGGCCGGGATCCACAACGAGATCGAAGAGTTCCCCGACGGATACGAGACGAAGGTCGGGGAGCGGGGGATCTCCCTCTCCGGCGGTCAGAAGCAGCGCGTGGCGATCGCCCGCGCCCTCCTCCTCTCACCCGAAATCCTGATATTCGACGACCCCCTCTCCGCCGTCGACGCCGAACGGGAGGCGTTCATTCTCAACAGCCTGCGCGAGTTCTTCCACGGCCGGACATCGATCGTCATCGCCCATCGACTGTCGGCGGTGATGCACGCAGAGAGGATCATCGTCCTCGACAAGGGGAGGATCGTCGAGTCGGGGACCCACGCGCAGCTACTCGCCCATGCCGGGATATACAAGCGGATCTGGGACCTCCAGCAAGCGGAGAAGGAGGTGAACGATGGATCACACCCCCCACGACGATGAGATAACTGGGAAGGCGTTCGACCTCCGGCTGATGCGCCGGCTTGTCCGGTTCCTCACCCCGTATTGGCGGCTCTTCTCCGTCTGCGTCGTATTGATCCTCGTCCTTACTGGGATCCAGACTGCCCTCCCTTACATCAGCAAGATCGCGATCGATCGATTCCTCACCCTCCCGTGGGCGATCGTCGAGCTCGAGTCGCTCCCCGCAACCGGCGCGCCGATCGACCTCGGCGACGGGCGTTACCTGGTCAAGGTCCCCTTCATATCGGCATCCCTTCGGAGCGAATGGGAGGAAACCGGGGCCCTCTCCCCGACCCGCTACCTGTTCGTCCCGGAAGGGAGCGAGGAGGAAGGGATTCCATTGAAGCATCCGGACCTGTTCACACAGGTTCCGGGCGGATATCTAGCCGATGAGTCGGCCGTCCGCCTCCTCTCCCCAGCGGAGACGATCTCGCTCCGGGGCGGGGCGGTCGCCGGGCTGCTCAGGCTTTCGCTCCTGTTCGCGATCGCCCTCCTCGTCCGGTTCCTATTCAGCGTCAGTCAGGTCTACCTCCTTCAGCTGACCGGGCAGAGGGTGATGTACGACATGCGGCGGGAGATATTCGGCCACGTCCTCCGCCTCCCGCTCTCCTACTTCGATCGCGCCCCGGTGGGGAGGCTCGTCACCCGGGTGACGAACGACGTCGCCGCGATCAACGAGATGTTCACCTCGATGCTCGTTAACCTGTTTCGGGACGCGTTTCTGATCGTCGCTGTCCTCGGGATCATGTTCCATCTCGAATGGCGGGTCGCCCTGATCATCCTCGCCCTCTTCCCGCTGATCGTGATCGCCGCGTTCGAGTTCCGCCGCCGCGCCCGCGCCGCCTACCGCGAGGTCCGCCGCCAGATCGCCCGGCTGAACGCGTATTTGCAGGAGTCGATCTCCGGGATGCCGATCATCCAGCTGTTCGTCCAGGAGATGAAGGCGAACGAGCGGTTCGCCAAGATCAACGTCGACAAGTACAAGGCGAGCATGCGCCAGCTCCTCACCTTCGCCGTCTTCCGGCCGCTGATGAGCTTTCTGAGCTCATTCGCCGTGGCGATCGTCATCTGGTACGGAGGGTTGAACGTCCTGCGCGGGACCCTCTCCCTCGGTTCGCTGACCGCGTTCATTCAATACGTGCGGATGCTGTTCGAGCCGATCCTCGAACTCTCCCAGGGGTACAACGTCCTCCAGGGGGCGATGGCGGCTGCCGAGCGGATCTTCATCCTGCTCGACGAACCGGAGGAGGACCGCGGCGGGGGGGAGAGGATCGAGGACCTCTCAGGGAGGATCGAGTTCCGGAACGTCTGGTTCGCGTACAACGACGAGGAATGGATCCTGAAGGACGTCTCGTTCACCGTCGAACCTGGGGAGCGGGTGGCGATCGTCGGGCCAACCGGTTCGGGGAAGACGACGATCATCCGGCTGCTACTGCGGATGTATCCGATCCAAAAGGGAGAGATCCTCCTTGACGGGGTCCCGATCGAGCGGCTCGACCTCTCCTTCCTCCGCTCGCAGATGGCCGTCGTCCTCCAGGACGTCTTCCTCTTCTCAGGGGACATCATGGACAACATCCGGCTCCGCAAGGAGATACCGGATGAGGAGGCGATAGAAGCGGCACGGTTCGCCAACGCCGACTTCGTGGAGTCGCTACCGGACGGCTACTCGACCGAGGTGAAGGAGCGGGGGGTCACCCTATCCGTCGGGGAGAGGCAGCTCCTCTCGTTCGCCCGCGCCGTGGCGTTCAAGCCGCAGATCCTCGTCCTCGACGAGGCGACGGCGAGCATCGATTCGCAGACCGAGAGCCTGATCCAGCGCTCCCTCACAAAGATCATGGAGAACCGCACGTCGATCGTCATCGCCCATCGGCTGTCTACCATCCGCGAGGCGGACAAGATCATCGTCCTGCACAAGGGGAGGGTAGTGGAGGAGGGGACGCACTCAGAGCTCCTCGCCCGCGACGGCCTGTACGCCGCCCTCCATCGCCTCCAGTTCGTCGAGGTCGCAGCGGATCCGGACGGGGCTTAACCGGAATCATCCGGCCTCGTCTGGGAGAGGAGCATCCCGAGGAGCATCAGACCGCTTCCGAGGAGCATCCGTAAGGTCATCGACTCGCCTAAGATAAGCCAGCCGCCGAGGGCGGCGAAGACCGTCTCGAGGCTCATGATCACCCCGGCCTCCGCCGGTTCGACCCGCCGCTGCCCGATCACCTGCAGGGTGTACGCCCCGGCGGTGGAGAGGATCCCGGCGTAGGCGATCGGCAGCCACGCCCGATGCAGTCCCGCGAGCGTGATCGGCTCGACGAAGACGGCGACCGTCAGGCTGAGCGCAGCGCAGATGGCAAACTGGGAAGCGGCGATGACGATCGGATCGGCCCTACGGGCGAGCCACCCGACGATGTGGACGTGCGCCGCCCAACCAAACGCGCTGGCGAGGACGAGGAGGTCGCCGATCCCGATCCGCCCCACCCCCCTCACGGTGAGGAGATAGAGCCCGCCTGTGGCGATGATGACCGCGAACCAACTCGTCAAACGGGCGCGCTTCCCCAAGAGAAGGCCGATCAACGGTATGATCACAAGATACAGCCCGGTGATGAACCCCGCCTTTCCCGCCGTCGTGTAAACGATCCCACTTTGCTGCAGGGAGGCGGCAGCGAACAGGACGACCCCGGCGGCGATATACCCGAGAACAACCCCCTTTCCAACCGATCGCCGCGTCTTCCGCCGGAGGAGGAAGGGAAGGAGCGTAATCCCCCCGAGGGCGAATCGGACGGCGTTGAACAGGAACGGCCCGACGTCCTTCATCCCCTCCCGCTGGGCGACGAATGCGAACCCCCAGATGACGGCGGCGAGGACGAGGATGAATCGAGAGACGATCCGTTCTGATATCTTCATCGGCGAGGACCGATTCTACCCGAACCGGCCGTTGTCCGAGCCGGGTAGCCCGGCTATACTGGGAGAAGCTTGATGGGGGAGGGGAGCGCTTGGACTCGGGCGACCTTGCAAACAGGTACATCCTGCAGCAGCGAATCTACCGGATGATCCTTTACCTCCTCCTCTTCGGCGGAGCGGCGATCATGCTCCTCCCGTTCTTCTGGATGCTCACCACATCGTTCAAGACGGAGCTTGAGACGCTCCGCATCCCGCCGGTGTGGATTCCCTCAAAGTGGCAGTGGATCAACTACGTGAAGGCGTGGAACGCAGCCCCGTTCGGCCGCTACTTCTTCAATAGTTTCTTCATCGCCATTACGACGACGATCGGAGAGGTGTTCACCACCATCCTCGCCGCATACGCGTTCGCCAAGATGCGTTTCTTCGGGAAGAACGTCCTGTTCGCCGCCCTCCTCGGAACGTTGATGATCCCCGGCGAGATGCTCCTCCTGCCGAACTACGTGACGATAGCGCGGCTCGGTTGGCTCGACCACTACGAGGCGCTGATCATCCCGTGGCTCGTCTCGGTATTCGGAATCTTCCTTCTGCGCCAGTTCTTCCGCTCGATCCCGGATGAGCTCCAAGACGCGGCCCGGATCGACGGCTGCTCGAGATTCCGGTTCCTGTTCACGATCGTCGTCCCCCTATCGCGGCCGGCGATATTCACCGTCGCCCTGTTCAAGTTCCTCGGGAGCTGGAACGCATTCCTCTGGGTTCTGATCATGACCAACCGGCCGGAGATGCGGACCGTTCCGGTCGGATTGCAGGTCTTCTCGAGCGAGATCGGAACGGCGTACGAGCTGCTAATGGCGGCATCGGTCCTCGCCATCCTTCCAACGCTGATCCTCTTCTTCTTCACCCAGAAGCAGTTCATCCAGGGGATCGCACGGACGGGGATCAAATGAACACCAGAAGCGACAAGGAGGTGATCTGATCGGAGGGAACCGTGGTGAAAGAAGACGGAGGGGAAGAGAGACTTAATACAAACAGGAGGTCAAATATGAAACTGCGGGTTTTACTTGCCTTGACCATAATCGGTGCTGTCCTCTTCGGTATCCTGGCCATCGCCGAGGAACCGATCACGATAACCTTCTGGCATAGGTTCAGCGAACGACACAACGACGCGCTTCAGTATCTGGCGGATAAGTTCCACGAGACACACCCGAACATCACGGTAGAGTGGGTGTACCAGGGGAGCTACGGCGCGCTTCAGCAGAAGATCAACAACTCGGTCGTCGCCGGCGAAACCCCGACGATGACGATCTTCTACGAGAACTGGATCCCACCGATCGCCGATGCTCTCCTCCCACTTGGCGATTATCTGACCGACGAGGAGAAGGCCGACATCCTCCCAGGCCTCCTCTCGACGTGCTACTACCATGGCCAGCTGCTGACTGTACCGTTCAATAAGTCGATCATGGTCTTCTACTACGTAAAGGAGCTCGTCCCTGAGCCGCCGACGACGTGGGAGGAGTACTTCAACCTCGCAAAGGAGTTGACAGTCGACACTGACGGTGACGGAAATATCGACCGATATGGAACGGGGTTCCGTCCAGGGGCGAACCCGGAGCAGTTCCTCGTCCTCCTAACCCAGGCCGGCGGCTCGATCCTGAACGACGACTGGACTGAGGTGACGTTGAACAACGAACAGGGACTCGAAGCCGCCCAGTTCTACGCCAGCCTCGCTCCTTATTCGGTCATCACCAACGAGTACTTAAACAACCACATCACAGAGATCGCGATGGCGATCGACACCTCGGCCGGCTACTACTACTGGAACAAGGAGGCTACGGCGGCCGGTCTGACGATCGGCGTAGCGCGTGTTCCGATGGGCCCTGTGAACCAGAAGTCGGCGATCCAGGGGACGAACATCGGGATCTTCAAGGATCATCCCCAGGCAGAGCTCGACGCAGCCGTTGAGTTTGTCAAGTTCCTACTCCAAGGGGATAACACAGCGTACTGGGCATCCGAGTCTGGCTATATGCCCGTCACCTACTCGGGCTACGAAAGCCAGATTTGGAAGGACTACGTCGAAACCAAGCCGTATGCAGCCGTAATGGCCGAACAGATGAAGGAGGGATTCTCGCAGATCCTTCACCCGAACTACGGGGACATGCGGGACATCCTGAGTACGATGTGCGAGGAGATTATGTACGGCGAGGCGACGCCGCAGGAAGCACTCGACGACGCTGCCGCTCAGATACAGGATCTTCTCTAAGAACGATAGGCGGTCCGGGGGAGACCCCGGACCGCCCTCATTAAGGACACAAGTGACCAAGGTTGCAACAGGAAAGAGAAGGTGGATTTCGCTCCCCAGTGAGTGGAAGAGCCCTAGTTATTGGAATGAGACACTATGGGCTTATATCTACTTAATTCCATCACTTGTTATCCTGAGCGTATTCGTCTTTTATCCCTTCTTCTCGGCATTTCGCATAAGCCTCTATAAGTGGTCGTTCACCAGCCCGCCGGGTGTATTCATCGGCCTCGGGCATTACAAGTACTTGTTTAATGACAAGTACTTCTGGAGAGCGGTATGGCACACGTTCTACTTCGTCGGCATAAACGTCCCGGTGACGCTCTTCCTCGCCCTCCTCGTCGCCAGCCTGCTGAACAAGCCATTAAAACTCCTCTCCTTCGCCCGGACCTCGTATTACCTCGCCTACATCACGCCGGTGGTGGCGATGGTCATGGTCTGGAGACTGATGTATAACCCGCAGTACGGTTTACTAAACTACTTTTTAGGTTTTTTTGGTATTAATATGATAAACTGGCTGAACGACCCGCACTTCGCCCTCCCGGCAGTGATCATCATGAACGTCTGGCGCTACGTCGGCTACGAGGCGATCATCCTCCTCGCGGGGCTTCAGAACATCGACAAGATGTACTACGAAGCGGCGCGAATCGATGGGGCATCCGGGTTTCAAGTCTGGCGCAAAATAACCGTTCCTCTTCTTACACCTCAAATATTTTTTGTACTGGTGATCTCCCTTATCGGTTCGTTCAAGGTGTTCACCGAGATATACGTCCTGTTCAACGGACCAGGCCCACTGAAAAGCGCAGAGACATTAGTATACTATATCATGAGGCAAGGATTCTTCGGCACCCCCCACTACGGCCGGGCGGCTGCGGCATCGGTCGTCCTGTTCGGCATAATATTCGTGTTTACGCTCTTCCAACTGATGGTCACTCAGAAGCGCGTCCATTATCAGTAAAGGAGGGTGCGCGATGAGAAGATTCATCCTGGTAGCGTTCTTGGTGGCCCTCCTATGCGCTCTCGCCCTCGGCCAGGAGGAGGGAACCCCTCTCGTATGGGGGCCGATCCTCGGGGCGATCGGGGAGGATTCGATCGCTATAACCTGGCAGACGTCGCGACCGGTTGACGGTGAAGTCGACTACGCGATCGCTTCCAACTACGATGCGACCGGCTCGTGGGAGGGTACAGTCACGCTCGCGTCGGTGAAGGGGAGCGGCGAGATCCGGATCGACGGGCTGAGGCCGGGGACGGAGTACCGCTACCGGCTCGTCGTCTACGAGGGGGACGCTGTCTATGAGAGCAGGGTGGGCCGCTTCACGACGGCGGGAGAGGACGGATCGTTCACCTTCCTCGTCTACGGGGACACGCGGACATTCCCGCTTCGCCACGAGCTCGTCGCCAATACGATGGCAAGGGACGAGCCGGATGCGGCATTCGTCGTCAACACCGGCGACCTCGTCGAGTCACCGACGATCGGCCGGTTTCGGAGCTTCTTCCGGGCGATAAGCGATCTCGCCCTCGATCATC
>CAZGRE010000002.1:0-69677 GCA_964528085.1 uncultured Thermotogae bacterium | reverse complement strand
TTCTTTTCCATCGAGCCTTCCTTCGTCGCGGAGATGATGGCGGATTATACCGGCCCAGCCTCCCTTCCGGCTAGTAGCCGCTGTTGCACACCCGCCCCGGAGTTAGTATCAATGTCGTATGAGCGATTCCGACAAGAAGATCACCGTGACCGTGAAGGTGTTCGGCGGGCTGAGGGAGCTCCTCGGGAAAGCCGCCGTCGAACTCGCCCTCCCCCTCGGCGCGGATATCGAGCGGCTCCTCCTCTCCCTCGCCGAGGAACATCCTTCCCTCACCTCCCGGCTCGAGGAGGGGCTTTCCCGCGGGTACGTAAACGTCCTCCTGAACGGGAGGAACATCCGCTTCTTGAACGGCCTTTCTACCCCTCTCAACGATCGGGATTCGGTCGCGTTCCTCCCCCCGGTCGGGGGTGGCTGAACCCGTTAGAACTGGGCCGAGACGGTAAGCTCGAGGATCAGGCTGTGATAGAATCCCCCCTCCCGCTTCGTCCCGCCAAGATACGTTGCGGAGAGGGATCCCCCCCAGGTGGTGGAGAGGCCGATGTCGAACCTCCCCTTGACCGTCACGGAGATATCCGGTTCCTCCCCGTCGAACCGGTAATCCCCCGAGGTGTCTATCGTCAGGTTGAGGGTCGGAAACCCCGACTCTAACTTTTCTCCGTAAAGGGAGGGAATTCGATCGCTGAGATCGATCTGATAGGAGTTATCGATCGAGCCGTTCACCCGGGGAGCGCCATCGCTCTCACTCACGCGGACGGTGAAGGAGAGCCGATCGCTCTCTCCATCCCTCCCTGACCAGGTCAATCTCCCGTTTAAGGAGTGGTCGACCGACGAGAGCCTATCCACCCCTTCGTAGATCTTCCTCTTCCGATTCTGGGTATAGGTGAGAGAGGGGCGAAGCCCCTCGATCCCGCTGTAGTTGATGGAGACCGATACCTTCCCCGACTCCTCTCGC
The DNA here is from genome assembly GCA_964528085.1 of uncultured Thermotogae bacterium. Taxonomy (GTDB): domain Bacteria; phylum Bipolaricaulota; class Bipolaricaulia; order UBA7950; family UBA9294; genus B2-G16. The sequence goes on along the minus strand of CAZGRE010000002.1, from coordinate 68,725 downwards.
AGCGGGGCTCCGAGGCTCGATACGCTCCCGCTCAGCGTCGTGCGAACGGTGAGTGCATCCAAGGTGGCGTTGACGATCGCCCTTCCGGAGAGGTCCGTTTCGTTATCCTTCCGTTCGATCGTGAGGTCGCTCCTCGGTATCAGCCGCCAGCCGACGAGCTCGAACGGATCGAAGTCGAACCCGATCTCGACCTTGTGCTCGGTCCGGTACTCCCCATCCGGCAGGGCACGCGTCCGGTGAGCCTCGTAGTCGAGCCTCCCTGATACGAGCGGGACCCTCCCCTCACCGTGGGCGGTGAACCCCCAACTCTCCTGGCCGCTCCAATTGCCGTCCTGCACCTGTATCGGCCGCGACCAGCTCCCTGAGAACGAAAGCGAAGGCGACAGGGAGAGATCGACATCAGCGGAGAGGGAGTTCTCCCTCCGCTTCGTCCCGTAGTCCCGATCGTTCGTGAACCCGTCATTCCAGGAGAGGGAGAGGTGAAGTGCGTCATCGAACAGGGCATCGGCGAGGGAGAACCGGTAGGAGAGGTAGCTCGTCTCCGCCCCTCGGCGGTGGGGATCGGTATCGACGCTCTCCTGATGGGCTGATAGAGAGAGCTCCGGCCCGAACGAAGCGGAGAACGAGACGTCGTTCTCCAGCCGTGCGCGGGGTGAACCGGAGTGGAGATCGTCCATATGATAGCTGTGGGAAGCGGAAAGCCCCGCCCCCTCCCACAGCTCGACCGTCCCATCGAGCTCCCAGCCGGCTGTATCCTGGCGGCCGAAGCTCCCGATCGCCGAATATCCGGGGGAGATGCTCTCCACCCTTCCAGAAAGGGAGAACCGATCGCCCGACCGGTCGAACGAGGCGCGGATCAACCCGCCGCGGGAGGTGTGCTCGTCGGCAGGGATGTCGAGGAAACCGGAAGGGTCCTCGCCGCTGATCTTCGCCGTCTCGTTGTCGAATCCCTCCTCCCTCTCGTCCAGCCGCCAGATGAAGAGGGTGTAGTCCGTGTCCGCCTCGGTCCCGACCCAGAGGGAGCCGTCCGGAGTGCTCCCGATCGCTGTGATCGTCCAGCCGCGGTATAACCTCTTCCCGTCCGCTCCCCGGACGAGGCCGTCGTCCGTCCCGTAATAGATCTCCCCGTCAATGGCGCCGATGGCGTAGACCGGCTCGCCGATGGTGAGCCACCCCGCTCCGATCCCGGATCGGAAGGCGCGAAGGCCCCGGTCTGAACCGGCGTATAACGTCCCTCCCGCAAGGTAAAGGGCAAAGATCCGCGCCCCCTCTGTCCCGGGAAGGAGGGTGATCCCCCCATCGTCGGGGGAAAAACGGTAAAGCCCGGCCCCCGTCCCGAGGTAGATGTAATCCCCGTCAGCGGCGAGGGAGAGTATCCCGCCGAGGCCGATCAGCCGTTCATTGCTGTAGGAGACCCAGGCGGACGGGTCATCGATCTCGTCCACCGGGACGGAGGCGAGGCCCGCGTCGGTCCCGATCCAGAGCCGACCGTCGTGGAGGATGAGGGAGCGGAGGGAGTCGTCCGGAAGCCCGTCCTCCTCGTAGTAGCGGTCCCAGCTGTCGACCCTGTCGAGCGGCGCTACCCCGATCAGGGAGACGACCGTCAGGCCGGAGCCGGTCCCGATGTAGGCGCGGTCATCTATGACAGCGATCGCACGGACATCCCGGCCGGAGAGGCCGTCGCCGACCCCGTAGGCGCGCCATTCCCCGTCTCGGTAGGCGCTCAGCCCGGCGGCATGCCCGGCGAATACGTATCCCCCTCCGGCGGCGATCGTATGAATCCTGTTCGGTCGGGGAGCGCGGAGGTTGTCGTCGAACGGGAACCGGTCGCGGCCGTACCCGATGGTGAACGATCCGATGAAGTCAGGGAGGGAGATCGAGCCGACGATCCCGCCGACCGTATGCCGGTTCGGCATCGTCCTCGCCGACTCCGGATCGGCGATCGAGCGGGGATCGTCGGCCGTCTCCACCAGCCGGCCGACGAGAGAGAACCCCTCCGAGATCGGGAGGTCGAGCAAGATCCCGTAGAAGTAGCGCGCGTAATCGGCCCCGCTCCCAAGGCCGCCGGTGAACCTCTCGTAGTCGACCTGGATCACATCGTTATTCTTCACCTCAACGAGGAGGACGAGGAGCCCGGCCTCGTAGTCGATCATGTAATCCGTATCACGCGTCAGGACCTCCCCGTTCAGCGTCACCCGCTCGCTCCCCGGGACGAGGGAGAAGCCGAGCGAGTACGTCCCACCGGAGACCGAGTACGAGAACGAGACGCGGAACGCCCGGGCCGGTTCCGCGAAGAAATCATCGGGGAAATCGACCTCGATCATCCCCTCGTCCGGATATACCTCTACCTTGTAATCGGCATAATCGGGATGGGAGATGGAGGTGAACGTCATCCCGTCGCGGCTGACCTCGACGAGGAGGGAATCGCTCACGATCCCCGTCTGGCCGAGATCGTAGAACCGCCGGAGGATGCCGTTCATCAATTCGTGTTCCTCCGAGTCGACGAGGAGCTTCGCCGATTGGGAAAGGGCTGTTAGGAATGAAAGCTCATATTCCGACCCTTCGTTGAACGGGTAGATCATCCCCTCCGATCCGGAGAGGGCGTTCTCCCGGTTGTAGGCGTCGATCCCCTCCTTTATCCGGCTGCGGAGAAGGTCGATCGGCCTCACCTTCAATACGAGGGTCTGCTGCTCGTCCCCGACGACTGCGAACTTCTTCTCATCGATCTTTTCCTGTTGATTCGCGCTCAGCCAATCGGTCAGGTAGGAGAGGGAGTACTCGGCGAGGATCGATTCGACCCCGCTTGTCACCGGAAGGGAGAGGGTGACGTCGGTGAAGTCCTCGACGTAGGTGATGGAGAGCGGATATGCGTACAACCCTTCGATGTTCCTTGCATACGGCTGGGGGACCCACGGCCGGTCCGGGAGGGATGCGGAGTAGAGGACTTGAGCGGAGGAGGTCGAACCGATGAACGTCTTCGATTCGGTGATCCCTTCGAACCGAGAACCGATAGCGGTTATCGTGGCGTTCCCTATCTCGTAGTCGAGCCTCCCCCCTTTCATCTTCCGCCGATGCACGGCGAACGGAGAGAGCCCCTCGAGGGTGAAATCCCCGAACGATCCGTCCAGGCGGTCGGTATCGAGGTAGACGGTCAGGGACTGCATGCTCTCCGGCTGCTGATCGTCGAAGTGCCCCTCGATCGTCAGGACGGAGAGCGCCTCGCCGTGGATGTCGACGGCGAGCGTCTGATCGAGGCTGATCTGCCCCGGCGCGAGGCCGGCGGCTGCAAGCCCGATCGGATCACCGAACCCATAGCGGATCGTCCACGTCTTTCGCCCGGTTATCTCGGTGGTGAACGGTTCGTCATCTCCCCCGAGGAGGGGGGCGGCGATGGAGGCGATGAGGAGGCCGGCTATCGCTATCTTCCGTAATGATCTCAGCATGCAGTCGCCTTCTAAAACCTGAGGGAGAGGGAGACGCGGTGGGTATCGCCGAGATCGCTCCGCGTCGTGTAAGCCCAGTCGATCTCCAGGGCGGTGAACCGAATCGACAATCCGAACGTCGGGCCGTCCCCGTCGTAGCCGATGCGCGCGCCGATCCCCCCGATCCATGACTCGATTCCGCCGGAGAGAGCGGAGGCGGACGAGAAGAGGCCTGAGGCCTCGAACGTCGCGTTCCACAGGACGCCCGGGGTCGGGCTGAGGGTGAGGGCGAGGCCGAGCCGGAGGGAGCTCTCCCAGGGATCGCTCCCCCCCGTGCTGTAGCCGACCGGTGCGGATGCCGCCCCTTCGTAGAGGAGGGCGACCCGGACGGTGTCGGTGACGACGAGGATGGCCGGATCGATCGCCCACCCGCTTCCAGTGAACGGGGATGATACGTTGAGATACCGCCATCGGATGCCGACAGCGGCGTTCCCGAGCGGAATCCCGATCGCAGCGACGATCCCTTGGCTCGCGTAGTTGAACGTATCGTCTCCCGATGAGATCGGTCCTGACTCGAGGAAGAGAAGATCGATCCCGACGTACGAGCCGGCCAACCCGATCGATCCGTACGACGCTACCCCGAACTGGCGGGTGAAGATCGAGGAGAGACCCAACCCCTTATACCATCCGAGGGCAGCGGGGTTGTAGAGGACGGCCGTCTCGTCGTCGACGAGCGCTGAGTATCCTCCCCCGAGCCCCTCCCCGCGGGCCGAGATTCCGATGTCGAATAGCCCACCGACGTTCTCCACAGCTCCGGCGGAGAACGCGCTGAGAAGGAGGATCAATGCAACGAGGGCAAGCCCTCTGAAGCCGTTCATCGTTCGATCACCAGCCTTCCGACCTCCGATATTCCCCGGTCGGTGACGAGGACGTAGAGGTAGAGCCCGGCGGCGAGCCTCTCCCCGCGCAGCGATGTCAGGTTCCACCTATAGGCCCCATCCCCCGGAGGGAGATCGACCGCAAAGACGAGCCTTCCACTCACCGTGTAGATCCGGAGGGTCGCTTCTGTCGCACCGTCCGGGGTCTCGTAGGTGAACCGGGCCGCATCGACGGCCGGATTCTCCTCGAGCGAGATCGAAGGGAGATCCTCCTCCGGCGGATTCACCGGCTCGGGCGGCTCGACACTCGCCACCGCCCCTGTGACGTCGATCTTCCCCCATCCCCAGATGTCGTTCGGGGTCGCACCCGTGAAGTAATCCTCCCGTGCCGTCGAGGTCAGGATCCCCCTCGCCTCATCGGCGGTCAGATCGGGATCGAGGGAGAAGAGGAGGGCGAGCGCCCCCGCCACGTGCGGTGCGGCCATGCTCGTTCCGAGTTCGATCATGTGCTTCCCATCGGGGTGGAGGAGGTAGGAGTACGCCGTTGCGTCCGCCGAGCGGGCGGCGCAGATCCACGCTCCCGGGGCGGCGAGGTCCGGCTTCGTCCTCCCGTCGCGCGTCGGCCCTCGGCTCGAGAAGTAGGCGATCGCCCCCACGGTGTAGTCGGCGGAGAAGTCCTCCTCCCCCGCCTGCGACGGCCATGCCGCCTTGGTCGTAAACGCCCCGACCGTAATCACGCGGTGTGCGTTTCCCGGTTCGTCGATCGTGGAGTTTGAATCCCCGCCTGCGATCCTCGCAGATCCGCTCGAGATCCACGCGTCGAACCTCCCGCCGCCGTCCGTATCGGTTATCACGACCCGCCAGCGGTCCCCCCGCGTCACATTGGTCAGCCTGATGAACCCCTCGTTGTCCCCGTTGTTCGGGTTGACACCGGCCGATGCATTGTCGATGTACACGATTCCGTCCGGGGTGAGGACCGGACCGGTGTTCGTCCCCTTCGGGGCAATGGTCGGCAGATCCGAGGGAGAGACGACCGTTATCGTGAACTCGGACGATCCGGGGTACCAGATGTTGAGCTCGATCTCCCAATCGTCCGGGATCACCTCGAACGTGAATGCGCCCCCGTTCAGGGTGGAGGAGGCATGAATCTTCTCGTCACCCTCGTTCCCGGCCGAGACGACGATCGCCCTCCCCGGCCCGACGGCGAGCCGGTCGAGTCCCTCCTCGAACAGGCTCGTCCCGTCGTGCGGTCCTTCGTGCCCGCCGAGGCTGAGGTTGACAACGGCCGGCCGGTTCAGTTCCGTCGCCCGATCGAAGATGTACTCGACCCCGGAGAGGATGTCCGAGGTGTAGAACGAGGTCTTTACAGCGATGATGTCGGCTCCGGGAGCGACCCCGACGAACCCGTAGGGAGAAGAGGACCCATCCCCGGCTGCGATGCTCGCGACGTGCGTCCCATGCCCGTCCGTATCCGACTCGCGGACCGCCCCCTCCCCAGAGCCGTAGCCGAGGGCGATATCCTCCTCGATCTCTGTCCTGTCGTAGCTCGCACCGAGGAGCCCCCACGTCTGATCCCAGATTGCAAGGATCCGAGAGGATTCCTCGAATCCATCCCCATCCGAATCATAGCGGAAGTCAAGGTGCGTGTAGTCTATCCCCGTGTCGACCAGCCCGACGATCGCCCCCTCCCCGATGACCGGCGGGGAGGCCGCATGGACCTCGGCCGCCCCGATCGCCGGGACGCTGTAGTCGAGCTTGGGGGATGTCTTCCACGCCGGCTCGATGTAGACGACGTCATCGTCCTCTGCGAGTCGATAGAGCTCGCCGAGGCTGACCGAAAGGCTGATTATCGAGCCGGCCTTCCCCCGGATCGGTATCCCGGCGTACGCCATCCCAGGGATCGGCCGGTCCACCTTCACCAGGACGCCAATCTTCGCCTCGCCGGTCGATGGGGAGAACGTGATCTGAAAGCGCTCTGAATCGAACAGCGGGTAGAGGAAACCCTGGGGGGAGTTTCCACCCTCGCTCGTGATGAGCGCTGCCCTGAGTGCCGGATCGAGGCGCGCGAGATCGCTCTGATCGAGGGAGGCGAGCGCACAGAACGAAAGGAGTGCGATCGCGAAAAGGAACAAGACTATCAGCCGTTTTATCACGTGATCCCCCCTCGGGCTTAAACAGGGATTTTAGCATATCCTTTACCGCTCACCAACCGGGCTCCTTTACACCGATCCTGCGGCTGTGCTATGATCGGCCGCCGGTTCGAGACGGACGGGCCTCCGTTCGCCTTTCTCACGGCCGGCGATCGGCCATAACCGACTGCGATCGAAGGGGATTTTTAAGTATGGTTACCGAAGAAGAGACCGACGGGTATCGTCCCGGTGGGGAGGGGATGTCGCTCCGGTACAAGGAGGCGGTCGAACGGGTCATCCCTCGCGTTCCGGTGCGGAATGGGGTCGTCGATATCGACTCGATCTGGATCGAGACCTCCCTCCCTTATACCCTCCTCGAGGAGATCCTCCGCCGTGACGATCTGAAGCTTCCGGAGAACGTCGAGCGGATCAACATGACCTCGCGCCTTAAGCAAAGGGGAAAGAGAAGTGGGAAGACGAAGCGCAGATGAGCCCGTCCGGTTCGGGACGGACGGGTGGCGCGGGATCATCGCCCGCGATTTCACGTTCGCGAACGTCGGTCGGGTCGCCGCGGCGACGGGGAGGTTCCTCCCTTCCGCTGATCGGGATAAGCTTTTGATCTACACCGACTGGGGGGCGGAGTACCGTCCGGCGGAGGACGGGGTCGTGGTCGGCTACGACATGCGGTTCCTGTCGCGGGAGTTCGCTCACCACTTCGCCAGGGTCCTCTACGACTCCGGGATCCCGGTCGTGGTCGCGGACACGCCCGTCACCACCCCGGCCGTCTCCTACGCGGTCGTCGACCGCCGTGCCGCCGCCGGGATCGTGATCACCGCCTCCCACAACCCCCCAGTCTATAACGGGATCAAGTACAAGGCCGAGTACGGCGGATCCGCACCGGAAGAGGTGACCGACGGGGTCGTGGCGAACCTGCGCGGACAGAACCCCGTGCCTCGCAGTCCGAATGAAGCGATCCCGCAGGTCGACCTGCGGGCGCCGTTCCTCGACAAGATCCGAGCGCTCATCGATCCGGCGCGGCTGAAGGCCTCCCCGGTGCACGTCGTGATCGATTCGATGTACGGCTCGGCGCAGGGGTGGGTCGCCGAGATCCTGAGCGAGAATCGCGTCCCCTACACCGAGATCCGCGCCCGGCGCGATCCCCTCTTCGGGGGGGTAAAGCCGGAGCCGCTCGAGGAGAACCTCGTCCCCTTGCGCGCGGTGATCGCATCGCTCCGTCCTAAGAAGAAGCGGTTGATCGGTGTGGTGACCGACGGCGACGGCGACCGGATCTCGGCGATGGACGAGCGCGGGGGGTTCATCGACCCCCACCGGACGTTCGCCCTCATCCTCCGCTACCTTGTAGAGGAGAGGGGGATGCGCGGCGCGGTCGTCACCTCGTTCAACCTCACCGACATGGCGCGCGACATGTGCGAGGACTACGGCCTCCCCCAGATCGTCGTCCCGATCGGGTTCAAGCATCACTGCGAGCAGATCCTGAAGCGGGGAGACGTCCTGATCGCTGCCGAGGAGAGCGGGAGCATCGCGATCAGTGGGCACATCCCCGAGCGCGACGGTGTGCTCTGCTCGCTCCTCCTGACCGAGATCGCGGCGAGCGCAAATCGGCCGATGAGCGAGGTCGTCCAGTCGCTGTTCGACGAGTACGGACCGCGATTCTACCATCGCCGCGACATCCACGTCCCGGCGCGGTTGGAGGTCGTGGAGAAACTCAAGGACGATCCGCCGGAGCGGTTCGCGGGATTGCCTGTACGATCGGTCGAGACCTTAGACGGCGTGAAGCTCCGGTTCGATCGGGGATGGCTCCTGTTCCGCGCCTCGGGGACAGAGCCGATCCTCCGGCTCTACTGTGAGATGGAGCGGGAAAGCGACGTGCAAAAGCTGTTGGACGAGGCGGAACGCCTCGCGCGAGAGGGAATCTGACGATGGCAGGAAGCTCAGAGCGGTACGACTTCAAGGGGATCGAGGAGCGCTGGCGCGACTACTGGCGGGACGAGGGGCTGTTTAGGGTCGACAACGCCGATGTCGACAAGAAGTTCTACTATCTTAACATGTTCCCCTACCCCTCGGGGTATCTCCACGTCGGGCACGGGAGGAATTACATCATCGGGGACGTAGTCACGCGGTTCTACCTGATGCGCGGCTACCACGTCCTGAACCCGATGGGCTGGGACGCGTTCGGCCTGCCGGCGGAGAACGCGGCAATCGAGCGGGGGATCCATCCCCGCGATTGGACGCTGAAGAACATCGAGCACGCCAAGGAGCAGTTCCGCGCCTGGGGGGTCGAGTTCGATTGGGATCGCGAGATCACGACCTGCCTCCCCGACTACTACAAATGGACGCAGTGGCTCTTCCTCAAGCTCTACGAGCGCGGCCTCGCGTACAAGAAGCGCGCCACGGTGAACTACTGCCCGACCTGCCAGACCGTTCTCGCCAACGAGCAGGTCGTCGGCGGGGTCTGCGAGCGGTGCGGGACCCCTCCTGAGCCGAGGGAGCTCGAGCAGTGGTTCTTCAAGATAACCGACTACGCCGACCGGCTGTTGGACGACCTCGAGGGGCTCACCGGCTGGCCGGAGAACGTGAAAAAGATGCAGTCGAACTGGATCGGCCGCAGCTCGGGGGCCGAGGTCTCCTTCAAGACCGAATCGGGACAGGATATCGTCGTATTCACCACCAGGCCGGACACGCTGTGGGGGGCGACGTTCATGGTCCTCGCCCCCGAGCACCCGCTCGTCGACGCCCTTACGACGGATGAGAACCGCGCTCGGGTAGACGCATACCGGGATGAAGCCGCCCGGCGGACCGAGATCGAGCGGAGCTCGACCGAGCGGGAAAAGACCGGGGTCTTCACCGGTGGGTATGCGATCAACCCGGTGAACGGGGAGAAGATCCCTGTATTCATCGCCGACTACGTCCTCATGACCTACGGGACCGGAGCGATCATGGCCGTTCCGGCCCACGACGAGCGCGACTTCGCATTCGCCCTCAAGTACGGGATCCCGATCGTTCCTGTTATCGAACGCTTAGACGGCCGCGCAAGGTCGTTCGTCCGTCCCGGTACGATGGACGAGGGGTTCCCCGCGGATCTAGAACGGGCGGGGATCCGGTTTAAGGACGGGGATAGGGGGATCATCGTCGAGCTCTCGAAGGGTGAGATTGACCGATACATCGATCTCGCCCGCTCGCACCTGAAGCCGAACTGCTGGACGGAGATCGTCGGTGTGCGTTTCTCGTTCGTGTTCGAGGATGGGGTGATGGAGCTCGGCTCGGTCAGCGCCGACCGGAAGATCCTCGAGCGGCTCACCGGCCTCGACCCGGACCTCGGGGAGAAGCGGACCGCCATGGAGATCCTGGGGGATATTCCACCCTACCGCGATCTCCTCTTCCATGCCGATTACGGGGCGATGATGAATTCGGGTGAATTCACCGGAACGCCGGGGGATGAGGCCGCCGATGCGGTGATCTCCTGGCTCGAGGAGACGGGTAAAGGGAAGCAGGCGGTGAACTACCGGTTGCACGACTGGCTGATCTCCCGTCAGCGCTACTGGGGGGCGCCAATCCCGATCGTCTATTGCGACGATTGCGGGATCGTCCCTGTCCCTGAGGAGGATCTTCCCGTCCTCCTCCCCGAGGTCGAGTTCATCGGGAAGAAGGGGCTCGCCGACATCCCAGGGTACGCCGATGCGGCATGCCCGATCTGCGGGAAGCCGGCGAAGCGGGATACGGACACGATGGACACGTTCGTCGACTCATCCTGGTACTACCTCCGCTACATAAACCCGCACGAACGGGAGGCCCCGTTCGTCAAGGAGGACGTAGACCGGTGGCTCCCGGTCGACCAGTACGTCGGCGGGGTCGAACACGCGATCCTCCATCTCCTCTATTCCCGGTTCATCACCAAGGCCCTCCACGACATGGGGTATCTCTCGTTCGACGAGCCGTTCGAGCGGCTGTTCACCCAGGGGATGATCTGCCATACCGCCTACCGCTGCCCTGAGCACGGCTGGCTCTATCCGCACGAGGCGGAGGACGGCCGCTGCCCCCATTGCGGGCGGGAGCTCGAGACCTACAACTTCTCGATGTCGAAGTCGAAGAAGAACGTCGTCTCCCCGGAGGAGATCATCGACCGCTACGGGGCCGACACCGAGCGGGTCTATACGCTGTTCATGGGCCCGCCGGATCGTGACATCGACTGGACCGAGGAGGGGATCCGCGGCTCGTTCCGGTTCCTAAACCGCCTCTATTCCTTGATCGTCGGAAACCTCGATCGGGTTGCGCCGATCGGGGAGAGGACCGATCTACGAGAGCTCGATGAGCCCGGCCTCCGCATCTGGCGGTGCTATCACGCGACCGTGAAGAAGGTGACCGAGGACATAGAGAAGCGGTTCAGCTTCAACACGGCCGTTGCTGCGATCATGGAGTTCACGAATGACCTCTCCCGTTATCTAGAAGGTGATACGGACCCCTCCCTCCTCCGCGAGGCGTTCGACGGGTTGATCCTGATCCTCTCCCCGATGGCACCGTTCCTCTGCGAGGAGCTCTGGCGGCGCCTCGGCCACGATGACGCCGTTCTGAGGGAGCCTTGGCCGTCGTATCGTGAGGACGCCCTCCAAGAGGATACGATCGAGATCCCGGTGCAGATAAACGGGAGGCTCCGCGCCCGGATCGTCGTCCCGCGCGAGATCGCCGAGGATGCGGACGCCCTCGCTCAGGCCGCCCTCGCCGACGGCCAGGTCCGCAGTAGGATCGAGGGGAAGGACGTGGTGAAGACGATCGCCGTTCCGAAGAAGATGGTGAGCATCGTGGTCCGCTCTTGACCGGAAGTGGCTCTTCCCCGACAATACCCTAAACCGGGGCCTTAGCTCAGTTGGGAGAGCGCTTGCATGGCATGCAAGAGGTCAGGGGTTCGAATCCCCTAGGCTCCAAAGCGCTGTTCTAAACTAACTTTCTTTTAGGGAACTGCAGTTCCTCTATGCAGATTAAGCTGTAGTCTTGTGCGCCTCAAGCGCGAACAGATGGATGTGCAATCGCCATGGTCGCTGGGTAGTTGACCAAGGCTTGTTGGTACTTATCTGCAATGGGGCCACCAGTCTTCCCATCTTTCTCCTCCAGATGCTTCTGCCTAACGAGGTGGATGCCTTCAGATAGCGTCATTCGTCCTCCTCTACACGTACGTGTGATCTTGGGCTTTTTCTTCTCATATTCCTTAGCACTTCCGTGCCCTGTGTGCTTCTCCAATGGCTCCGAGCACTCGTGAATCACCTCGCCGGTCTTCGCATCAATGATGCCGCTCGAAGTACCATGCAGGGGAAGCGCGCTTGTGCACCCTCCGTTCCTTAAGCACTGGGCTTCCGGCTTTTTGTTCGACCTGATCGCCTACTTGCAAGTGCATCCGAACTCGCTTCTGGGAGGGATACTTGGGCGACTTCTGGTCACGTCCAGTCAAGTGGTGTAATGACATCGCGCCATCTTCGCTGACCGATCAAGCGGCGACCTGCTCGACCAGTGCTCCCTCCTTCTCTGGATCGTTGATCACATCCTGTTGAGCCTTCTCCAACACCCCCACCGACATGTACCTGCGGCTGACCATTCATTCGTCGTTGTACTCAGCGAGCACAGCCCCGACCAACCGAACGATCGATTCCCGGTTGGGAAAGATCCAACCACATCGCTCCGCCGCCGGATCTCCCGGTTCAGCCGCTCCTGCGGGTTGTTCGACCAGATCTGCCGCCACACCTCAACAGGGAACACCGAAAACGCCAGGATCTCTTCTCTCGCCTCGTCCAGCATGGCAGCGGCTTAAGGGAACCTGCGCTCAAGCTCAGCAACGACGCGCCGGTGCTGAGCAGCGGAGATGACGAGCTTTACCCCACTCAACCCACGTGCCACCAACCCGCGTAAGAACTCGGTCCATCCCGTACCATCCTCGCTCGTCATCACCTCCAGTCCCAGGATCTCGCGGTGACCGTCCCCGTTCACCCCGGTGGCGATCACCGTCACCACGTTCACCACCACTCCACCATCGCGGCAGCGCTGCGTCATCGCATCGAGCCAGACGAACGTGTACGACCTACTGTCCAACGGACGGTTACGGAACCTCTCCACCAACGGGTCAAGCTCTTTGGCCAGCTCAGATACCTGGCTTTTGCTCATCCCTTCCAGCCCCAATGTACGGAATAATGCACGTAGCACTCGGTCACCACTTGAACCAATGCCCGTTCCGAGCGACGGCGTGGTTCCAGCAACCACGCGGGGAAGTAGCTCCCTTTGCGGAGCTTGGGGATCTCAAGCTCAATCGTGCCGAGGCGGGTATCCCAACGACGTCCACGGTAGCCGTTACGTCGGTTGACCCGATCCGCGCTCGGTTGGTGGTACGGTGCACCGCACTTCGCATCTACTTCAGCTGACATCAGGGCCTCAGCCATCATTTGCACCATCTCGCGTAACAGATCCGTGTCCGCCTGCTCGATCCGCTTGCGCAACCAGGCCAAACTCCCTATCCTCTCGTTGACCATCGCTTCCTCCTCGGTCCGACTGACGTCGGCTTGTTGGTTAACCGAAGATGGCAGCGATGGTCGTTCATTTCAAACCCTTTCTTCACTTCCGCACCAATACATCACATGCCTGGACTCTAACATCGGAAAATCAGAGATACGAGAAGGTTGTGGAGATCATCGATCCGGAAAAGTAGAATCCGGCCGGAATGGATGACTCCCTGAAGGCGATAATCGCGGTTGCACTCATCGGGATCATTGTTAGCGCCTCTATCTGGATGCGACCCGTCCCCTTCCGCGATCCGCACCTGGAGACAGCGATTCGCGCCGAGCTCAAAATCGAATCCCGCCCGATCACGCGTCTTGACCTCCTCCGGCTGACGAAGCTCACCGCTTCTGATCAGGGAATATCACACCTCGACGGGATCGAGACCTGCAGGAACCTCAGATACCTTGACTTGGCCGAGAACCATATCGCAGATCTTACCCCGCTCTCAGGGCTCAGGCGGCTTGAGACGCTGATCTTAAGGAGCAATTACGTCGAAGACGTCTCCCCTCTCTCCTCGCTCACCCGTCTTCGGAAGCTCGACCTCGATTTCAACACCGTCGCCGATGCCGGCCCGCTCTCTGGGCTTACGAACCTCACTTGGCTCGGGCTTTGGGACAGCCGGATAAGGGACGTCTCGCCGCTTGCCGGCTTAACGAGGCTGACCGAGCTCGGCCTCGGGGGGAACCCGATCGAGGATCCGACCCCTCTCTCCGGCCTCACAGACCTCGAATGGCTCGGCCTGCCGAACATCGGGATCGATGATATCTCGTTCCTCGCTGGGCTCAGGAACCTCGTCAAGCTAAGCCTGGGAGGCAACAGGATAAGTGATCTCTCCCCGCTGTCGAATCTGACGAACCTCGAAGGCCTCGGCTTGAGCGACAACCGGATAACCGACATCTCCCCCCTCTCAGGCCTCGTCCGCCTGCAGCGGCTGAGCCTGTGGGGAAACTCGATATCCGACATCTCCCCCCTCTCAGGGATGACCCGTCTCGTCAAACTCTGGCTCGATCGAAACCCGATCGAGGAGATAAGCCCCCTCTCCCACCTCGCCTCGATCCGAATCCTCGGCCTTTCGGAGACGAAAATAACCGACATCGAACCCCTCCTTGAAAACCCCGGGCTCGATGCCGGAGACGAGCTCGACTTACGGGGTACAAACCTCGATCTGACAGAAGGATCGGCGGAGAGGAAGGCGATCGAGGAGCTCCGCCGCCGCGGGGTCAAGGTCCTGTTCGAAGGCGGAGGCTAGCGATCAGCCGCGCTTCTGCTCGACGTACTGGTTGTGGAATATGAACAGCTGCGCCGAGTCGAAGTCGGTGAACACGAGCTTGTAAAGATTGGTGAGGATATAGACCCAAATCATCACGATCGGCATCGGATCGGCGAGGCTCGTGATGTCGTAATGGAAGTCCTTGTCCGCCCACCACTGTTTCCTCAGCCTCCTCTCACCCGACCAGTCCTTGAGGCTTCCGAGGTAGCTCTCCAGAAGCCAGACGAAGTCGCCGAACTGCATCTTCGTCCGCACCCCCTCTTGCGCAGCGGGGAGCTTCACGCCCTCGTCGCCATCGACGATCCTCACCCAGCCGTCGACCATATCGCAACCACCGTAGTAGGCCATTGATACAGCCGGCGTAATCCTACAGTTCCCGTCGACGAGGAACGGCCGGCCGGTATTCTCTTCCATGATGAAGTCGAACCCGCAGAAGCCGTGGTACCCGAGGTGATCGATCAGCTTCGCCGCCGCCTCAGAGCAGACCTGATCCGTTATGCTCTCGCGGAAGACGGTCGTCCCCCCCGTCCTCGGCATCGTCCTGATCCCTTTGTACATCACCTCGCCGGCGACATCCCCGTTGTTGCACAGCTCGAGCGTACAGATCGTCGGCCCCTCGATCAGCCGCTGGAGCAGCGGGAGGTTATCCTCGTCGAGGGAGTTCACCTTGACCACATCGAAGTAGAGCTTCTCAAGGTCCCTGCGTTCGTAGACCTTCCTGAACCCGGCTGCGCCCGAGGTCTTCCGCATCTTGATCACGACCGGAAGCTCGATCCTCGCCATCAGCTCGCGCGCCTCCTCGCTCGATCCCGGGGCGAACGTCTCCGGGGTGTCGATCCCCACCTCGCGGGCGAGCTCGCCGAGCCTCACCTTGTCGTGGAGGCGCATCAGCGTATCCGTCTCGGGGATGATGCTCCTCGCCGCCGCGAGGAGCCGGTCGCGGTGATGGCTCAACAGGATGATCTCCTCGTAGGAGGGGAAGTAGTAGTCGTAATCCCCCTCCTCGAGTACCGATAGGAGCCTCTCTGCGTAGCGCTCCGGAAAGTACCGCATGTTCGGGAGTCGGATCCGCTTCTTCACGTACTTGGAGAAGCCGGCGAACGCCAGCAGATGCCCCTCGGCAGCGTGAACCTCGTACCCCATCTGTCCGAACCGCCTGATTACGTGAAGCGCTGCCGGCTCGAACAAGCCGGTGACGAGCACCCTCTTCCTACTCGAACGATCTACCTTCGCGCGCAAGACGTACCCCCCTCTTCCCCCAATTCACTCGCCTTACCGAATAGTGAGACGTTGGCGAAGGATACACGTACGCACCAGTTCGGTCAAAGGTGGTTGGTTTTGCATGATGGTATAATTCATCTAGACTGTAGTAAGTGATGACTTCCACTAAGGAGGTGGAACGGATGAAGAGAATGAGGGTAGTGATTCTGCTCGGCACGTTCCTGATCGGTTTGGGGGCTGCCGGCTACGGGTTATCGTTGTGCGACTATCGCTCGCCGGTGACGGCGCTGACCGACGCCGGCCTATCGTTCACCTACAGGTACTACAACGATGCGGCGACACCGACGATCGACGTCAACTCCGGACGGGTGGGCGTCGATTACGATCAACTCTACGACTCGCCGAACTACGGATTCACCCTCGCCGGCTCGGCGGAGGTGGTTCTCGACCAGTTCCTACCAACCGGATGGCTCGGCCAAGGGGCGGCGACGTTCCGTTACTATCCGGTTGAGGATGGTCTCTACTTCGCTTTCGGAGGGCTGCGTGCATCGATGGCGACCAGCCAGCCGCAGCCCGGACTCGATGTGAGCGTCGGAGGTGGGGTCGGGAGATTCACCGATGTCACCCCCCTCTCCAAGGCGTTTCTGATCGAGGATAAACTCCTCTCGCTCGGGGCGATCGCACAAGGCCTCACCGACGACGTCCTCCTTGGAATTGCGAGCGTGATCGGAAGGGGAGCAGAATACGACACGGTGAAGGATATGGTCGCAGATATCGAAGGGGCGATTGAGGCGGCGGCGGGCGTCACCCTCGACGCGGTCGCCCTCCTGTCGATCGAGGAGATTATCCTTGAGACGGGGAACGGGCGGAAGTGCGGCTGGGCTCTTCAGGCTGGGATCGGCTATGAGCTGATCGATCCCTATGGCGGAGCGCAGAACATCGTCATCACCGCTTCGGCAGACGCGGCGATGGCCTCATGCCCGAGCGACCAGCTCCTCTTCCACGCCGGCTTCTCCGGCCCGTTCAACATCGCCGACGAGAACACCCTGACGGCGAACCTGACCTATGAGTACCTCCTATCCGAGACGAGCACGGTAACCGCCGGCTATTCGCTCCAACGGGTGAAGCCGGCCGGCCTTCCGGCGAACATAAACCACGCGGCCTCCCTTTCCGTCGGGTTCGACATCGGTGGGGCGGACGTCGTCCTTCAGATCTCGCTGACGCGCGAAGCAGGGGATCCCGGCTGGTCGATCGACGTATCGGTATCGGCCGCGATGGACCTCTTGTAACGGCCAGTGACGGGTCTTCGGCCTCCACCGAATGGTGGGGGCCGAGGCCTTTATGAAGGCTTCCAAGGAGTAAAATGGAGAACCGAACGGCGGTTCATGTATCCCGTTACCGCTGGACGATCCTCGCCGTTTTCATGGGGATAGTCGCGATCAACCAGGCCCTTTGGATCAGCTTCGCTCCGATAACCGGGAAGGCGGCCTCGTTCTACGGCGTAAGTGATCTCTCGATCGGGCTTCTGTCGATGGTCTTCATGATCGTTTTCATCCTCGTCTCTATCCCTGCCTCATGGGTGATCGACACCTATGGGATCAGGATCGGGGTCGGAATAGGGGCGATATTGACCGGCGGGTTCGGGCTTCTGCGTGGGATCTTCGCTGCCGACTACACATTCGTCCTCATCTCGCAGATCGGGATCGCCGTCGGGCAGCCGTTCATCCTGAACGCAATTGCCAAGATCGCCGGACGGTGGTTCCCACTCAGTGAGCGGGCGACGGCGACCGGCCTCGGCTCGCTCGCAATCTATCTTGGGATATTCGCCGGACTCGCCGTCACACCGCATCTTGTCATCGGAAGCGGTATCAAGGGGATGCTTCTGATCTACGGCGCCATTTCAGCCGGGACTGCTCTCCTCTTCCTCTCCCTTGCACGGGAGCGCCCGCCTAAGCCGGTCGGCCCTGAGGAACGCTCCCTCGTCCTCGACGGGCTCAGAAGCATGATAAAAAACCGCGAGTTCATCCTCCTTCTCGTTCTGTTCTTCATCGGGCTCGGCGCGTTCAACGCGATAACGACGTGGATCGAGGATATCCTCCGGCCGCGCGGGTTCTCGACCGGCCAGGCCGGGTTCGCCGGCGGGCTGATGGTCCTCGGCGGGGTGGTCGGGGCGCTCGTCATCCCCCCTCTATCCGACCGGCTCCGCCGCCGCGTACCGTTCATCCTCCTCGCCCTAGGAGGCGGGATCGTCGGCCTGATCGGCCTGACGTTCGCGACTGCATACCCGCTCCTCGCCGCCTCGGCGTTCATCCTCGGGCTCTTCCTCCTCTCCTCCGGACCGATCGGATTCCAGTACGCAGCCGAGGTGACCTATCCGGCGCCGGAGGGGACGTCGAACGGCCTCCTCCTGTTGATGGGGCAGATCTCAGGGATCGCGTTCATCATCGGGATGGACGCCTTCAAGGGACCATCCGGATCGATGAGCGCCCCGTTGCTCATCCTGATCGGGCTTCTCGGCATAGGGGTGATCCTCGCAGCGAGGCTGAAGGAGTCGCCCATCCTCGTTCCGGATGCCGAGTAGATGGGGAACGTTCCTTACGGTGCGAAGCCGATATGGGTGGCGAGGCTCCCTGAAATGGCATAGCCCCCGCCGATCGTGAGAAGCGGTTCCCCTGCTCCGGCCGGGCGACTGACGACAAAGAGCGTAATCCCTTGACCGATCATCCCGCCCTGGAGGGAGATCAGCGTCCCATCGAGGGTCAGGTTCGGCTGGAGGAAGAATTGGCCGTGCAGCTCACCCGCATAGCCCGTCAGGATCCAGCCGAACGGGAGGCTTGCAATCTCAACGCGGCCGTCCGTTCCGACATCCGGGATGTAACGTCCCCCGACAAAGGCCGAGGTCGAAAGGCCGCGGCGGGGAAGGGAACGGATCGAGAGGACCCCTTCGGCGAACAGATGCGGGATGATCGTCCGATCGACCCCGATATCGGCGAATGGGTAGAACCGATCGACCCGCGAACCGACCGACAACCGTGCGCTCCATTGATCGTCGATCTTGATCCGAGCGTACGCGCCGACCGTGATATCCCACTTCGCCCTTCCATCGATCCGGAAAGGGTTCAACGCGAGGTCGAGCCTGAACCCGATCTCGGTCAGCGTCAGCGACGCCCCGCTCACCGCAAAGGAGATCAACAGCAAAAGAGCGATTGAAAGCTTTCTCATCCCCATCCTCCTTCTCCAGAAACGCCTCCCATTCTACGCGAAGAGGGCCCCAAAGCGACAACCGGCCGCCAGACTCATTACCTCCCCCTATTCAGTTACAAACGGTTACCTGAGCCCCATTCACGTCCTGTGCACTATTGCGTGAGCACACCGGAGACCTCTTCATGGCCTCCGGGCCAAGCAAAAACTTACGGAGTGAGCCCAAATATCTACAAAGCCAACGATATGCCCAAGAGGACGAAAGATACAACTGTGATTGACCAGTTCCGCGTGCCGAAGAAGTCAACAACCTTAACTACGCTCACAAATCCGTAGGGGACAGAAGTAAAGATCGCAAGGAATATCCCGACGAAGATCAGCAGCCCCCCGTCCTAGTTACAAAAGAAACTACTAGTAAACAGACAAGAATGGACAGGCGTGCCTTCCGTTGTGAAAGAGAACTCACTCTTTGATAAACGGGTTCTGCTAGGAGAGATTATCAGCGTTGGTAGACATCCCCACGGTGGCCGACCTTGACCACAACGACGATGCCTGCATCGTCGTCAACCTTGTAGATGACCCGGTATGGGCCCAGGCGGTCCAACAGCACTCCTGATCCGTTAGCTTTTCGCGCTGATCGGGGCGGGGGTATAGCAGCAAGCGCCTCGATCCACTTCAGGATGAGCTTAACGCCCTTCTCACGACACTAAAACGTCGGATCTACAGAGGCCTGACCGGGGTAAGCTTCTCGCCTAACCGGCCGGCCGTGACTTGCTAGTCCTCAGTTTTCTGCCACGGATACTGATAGATGGAACAGAGGTTCCCATCCGGCGAGTAGAGGTAAGCGGTGTCACCGTCGCTGTTCCAAACCTTGCACCCAAACCAGTAGAAGATCACCTCGTCGGTCCCACAGCCCGTGCGCGTTCCTCTCTCCCCCTCCGGAATTCCAGGTCCGGTGCAGATCTTCAAGACTCCGCGTGGGGGAAGGGTACATTCAGGGCCGAAGGCCAGTCCGAACTTTAGCACGTTATGGCTGCTCTCGCCTTTCTCCAACTTCTCATGAGCGCGTTCGTCCATCAATATCCAAGTGGCGGCAAGATCGATCTCATCTTCGCCGGCGTTAACGAGGTAGACGGTCTCAATCTCGCCCCAGAACTGGATTGCGGCAATGACAAGCCC
The DNA here is from genome assembly GCA_964528085.1 of uncultured Thermotogae bacterium. GTDB lineage: Bacteria > Bipolaricaulota > Bipolaricaulia > UBA7950 > UBA9294 > B2-G16. Next base: position 48,867 of record CAZGRE010000002.1, on the reverse strand, counting down.
ATTTTTCTCTGGGACCATCTCTTCCCATAACCCGCTCCGGCTGCATGCGGCTTCGATCTGGGCTTGGATAAGAGAAGATGCATGACGGATGGGAAACGCGTCCGGATCGAGGTCGCGATCGACGACGTTCCGCACGTCGATCAGGGCCATCCCTTCGGAGATAAGCATCTGCTGCACCGATTGCGCACACGTAGCATCAAGGAAGACGTACGCGAGGACCCGATCGTCTCGATCGGTCAGGTATCCCCCATCGGTCGTATCCACTTCGAGCCACACAGATCGGCCTTCGACGAGCACTTTGTTCCGGTTCAATGCCTCCTCGCCGAACGCATCCTCCTTCTCAGGGGCGTCGATACCCATGTAACGGACAGGAATCGGCTCCCCATCGGGTGCGCGGACGGTTATCGAATCTCCATCATGCACGGCGATCACCCAGCACGGCCCGATCACGCTAGGAGGGGTCTGAACCCCCTGGGAAAGAACAGGGGTGAAAGCAAGGAGGATCATCCCACAAAGAACTGTCTGTACCTTCATTCGTCCTCCTTTCCCCAGATTGCTCCATATCGATCTTTAAAAGGAGTCTACTTCCATAGGAAAAGGAGTGCAAGCCAGACGGTTGACTTATGAGTGCAGCCCCCATATCCTAGTTTCGAGCCCGCGACGGGCTGCAGGAGGGAGATATGAGAAAACGATTGATCGGAGTAGGGATCCTCATCGCAATTGCAGCGCTCCTTGGTGGCTGCACATGGTTCGGGGTGGAGTCAATATCCCCTCTCGCATCGAATCAGACCCGCCACATCGAGCTCATCGTCAGCGGCGGGCTGACCGACTCGGTCATCGCCGAGCTCGAGGGATACGGAAGGATAACGAAGCGGTTCGATGAGATCGGCGGGGTGGCGATGGACGTCAGGGGATCGGCCGTCGCAGAGCTGGCCGCCCTCCCTTACGTCGATGCTGTCGCCGACCAAGCGGAACGACATGCCCTCGATTACTCCTCGGGAATCAGCACTTGGGATCAAGACATCATCAACGTTACCGATTACGGGGTCGGCCGGGTCGTCGACTACGACGGTGAAGGGGTCTACGTCGCAGTCCTCGACACCGGTCTCGTCAAGAACTGGCGCGACTATCTCCCCGCCGATCAAGTCGCCACCGAGTACGCAAAGGCGTTCTCCGGAGGCGGGAGCACGAACGCGAACATATCAGAGCCGGCCAACCTGTGGGAACGGGACACGAACTCCCACGGGACACACGTGGCAAGCTCGATCCTCGGGTTCAGCGTCTACGGGTTCTACACGGTGAACGGCGCCGCCACGAAGGCGATGGTTATCCCGGTCAAGGTCCTCGGGAACAGCGGGTCCGGCTGGTCGACGATCGTAGCGGAAGGGATCCTCCATATCGCCGATCTGAAAGAGTCCCTCGGGGCACCGATGGTGATCAACATGAGCCTCGGCGGACCGTACCTCTCCCCGCTCGAGCAGGCTGCGATCGACTACGCGATCGACAAGGGAGTGATCGTCGTCGCGGCGGCCGGGAACTCGGGTGATGCAGGGATGGACTATCCAGGGGCGTACGCCCCTGTGATCAGCGTCGGAGCGGCCGGGTGGACCTCCGAGTGGGCGGCAAGCGGCTGGTGGCACGGTGACGTCGCCGATCCGACTGCAGTTGGCGACGTCTACGTCTGCGACTTCAGCGGTAGGGAGAAGCCGGGGCAGGATCTCGACGTCCTCGCCCCGGGAAGCTGGGTCGTCGGGCCGTACCTCGCCTACGGCGCCGCTCATCCACCGATCTGGGCGAACGGAGTCCCAGGGCAGTACTACTACCTCGGCGGGACGAGCATGGCAACCCCGCACGTCGCCGGGCTGGTCGCCCTGATGCTCGAGAAGGACGGCTCGCTCGATGCAGCGGCGGTCGAGGAGATCCTTGAGGAAACCGCACTTCCGATCCCTCCGGGAAGCGCCCTCGTCGCCGGTGAGACTTTCAGCTGGGGGAGCGATGCGACCGGTTCCGGTCTGGTTCAGGCCGACGCCGCCCTCGGAGCCCTCTAGCGGTCTAGCGATCGAAAGGCGCGGCCCAAGCGGGTCGCGCCTTTTCTTTTCTAAGGATCAAGGGTCAGGCCGGAGAAGCCGCCTCGATCGCCTTCTCAGCGAAGGGGATGACCTTCTTCATCACATCCTCCAACTCCACGCCCGCAAGGCTGCACCCGGCGGCACGGGAGTGACCTCCGCCGCGGAAGGCGATCGCGATCTCGCTCACGTCGACGTACTCCTTCGAGCGGAACGATACATGGACGTTCCTCCGCGGCCACTCGATGAACAGGATTGCAACCTCGACCCCGTCTATCGCGCGGATCTCACCGACCATCCCCGAGGTATCATCCTCGGTGCAGCCGTTTCTTTCGATCATCTCTGCTGAGACGTACGCCGTGGCGAGCCTCCCGCCCAATGAGAGCTTGAGGGTGGCGAACATGTCGATCAGAAGCTTTATCTCGTCCACCGTCCGATGCTCGAGGACAGCGGATGCGATCCGCTGGATGTCGGCCCCGTTCCGGACGAGCTCAGCGGCGTAGGCGAAGACCCGCTCGTCGGTGTTCGCATACTTGAAGAAGCCGGTGTCGGTGGCGATCCCGAGGAGGGTCGCCTCGGCGAGCTCGGGATCGTAGTCGACCAGCTGTTTTCCGATCTCATAGACGATCATCGCGGCTGCGGCGTAGGAGGGATCGCAGAAATCGATCTTCCCGAACCCCTTGTTCGTTTTGTGGTGATCGAGGGTGATATCGGGGATATCACCTCCGAGGAGCTCGACCGCCTCCCCGATCCGGAAGAGATCGGAGGCATCGACGGTGATCGAAGTGTCGAATCGATATCCGCGCAGCTCATCGACACCCTTTATCGATCCGGCTCCGGCGAGCCTCCTGAAGAACCACGGGATCCGATCGGCGATGCACCCTTCTGCGATCTTCCCCGCCTTGCGGAGGATCATCGTAAGGGAGGCGACCGAGCTTATGTCATCCCCGTCGGGCTTTATGTGCCCGATGACGAGGAACCGCTCCCCCTCCTTGATCCTCCCTATCACGCGCCCTAAACCCTCCGGCATCCAATCTCCTTTCGTAAGCCAAAGATTGTACAGGATCGACGGCCTCAGCGGAGGGAGTCGTACAACACGGAGAGGAACCGTTCGCGCGATGCTTCAAGGACTACGTTCGCGTTCGCCGGCTCCCCTGTGATCCCAAGATGATCGACGACGGTCTCACCAGCGGTCAGCTCCCCCTTCGTTTCGACGTCGACGTGGAGGCGCTCCATCCTGACGGCGACCTCCGGGTCGATGGCTACAGCCATGGCAATCGGATCGGGGAGATCGAACCCATCCTGCTTCAGCTTCTCGATGCAGAAGACACGCATCGCCTTCTGGATCGAGACGACGAACTCCCCGAGCTCCGATACACTCCGGAGCCCCTCGGCATCGTCAGCGTTAAACGCCGCATACCTGCGGGAGATCTCCCATCCGACCATCGTGATCGGAAGGCCGGAGTTAAAGACGATCCTCGCCGCCTCGGGATCGACCCATATGTTGTACTCGGCCGCCGGGACGACGTTACCGTGCCCGAGACCGATCCCTCCCATCACCACGCATTCCTTCACCATCCCAACGAGCGCCGGCTCCTTAAGGATCGCCACGGCCACGTTCGTCAGCGGGCCGAGGGTGACGAGGGTGATCTCACCCGGAAAGCGACGGATCGTGTCGACGATCGCATCGACCCCGTTCCCAGATGCGGGCCTCCGCCCGGACAACGGGAGGCCGATATCACCCATCCCGTCGTTCCCATGGCAGAATTGTGCTGTGCGTAGCGGCCGGAGGAGCGGCTTTGCAAGGCCGGGATACACCGGGGCCTTCGCCCCGGAGCGCTCGACCGTGTACAGGGCATTCTGCACCCCTTGCTCAAGGGGAACGTTACCCGCAACGACCGTTATCGCCTCGACTCTGATCCCTTCCGTGCGAAGGGCCATAAGAAGGGCGACCGCATCGTCGGATGCGGTATCCGTATCGATCAGGAAGTGTCTCAAATCAGCCTCCTCCGCCAACGGGAATACTATTCGACTGGAGGGGGGTTCAGCAATCGGTCGGTCCCGAAGTTTCCCCTCCGGCGATTCTGGTGTAGGATATCGGAGAGCAATAGGTGCACCAGGCGCAAGGAGGAGAGGAAGAGCGGTGAGAATGGGACGTTACGTTTCTTTTGGCATTATTATCGCCCTCCTTCTCATCCTCTCCGGTTGCCGTTCCAACAAGGGATCGCCCGAGTACTTCTACCGCGAGGCGAGGATCGATGCCGTGGAGGTGAGGACAACGGACTCGGTCCCGCCGCAGGTTAGTGTCATCGTCCACGGTACCCTCCCGGACGCGTGCACCGAGATCGATTCGGTGAAACAAGAGATCCGGAACCACACCTTCATCCTCACGATCACGACCCGCCGGCCGGTCCATGAGATCTGCGCCCAAACGACCACACCGTTCGAGATCACCACCCCTCTCGCTGTGGAGGGGATGCCGGCCGGGGTGTATACAGTGATCGCCAACGACGTGACGGCAAGCTTCGAGCTCAAGACCGGCACCCCCGTCCCGACGCGGTGATGAGAAGCCCAGGACCCACATGAACGAAAACGGATACAAAATCGAGCTTGACCCCTCCTTATCGCCATCCCCCGTCCTCCCCGCCTTGATCTACGCCGAAGGGATCGCACCCCCTCACCCGACCGTTGAGGCGCCTCCGTTCCTTGCTGATACGATCGCCCGGGCGCAAAAGATCGGAGAGGGATTCATCCCGCAGGAGCAAAGAGCGCGTGTGAGGCGGATGTTGAAGCATGGAAAATACCGGGCGAGCGGGCGGGGGAGGCCGGCGAGCGAGTTCCTCCTCCGCGCTGCGCTCAATGGAAGGTTCCCTCTCATCAACCCCCCTGTCGATGTCAACAACGCGATAAGCCTGGAGACCGGGCTTCCCGGATCGATCTTCGACGCTAGGCTCTCCGGAAGAAGGCTCCTCCTCAGGTGGGGACGCCCCGGGGAGTCGTACGCATTCAACCGATCCGGTCAGACGATCGATCTCGAGGACCTACTCGTCGTCTGTCGGCTGAGGAACGACACCTGGGTTCCATGCGGAAACCCGGTGAAGGACGCGATGGAAACGAAGATCAGCGAGGCAACCAGGGATGTCATCGCCGTCCTCTACGCGCCGGCTGATGAACCCCCCGAGCGTCTCGTCGGGATCGCCGCCGACTACGCTGAACTCCTCCGCTCCCACTGCAAGGCGGAGAGGGTCGGCTACGCCATACCTGGATTTCGCGAGTACGATTCCCAGTAGACCCTATCCTCCTCGTAATCGCCCCGCGGCCCCTTCTCCTCCGCCGGGACGCCGACCGGGATGAGGGCGAAGACGTACTGATCGGCCGGGAGGCCGACGATCTCGCGTATCTTGTCTTGATAGCGATCGCGCATCCCACACCACGTCGCGCCGAGGCCGAGGTTCGCGACGGCGATCAGGAGGTTCTCGGTCGCAGCGGCCATGTCTTGATCGAACCAGTCGTATCCCTCCTTCTTCCCGAACGGGAGAACAACGGCACCGGCGTCGACCCCAAACGCAGCGTACGGGTGCGCGCGGCATAAGGCTTGGACCTTCTCCTTCTCGGTCACGACGATGAATCGCCACGGCCTGCTATTGTTGGCGGACGGAGCCGCCATCGCCGCCTTGAGCGCAACCACGAGCCTCTCCCGCTCGACCGGCTCACCGGTGAACCTGCGGATCGACCGTCTCTTCTCGATCAACCGGAGAATGTCTTCCATCAGCCCCTCCTTCTCGTGTCGGCCTTCCTTCGATTCGAATCTTATCCGAACGGGGAAGGCTCAGCCGAACGTTAGACGAAAGTTCCCAAACCATGCAAATTCCACGCCCTTGACAAGCTGAGATAGGGGTGTATACTCCGCGGATCATTCCCGCCCATTCTGAGAGAGGCGGGAAGAAGGAGCAGCGATGCGCACAAGGGTTCGAAGCTGGCTGAACGAGACGGAAGGGTGGTACGCCGCCGTCTTCCTCGCCAACCTCGTCATGGGGACCTCCTCCGTATTGATCCCTCTTTCTGTATCCGAGGTCTTCGGCCGATCGGCGGGCTCGCTCGGGTTTCTCGCCAGCGCGGCGAGCTTCGCCGGACTGATCGGAAGCCTGATCTGGGGGAGGGCCTCCGACGCCGTTCACCGGAGGAAGCCGTTCGTTGTCGCGAGCTACGCTGCCAGCGCCGCTTCGTTCGTCGCCATATCCTTCTCCGGCTCGTTCGACCAGCTTCTCGGGCTCAACATGTTCATGAACTTCTTCTGGGTGGCGAGCGCGGCGGTGACCGTCCTCCTCGTGATCGAGAACCGCGATCAGTCGACATGGGAGGGGAAGATCGGGCGGCTGAATCAGATCGGCGCAATCGGCTGGCTGAGTGGCCTCCTCCTCGGAAGCGGCCTCCTCACCCTAGCCGAGCGGATCCTCCCCGAGACAGGGGCAATCAGGGTTCTCTTTCTGGTAAGCGGGATGGCGAGCATGGCCGCGGCGTTCCTCGCCGGCCGGCTGATACCGCGGACACGGCCGGTCTACACCCGCCGGCGGTTCCTCGGAGCGGCCCTGGCGTTGGGGAACCTCCTGATCGAACGGGCGAGGTTCGCCCCGTTCCACATCTATCACCGCTTCCACCCGCGGAGGGTGATCGAGTCACTCTCCCATCCGGACGGCTTCCTCACGGGGACGAAGCGGTTCCTCGCTTCGACGTTCGTCGCGTTCGCCGCCCTCGGAATGTTCGGGATCCCCCTCCCCCTCCTCCTCGTCGAACGTTTCTCCCTACCGGCGTCGTCCGTCTTCCTCTACTTCACGATTCAGCAGCTCGGGGTGATCGCCGCCTACCCGATCGCGGCACGGAGGATCAAGCGGAGGGGGAACAAGCGCGTTCAGACCGGCTCGCTCCTCATACGCGCTCTCCTCTTCGGCGGATCGGCCCTATTCCTCGGCCTGTCCCGAGGGGCTCCCCCTCCTTGGGTGATGGTCCCTGCATTCCTCGTCTACGGGATCACCTGGTCGTTCTTCCAGCTATCGGGAGTCGCCCTGACCTCGCGGCTCGCCAAGAGGGAGAACCGCGGCCTCGCCCTCGGGGCGTACAACGCCCTCGCCGGTGCCGGCTGGATCGTCGCCGGGATAGGAAGCGGGCTCCTCGCCAGATCCGGCGGGTACGAGCTTGCGTTCGCCGGAGCGGCCATCCTCCTCGTCCTCAGCCTTGGGATTCTCCGGACCGTCCCCGAGCCGCAGGGGGAAACGGCGAAGCGGAGCGAACCCCGGCCTGCGGCCGCCGGGGCCTGCCCCGCCCCGCATCCCGCCCCGTGAGATAAATCCCCTTATAATCCTGAGTACTTTTAAGCCTGTAAGGAGATATTCATGGATGAGAAGCGCCTATCACGCTACCGGAGGATCTATGAGCAGTTGGAACCCCTCATCAGAGGGAGATCCCCGAACCTGATCGCAGCGATGTCTACAGCGTGCGCCATCCTCCATGCAAAGATGCCGCATCACTCATGGACCGGCTTCTACTTCGTCGCAGGGGATACTGAGCTCCACGTCGGGCCGTACCAGGGGCCGGTCGCATGTCAGACTCTAAAAGGGGAGGGGGTCTGCCTCGCCGCCGTGCAAATGAGGCTACCGGTCGTCGTCCCGAACGTCGATGAATTCCCCGGCCATATACCGTGCGACCCGCGAACGAAAAGCGAGATCGCGATTCCTCTTCTAAGCGGAAAGAGGCCGGTCGCCGTCCTCGATATCGACTCGACCGAACCTGCTGCGTTCAGCGACGAGGACATCGAACCGCTCATGCGGATCCTCTCCCTCCTCGATCCCTACCTCGAGCAAAGACCAGAAGGAAGCACCTGATCGGAGGAGGAGCCGGCCGTCAGGCCGGCTCGTAGCTCAGTCCTCGGCCTCGTCGAGGGCGTCCTCGATATCCCTCACCAGGTTCTCCACCCCGTCGGAGAGGTCGTCGAGCTCCTCCTGCAGGCGGGAGAGCTTCTCGACGAGGGGCCGAAGCTTCTCGATCAGGTCCTTCTTCGAGACAAACGCCATATCTCCCTCCTTGTTGAGGTTTAATCGGGCTTGATTCTATTCGATAAGGCCTGCGAGGCAAATGCTTTACTCGCCCCCCCGCAACGGTAGAATTCACCCGGAGGATGCCGATGGATGACAAGGGGCGACTTTTTGCAATCGTACATGGGATCGTTCAAGGGGTCTTCTTCCGGTACAACACGCGGCTCGAGGCGGAGCGGCTCGGGATAACCGGGACGGTCCGTAACCTCCCGGACGGAAGCGTAGAGGTGATCGCCGAGGGGCCGAAGGAGCGGCTGAACGAGTTTTTAGCCTGGCTCCATCACGGCCCGGACGCGGCGATCGTGGAGAAGGTAGAGGTCCGCTGGGAGGAGGCGACCGGGAGCTTCCCCGATTTCAGGATCGTTCACTGACGTCCGTTGACCGGTTTTCGGTGATCAGGTACCATCCTAGACTAGGATGAGACTGCCACGCGTCGGAGAAAAAGCAGGATTCGAAATCTCTAGGAGACTGAAACCGTGCGGTGACCAGCCGAAGGCGATCGAGGAGCTGACGGCCGGGATCGAGGACGGCCTCAGGTTCCAGACCCTCCTCGGAGCGACCGGGACGGGGAAAACGTTCACCATCGCTCACGTGATCCAGAACGTGCAGCGCCCGACCCTCGTGATCGCCCACAACAAGACCCTCACAGCGCAGCTGGCGAACGAGTTCCGCGAGCTCTTCCCGAACAACGCCGTTCACTATTTCGTCTCCTACTACGACTACTACCAACCGGAGGCGTACATCCCCCAGACCGACACATACATCGAGAAGGATTCATCGATAAACGACGAGATCGACCGACTCCGCCACGCAGCGACATCGGCTCTGTTCGAACGGAGGGACGTGATCATCGTCGCCTCGGTCTCGTGCATCTACGGCCTCGGCTCGCCCGCCTCCTACTACGACATGTCGATCACCTTAAGGCGGAATGAGGAGTGGGACCGTGACGAGGTGATGCGCTCGATGGTCGCCATCCAGTACACGAGGAACGAGATCGGGTTCGAACGGGGGACGTTCCGCGCCCGCGGGGACACGCTGGAGATCATCCCTGCATACGAGGAGCGGGTCGTACGGATCGAGTTCTTCGGGGACGAGATCGATCGGATCACGATCGTCGACCCGATCACCGGCCATCCCCTCCACGAGGTGGAGGAGATAACGATCTACCCGGCGAGCCACTTCATCACTCCGGATGAGAAGAGGAAGCGCGCGATCGAATCGATCGAGGCCGAGCTGGAGGAGAGGCTCGATCAGCTCCGGCGCGAAGGGAGACTCCTCGAGGCGCAACGACTCGAGCAGAGGACGCGCTACGACATCGAGATGCTCCAGGAGATGGGCTACTGCACCGGGATCGAGAACTACTCCCGCCACCTCGACGGCCGGAAGGAGGGGCAGCCCCCGTCGGTGTTGATCGACTACTTCCCGAGCGACTTCCTCCTCGTGATCGACGAATCGCACCAGACGATCCCTCAGATCCGCGGGATGTACCACGGCGACCGTTCGCGGAAGACGACCCTCGTCGAGTACGGGTTCCGCCTCCCATCGGCGCTCGACAACCGGCCGCTGACGTTCGAGGAGTTCGAGGAGCGGATAAACCAGGTGATATTCACCTCGGCGACACCAGGCCCCTATGAGATCCGCCACTCGCAGAAGGTCGTCGAGCAGATCATCCGCCCGACCGGTCTCGTCGACCCCGAGCTCGAGTTGCGGCCGGTGAAGGGGCAGGTCGATCACCTGATCGGGGAGATAAGGAAGGCGGTCGATCGTAACGATCGGGTCCTCGTCACGACCCTGACGAAGCGGATGGCCGAGGACCTGACCGAGTATCTCGTCGACCTCGGGATCCGCGCCCGGTACCTGCATTCCGAGATCGACACCCTCGATCGCGTCGACATCCTCCGCGACCTCCGCCTCGGTAAGTTCGACGTCCTCGTCGGGATCAACCTCCTCCGCGAGGGGCTCGACCTCCCCGAGGTCGCGCTCGTCGCCGTCCTCGACGCGGACAAGGAGGGGTTCCTCCGCTCGGGGACGTCGCTGATCCAGACGATCGGCCGCGCCGCCCGGAACGTGCGCGGGAAGGTGATCCTGTACGCCGATATAATGACTGATTCGATCAAACACGCCGTCGCTGAGACGAACCGCCGGCGGGCGATCCAGCTTAGATACAACAGGGAACACGGGATCACCCCGAAGACGATCGAGCGGGAGATAACCGACTTTATGCAGACGATCAGCTCCCCGCAACCGGAGAAGGGGCCGATCCCCCTGAAGGAGAGGCCGAAGGATAGAAAGGAGCTGATCGCGACGATCAAGCGCCTCGAGCGGGACATGCTCGAGGCGGCCGATCGGCTCGAGTTCGAGATCGCAGCGAGCATCCGCGATGAGATAAGGAGGCTGAAGAAGGGGCTATGAGCGGGGTGATCCGCGTAAAGGGAGCGCGCGAGCACAACCTGAAGAATATCGACGTCACCCTCCCGCGGGAGAGGCTGATCGTCATCACCGGGATCTCAGGGTCGGGGAAGAGCTCACTCGCGTTCGACACGATCTACGCCGAAGGGCAGCGCCGCTACGTCGAGTCCCTATCCGCCTATGCCCGCCAGTTCCTCGGGAGGCTGGAGAAGCCGGACGTCGACCTGATCGAGGGGCTCTCTCCGGCGATCTCGATCGATCAGAAGACGCGGAGCCACAACCCCCGCTCGACCGTGGGGACGGTGACCGAGATCTACGACTACCTCCGCCTCCTCTACGCGCGGATCGGTCACCCCCACTGCCCGAAATGCGGCGAGCCGATCAGCCAGCAGACCCCTCAGCAGATCATCGACGCAATAATGAAGCTTCCGGAAGGGACACGGATCCAGATCCTCTCCCCGGTCGTTCGCGGGAGGAAGGGGGAGTACAAGCGTACGTTCGAGGAGATCCGCCAGGAGGGGTTCACCCGCGTCCGCGTCGATGGGGTGATCAGGACCCTATACGAGGAGATCGAGCTCGTCAAGCAGCGGAAGCACACGATCGAGATCGTCGTCGATCGCGTTACGATCGCCCCGGAGAAGCGCGCTCGGATCGCCGATTCGATCGAGACGGCACTCAAACAAGGGGGCGGGCTCGTCGGGATACTCTTCGATGATGGTCGAGAGGAGCTGTACAGCGAGCACTACGCCTGCCTGAAGTGCGGGATCAGCTACGAGGAGCTCTCACCGCGGATGTTCTCGTTCAACAACCCCTACGGCGCCTGCCCGGAGTGCGGCGGGCTGGGAGAACGGAAAGAGGTCGACCCCGATCTCGTGATCGACCCGGAGCGCGGCCTCCTCGACGGCGGGATCCTCCCGTTCGCCGGGAGGAAGTCGCGCTGGATCGAGGGGCAGATGATCGGGCTGGCGAAGAACCTGAAGATCGACCCGCACAGGCCGCTCGGAAAGCTGCCGAAGGAGAAGCTCGATGTCATCCTCTACGGGACGGGGAGCGAGCCGATAACATTCGAATACCGCTCGAGCTCCGGATACAGGCGGACGATAAAGCGCCCGTTCCGGGGGATCGTCCCTTCCATCGAGCGCTGGTACCGGGAGACGAGCTCACAGGAGTGGCGGGATGAGCTCGAGCAGTTCATGGCGACCCTCCCCTGCCCGGTCTGCGGCGGGGCGCGGCTCAAGCCGGAGCCGCTCGCGGTGACGATCGATGGGCTGAACATCCACGAGGTGACATCCCTCTCGATCAGGAGCGCACTCACGTTCTTCGAGAACCTGAAGCTATCAGAACGCGAGGAGGCGATCGCCCATCAGATCCTGAAGGAGATCAAAGCGCGGCTCGGGTTCATGGTCGCGGTCGGCCTCGATTATCTGACCCTCAACCGGAGGGCGGGGACCCTCGCCGGCGGGGAGGCGCAGCGGATCAGGCTCGCCACCCAGATCGGAAGCCAGCTGACCGGGGTCCTATACGTCCTCGACGAGCCGTCGATCGGGCTTCACCAGCGGGATAACCGCCGCCTCCTCAAGACGCTGAAGGACCTCCGCGACCTAGGGAACACGGTGATCGTGGTCGAGCACGACGAGGAGACGATGCGCGAGAGCGACTTCATCCTCGACCTCGGACCGGGGGCGGGGGAACACGGGGGTGAGGTCGTAGCAGCCGGAACGCCGGAGGAGATCGCAGCATGCGATCGGTCGATAACCGGGCGTTACCTCGCCGGTAAGTTCAGGATCCCGATCCCGGAAAAGCGGCGGAAGGGGAATGGAAAGTCGCTTAAGGTGATCGGAGCGGCGGAGCACAACCTGCGTGGAATCGACGTCGAGTTCCCCCTCGGTCTGTTCATCTGCGTCACCGGCGTCTCAGGATCGGGGAAGAGCACGCTGGTGGAGGACGTCCTCTACCGCGGGGTCGCGCACCGCCTTCACCTGGCGACGCGCCGACCGGGGAGGCACCGGGAGATCTGCGGCGTTGAGCATATCGACAAGGTGATCGAGATCGACCAGTCGCCGATCGGCCGGACCCCGCGTTCCAACCCGGCGACCTATACAAAGGTGTTCGACGACATCCGCACCCTGTTCGCCAGGACGCCGGATGCGAAGCTCCGCGGATACGCGGCCGGGAGGTTCAGCTTCAACGTGAAGGGAGGGAGATGCGAGGCATGCCAGGGGCAGGGGGTGGAGAGGATAGAGATGCACTTCCTCCCTGACGTTTACGTCCCGTGCGAGGTCTGCCACGGTACACGCTACAACCGCGAGACACTTCAGGTCCGCTACAAGGGGAAGTCGATCGCCGACGTCCTTGCGATGTCGGTCGAGGAGGCGCTCGACTTCTTCGAGAACGTTCCGCGGATCCGCCGCCGGCTTCAGACCCTGTACGACGTCGGCCTCTCCTACATCGAACTCGGGCAGCCGGCGACCGAGCTCTCCGGCGGGGAAGCGCAGCGGATCAAGCTGGCGAAGGAGCTGTCGAAGCGAGCTACCGGGAAGACGCTGTACATCCTCGATGAGCCGACGACCGGCCTGCACGCAGCCGACGTGGAGAAGCTCCTGAACGTCCTCCATCGCCTCGTCGATGCAGGGAACACGGTGATCGTCATCGAACACAACATGGACGTTATCAAGACCGCGGATTGGCTGATCGACCTTGGCCCGGAGGGCGGGGACGGAGGAGGAGAGGTGATCGCGACCGGGACCCCTGAGGAGATCATAGCGGTCCCGCAGTCCTACACTGGTCGATTCCTCGCCCGCGTCCTCGCTCCCATGATGGAGGTCGCGGGCTGATCGACCGAGCGAACTGCCGAATCCCCTATTCCCCGGTGCAGGTGCCTCCGCTGATCGGACAAGAGCCGATCGCGGTCCCGACCCCTCCGCCCTCGTCAACGACCGTCAGAGTGACCATGTACGTCCACGCCTTCGTGTAGGTGTGCGTGACGACAGGACCGGTCGCGGTCGTGCCATCACCGAAATCCCACTGGTAGGTCACGATCTTCCCGACAGCCGGACGGGAAGCGGTCCCATCGAACGTAAGCGGTACCCCTGCCTCCCCCCCGCTACAAGAGGGGAGGCCGGTGATCACGGCAAGCGGGGTGACCGACGAGCCGTTACACGAACCCCCACCGGCCGGGGGGGTCGTGCAGTTGCTGTGCCCGGGGAGGACGTTGATCCCGAAATGGGTCGACCCCTTCGCCCCCTCATCGTCGGTGACGACGAGGGTGACGACGTAGTAGCCGCCTTCGGCATAGGTGTGGGTCACCGTCTCACCGATCGCCGATCCGCCGTCCCCGAAATCCCAGCGGTAGTCGACGATCGTCCCGTCGTAGTCGTATGATCCCTCGGCGCTGAACGTTACCTCGACCCCTGGGTAGGGGGAGGTCTTGTTCGCCTTCGCCTGGGCGACCGGAGGGGCATTCGTGACGACGATTGCGACCTGTTGTGAGTCGCTCGCCCCGTCATCGTCGACCACGGTCAGCTTGACGAGGTAGGTCCCGGGATTTGTAAACGTGTACTCGCACGCACTCCCGGTGAGCGGACCGGTCGCCGCCGGATCCCCCACCTCCCAGTGGTACTCGATGATCGAGCCGTCTTCGTCGTGAGAGAAGTGGGCATCGAGCGACACGGTGAGCGGGGCCGGCCCACTCAACGGCGACGCATCGATAACAGCCGTCGGCGGATGATTGACAACATCGCTTAGGATCGTGTCGAGAACGCACCCAGAGAGGAAGAGCGGAGAGAGAAGTAACCCGATGATAAGCAGCCTCTTTGTCATTTGTGCCCCCCGCTGTTCCACGTTACATCCCCGGTGATATCGGCGTTGCACGGAGGCCCCCCGACGATCGTCACCTTCTCCACGTAGTTCGACTTCCCTCCATCGTTATCCGTCACGGTGAGGACGACGTTGTACGTCCCCGGATACAGGTAGCGATGCTGGACGATGGGGCCGGAGTCGGTCGTACCGTCACCGAAGTTCCACTCGTAAGTCATGACCTCACCGTCGTCCGTCGACTCCGTCCCGTCGAAGGTTATCCACTCGCTCGCGCCGACGACGTACTCCCCCTCCATGTTGCTCTTCGGACTGTAGGAGAACTCGGCCGACGGAGGAGGGTTGAGCGCGTGGACGGTCAACGTGCTTGAGGTCGACATCCCTTCCTCGTCGATCACGGTCAGGCGGACCTCGTAGTCGCCATCCTCCACGTAGGTATGATCGACGACCGGTCCGGTATCGGCCGCCCCGTCCCCGAACGTCCAAAGATAGGAAGCGATCTTCCCGTTCGGCTTGTAGGAGGGGGTCCCATCGAAACTGACCGTGAACGGGACCACTTGCTCAGCGCGCGAGGCGGTGAACACCGCCTTCGGATGCGTGTCCTTCATCAGGCACCCGCTGAGCGAAACAGCGACGATGATCGCCGCAACGATAAGCAGACAGAACCTAGCAGCCCTCATTGTGCCACTCCTTTCTCCCCGGTCAGGGCGAGATCGATACTCACAGAGAATGTAAACTGAACCGAGACCCCATCGAGGTCAATCCCCTCCGTCACCCCATCTCCATCGAGATCGAGCCCATCCCCGTCCCGATCGGACGGGGCTTCGATCGACCCACTTCGATATGAAACGCTGGATCCTATTGAAAACCAGGGAGCAATCCTGTAGTAGAGGGAGATGCCGAGCTCGAGGCCGAACGTTCCGCCGGTGTAGCGTCCTTCCCCCTCGGGAGGGACGACGGATATCACATCCGGGTATTCGGAAGGGATCTCGAATGTGATCGAGCGGTCGAACATCGTGTAGTAGTAGCCGACTCCCCCTTCAGCGGCGAGGACGAGCCCCATATCGAGGAAGACCACCCGGGCGCCGAGGACGAGCCCGATCCCGTTCAGGTCGAGCGCGATGTCGATCGTCGAGACCTCGCTCCCGTGGTATTCACCCGAGACGGCGCTCGTGGAGCGGAGGTACTCGAACCTCCCGCCGAACGCGAACCAATCGGTCAGCCAGTAGCGCTCCTCCGCGCAAAGGGCGAGCCCGCTCGACATCGGTTTGAGGCTGTCGACCGAGCCGGTGACATCCGGATGGATGGCGAACGTTTCGTTTAGAAGATCGATAACCGTGTTGATGACGCCGATCGATCCGTTGATCCCTTTGAGGGAGATCGCGGTCGGTCCACCGCCGATCGACATCTCAAGCTGACCAGCGCTCGTAGCAGCGCCGCCCAGCAGGATTACAAGCAGACCAATCGCTAGCCCCTTCATCGTTCCCCCTTTGCGCGGTCGATGAGCCGGGACGGGGCCTCAAGTCAGCCCCTCACCACCCGGTGTACATCACGATAAAGGCGGCCTTCTCGCCGGAGAAGCCCACAGACGGTCTGCTGCGACGACGTGATTCAGGAAAAGGTGGGACTCATGTCTCCTCGACCGCGGACCGAAGGGCGTCGAGGGCCGCATCGATGTCCGACTCCCTAATATCAAGATGCGTCACCATGCGGATTTGATCCCCTTTGCCTCCGAGCGAGATAGCCAACACCCCCCTACGTCGGAGGCGCTCAACGAGGTTCGCAGCGGTGAGGGGGCGGCCGCGACCTGCATCAGGATCGATCCTGAAATAGACGAGGTTCGTCCATGCAGTAGGCGGCTTGCCCGCCTGGGGGGAGGAGAGCCCGGGGATCTCATCGATCCCGGATGCGAGCCTGACTGCGTTTCTGTGATCATCAGCTAAGCGTTCGATGTTGTTTTTAAGGGCGTAGATCCCGGCGGCGGCGATGATCCCGGCTTGACGCATCCCTCCGCCGACAAGCTTTCTGATCCGACGCGCCCGCTCGATGAACCGGCGATCACCGCACAGGATCGAACCGACCGGGCAGCCAAGCCCCTTCGACAGACAGACCATCACCGAGTCCGCCCCGCGGGCGAGGCTAGCGGCAGGGATCCCTGTTGCGACCGAGGCGTTGAACAGGCGCGCACCGTCGAGATGGAGGCGAGCCCCTGCATCGTGGGCGAGCTCAGCGACCGCCTCGGTATAGGAGGGGGTAAGGACGACCCCGCCGCAGCGGTTGTGCGTATTCTCAAGACAGATCAGCCGGGTCGGCGGCTGGTGGATGTCAGTCGGATTCCGGATCGCCCTCCTCAACCGGTCGATGTCGAGCGTCCCATCGAGGAGGTTCGGCAGGGGATGGGGATGTACCCCACCGAGAGCGGCCGGACCCCCTCCCTCGTAGATGAACGTATGGGATAGATCGCCGAGGAGCATCTCATCTCCCCGACCGGCGTGGGTGAGGATCGCAACGAGGTTCCCCATCGTCCCGCTGGCCACGAACAGACCGGCCTCCTTCCCGAGCCGCTCTGCCATCCGCTCCTCAAGCTCGCGAACGGTAGGATCCTCACTGAATACGTCATCCCCCACCTTCGCCTCCGCCATCGCCCTGCGCATCCCGAGTGACGGCCGGGTGACGGTATCGCTTCGAAGATCGATGATCCTCATCCGTTCCTCCTTTCTCACCGGTCGGTCCTCCATCCGCTCCTCCCGATCAGCGGGACGAACCGGCATGCGCCGAGGTCCTTCCTTATGAATCGAGGGGGATGGTACTCTACCTTGATGAGGCGCTGATCATAAAGGTCACCGACCGGGCCGACGAAGATCCCTCCCTCCCGAAGCTGGGCGAGGAGCCCGGTCGGAATGGAGGGAAAACTGCCGGTGGCGATTATCCGATCGAACGGGGCCTCCGCGGGAAGGCCAATCGTCCCATCACCGACCACGAACCGGATACCCCTGTAGCCGAGCCTGTGGAGCCTCTCCTGTGCTGCGCGGCTGAGGGCCGCTGAGCGCTCGATCGTCCAGATATCAGCTTCTAGCTCGGCTAGGATCGCGGTCTGATACCCGGAACCAGTCCCAATCTCGAGGACCCTTTCACCCCCGGACAGCTTGAGCTCCTCGGTCATCAGAGCGACTATATATGGCTGGGATATCGTCTGTCCCTCTCCGATCGGAAGGGGGTGATCGGCGTACGCGGCGTACCTCCATTCCGGAGGGACGAACTCCTCCCGCCTGACGGAGAGGAACGCCTTCAATACGCGCTCGTCGCGGATCCCCCGCCGCCTCAGATGGTGTTCGACCATGAATGCGCGGCGTTCGGCGAACTCGTCTCCCTCCCTGCCCTTCCTGGTCACATCAGCATTCTAGCAAAACGGAGGAAGAGCCGGATCATTCCTCGACCGGCTCCTCGAAATAATCGCGGATGATCGACCGCGCCCGCTCGAGGTCGCGTTCCCTCACCATGATCCGACGCTTGGCGAGCCCGTCGAGGGAGAAGGGGTAGACCGATGCCGGGACGTCCCCGACGAGGTTGGCAGGGATCCCGAAATCCTCGAGGAGCCCCTTGATCAGCTGCGCCTTTGGCTCGCCCCACACGACGTGGCAAACGGCGAGATCGCCCTCCTTGTCCCTCTCCCGTCGGTCGAGGAGGTAGTGGAGGATCGTTATGCACTGGCTCGTATGAAGCGACCTTTCGCCGAGGGAGAGGCGAGGGATGTCCGAGAGGAGGAGATCCTCCTCCGGGGTGAAATCGAGATGATCGGAGAGGATGAACGCCGGCTCAGCCGGGAAGTCGAACGATTCGGCAGGGGTACCGCCCTCCGAAAGGACGACCGGTCTCGCCCCCAACTGGTAGATCCGATCGAGGGCATCGGAGAGGCTGGCCCGCGAGGCGAAGATCCCGGGCGTGCTCTCCACCTCTTCCGAATCGAGGGCGGCAAGGGCATGCTTGATCAGGGCTGCGGTCGAGCGCTCATCCGGGTTGAGCCGCTTGACGCGTCCACCGACGATCCTGATCTGAACGGCATCCCGAAGGACAAGGATCGTCTCCACGTCACGCCTGATCCCGTGGGAGAGGAAGAGCGACGCGCCGATCGCCCGGCAGAGGACATCGATCCTCCCCGCACCGCCGGGGAGGTCATCGAGCGAAAACGCCGGCTCGAGCGGCGCCTTATGGGCGACGATAAGAAAGCGTCTCATACCCTGAAGTCTACCCGGAGGGGGTGAGCCCGCCAAGACGGAACGATAAAGAGGGAGTCTGTCAGGAGCCGAGAGGACGTTCGCTGGCCGATCGGGTGATCCATTTCCGCTTCCCTCCGGTCGTGCACCGTAGAGAGAAAGGCAAGTTCGAACTACGGTCAATGCGACAGAGAGGACACCACTTAGATGAGGAACTTACCTGAATCAGCAGTGGTTCCAAGGCGGACAAAGGGGAGTGGACGGTGAACATCAGAGGCTTGCTGATCGCGATCGCATTAGTCTTAGGGGCGTTTGTCATCGCAACCGGAAACAACGGAGGAAGCGAATACATCACCGGCAGTTGGTTCGCCGAAATCGGTCTCTCCCCCCAACAGACAAGGCCGTTCACCTCTTTCCAATCGACGCTCGATGTCGGACTCCACCTAGATTTCTTGGAGATTTCAAGCATCTCGGATTTCGTATTTGACGGCTGGCTCTGGCAAGAATTCGACCTTGACGCAGCGTTAGGGCCAGTTAGCTTCTCGGGGCAGTTGTTGTTTGAGCCGCAGAGTGGCTCATTCCTTTACGCTCAGGGGAGAATGGCCGTCTTGATCCCACCCCTCACGCTGAGCCTGTACGGAGCAATGGTCGGAGAGACACAGTCGGAACCGGTGAACTACGGGTACGTAGTCGATCTATACGGAGAGATCATCGACGGGTTTTTTACCTTCGAGAGCGCTATATACTTCGGAGCGGATCTAAGTGGAATCACGTTCACCGCTACGGGAGACCATACCGATCCCTCGGTGCTGTCGAAGACGTATGAGACTGATCCAACAATTGAGCCGATCCCGGCTTACTTCTGCGGGGCGGATCTCACGTTCACCGCCAACGCTTTCACCTGTGTCGAACTGTCGAGCACAACCAGTTTCGGGAAGACAGGGTTTGAAAGTGAAGAGATCGAGCTCTCTTTCCTGCATCTATTCGGAATCCCTTTCAACCTCGTCCTCGACTTCACCTATACCCTCCAGTCGGCAAGCTACACGTTCTCCCCATCGCTAGAGACAGACTACGGTTGTCTATCTGTTTATACGAACCTCCTTGAAAGCGGAGGGACGATCACCGCACTTGAAATCTACGGGATAAAGTTTACCGCGGAGATAGGTGGAGCCTCCCTTACCAGCATCTCGAACCTGAATACAACCGACTACGTGATCACAACCCCTGCCTTCGGCTCGGTCGTCGAACCGCTCACTGAAGCAATCACAGAGGGGCACATCTACTACCCCCAAGACTATTGGGAGATCGTCTCACTCACCGTCGATGTACCTCCTTTTGGAAGCGGGTTCTCCTTCTCAGCGGACACGTTCTTCAGCACATCCACCGGTCTCCTTTTCGATTGGGCACAGAGCACGATGGGCGTCACCCTCGCCTTGGGCTCCTCAATCCGTATGTCTAGCTCGATCACGGTGGATACAACCGGTTTTACCGCCTGGAAGCTCTCAGTCAGGCTGAGCTGGTAGGTGAATCGGTTAATCACTCTGTCATAGAGCCGGGGGAGTGAATAACTCCCCCGGCTTTCCTTTGAGGGTTTGGAGAAAAGGAAACCTGGAGGAAAGTGTGGAGGCGAGCGGATTCGAACCGCCAACCTCTGCGTTGCGAACGCAGCGCTCTCCCGATTAGAGCTACGCCCCCAAAATCACTAGCGGCGCAGGGACTCGAACCCCGAACCTCTCGGATATGAGCCGAGCGCTCTAAACCGGTTGAGCTACGCCGCCTCGTCTGGTTGCGGGGGCCGGATTCGAACCGGCAACCTCCGGGTTATGAGCCCGACGAGCTTCCAGATTGCTCCACCCCGCGGTATCTTCTCGTTTTGCCGGGAGCGGGAGTCGAACCCGCACGAGGAAACCCTCAAAGGATTTTAAGTCCCTTGCGTCTGCCAATTCCGCCATCCCGGCTGTCGGCATTCCCCGGCTCGATGCTTGGAGCGGGAAACGGGATTTGAACCCGCGACCCCTGCCTTGGCAAGGCAGTGCTCTACCGCTGAGCTATTCCCGCTTGAGCTCAACATTATAGCCCGTCCGCAACGGAGCTTCAAATGCGAAGGGCGGGATTCGAACCCGCACGCCCGAAGGCACTAGCTCCTAAGGCTAGCGCGTCTGCCAGTTCCGCCACCCTCGCAAGCCTCTACAAAGAAGCGTATCAGCTGCGAGGTAGGCGTTCAAGACCCCCGGGATTCTCTCTACGGAGAACCTGCGCAGCTACTGCACGGCGAAGAGCAGCATCCGAACCACCAGAAGAACGGGAAATAACAGTTCTGGCACGTATCTACGAACACGAGCGTCGTCTTGCACCCGCAGTTCGTTATCGACGGGAGCTCCTCGCACGTACACGCGTTACACCAGTACGGATAGTTACACCCGCACGGATCGTAGATCGTGAAACAGCGCGACAGCGTGCCGATGGACGTATCAACGTAGAGCATGTACTGTCCTGCGCCGACGGGGTTGTCGTTCGCGTCGATCTGCGTCCAGGTCCCGACCCAGCTTGACGCAGGGACAGGGGCATCATTGATGGCGTTGTAGATCGTCTGCCCTGCGCTGTTGGTGATATGCCATCCGAGGACGGAAGTCTCCGTACAGGATGTGCAACAGCAGCAGCCCCCCCACCAGATCGTGGAATCCTCGATCTTGAACTGGATCGTCTCTCCCACCTTGAAGCGGGTTCCATAAACCGTCGAGGTAGCCGCAGCCACGCTGAACATAGCTACTGACACGACCAAAAGGACCAACGCAACACCAACATATCGCCTCACAGCTCTCACCTCCGTTATTCAACTATACACCGAAAGCTCCACCTTCGTTTCAGAAAAAGGTGAACCGCCGGTTATCGGCTCCCCCCTTCAGCCGCACTCCCCCTCAAGGACGAAGGAAATTCCATATCCGATGCTAATAATGGATCCAGAGGGTCCCTTCTTGTGTATTATTCTCCTCATTCACCTCGACAATGGCGTTCGCAGAATCGACAATAACTCCCACAGCATACGCTCCGGGTGAAAGAGTCGACGTATTCAAGGACCGGACGATTGTTACTTCTGCCCCAGCTGCAAGACCGCGCACGGTCCACGAACCAAGGAAAACCGGTTCTGCAGCAGAAGAATTTATACAGAAGAAACTAACTTCAAACGGGCCAACGTCCGTGCTCCCTATATTGATGAGCGTCACCCATAACCGCACTTCGTCCGAGCGCATACCCATCTTATAGATGCGAAACGATTCGATGGCCAGATCGGCCCCCTCGCTGATGGCCTCCTCCCCTTCGCCGACGATCAAAAGCGGAATCTCAGCGAAGTTGTTCATCTCGGTGTGCTCGACAACCGCATCCTTCACGTCAACCTCGACGCGGAGGACGTATTCACCCGCCTCAATACCGCTCGTATCGAGGCTGCATCGCACCTCCTCAGGCACGAGGACATCGATCCCGGGGAGCCGCGCCTGCCCGAAGTACTCAGGGCCGATGCACTCGGTCGCCTCATCGTTCGAGCAGCTCCAGATCCGAACCGGCTCGGTCGTCTCGCCTACCCTGAGGAGCTTGAACCCGACCGTAAACCCGCCGGCCGGCTCGACGCCGATGTTCATAACCGTCGCTGAAACCTCCACGGATTCACCGCTATTAACGATGCTCTCCGGCTCCGAGCGGAAGTCGACGACGGTCAGGTCCGGTCCGAGGACCGAGACCTGAACGACGGTCGTGTTGTTCTGCTCGTTACGCTCCTCAACCATCCCATCGCTCGCTGAGCCGGTCGCAGGGTCGATCTGGACAAGGATGTTGTACTGACCCGGATCGAGGTCGCGCGTCTCAAGGGACACCGGAACCCGGACAGTCTCCCCGATCGCTAGCCCCTGAACTTCAACCTCAGCCCCAGGGGTGAAGTAGGCCGTCCTGTACTCGCTCGGCTCGGTACACGCCGGGGCGCCATCGGCCGCCTCGCTCACGCGGCAGTAGGAGAAGCGGATGAGGAATCCCCCTGCATCCCGATCCCCAACGTTCGTCACGCATGCGGAGAGGCGGAGCGTCTGGCCGTGTTGGACCTGAACCGAGGGCTCGACCACAACCGGCTGCATCATGCAGAACGAAAGATCCGGAAGGCGGGAAGCGAGGAGGGTCAACGTCGTAACGAGCTCGTTGTTCGTCTCGTCGAGCTCGTCGACCACGTCCTGTGAATCGGCGAGGACACGGATCTCGTAGATCCCCGGTCCGACCGCGGCGATCGGAAGCCTCCCGACCAGCTTGATCTGCCCTCCAGGGCTGAGGCTGACCTCGCTGCAGCTCTCCTCGTCACTGCATGCGAAGAGCTCCCAACGGAGGCCTCCCTTCACCCGATAGTAGAAGCCGACGTTGAACCTATCGGCAACGGCCCTCCCTGTGTTCTTTATCACCGTCGACACCGTCACCGTGGCGGCCCTTCCCAGTTCAGCCGGGGAAGGAGGGCTCAGCTCGATGCTCTCCGGATGGATCTCCGGCCGCTTCGGCTCCGGAGCGAGTATCGTAAGAGGCCGAATCATCTCGTTGTTCGCCTCGTCGAGCTCGTCGAATGCGTTGTCAGGATCGACGACGACCTTGATCTCGTAAACGGCCGAGGCATCGGTCAACCCGAGCTTCTCCGGATTCAGGGTCCCGGAGACGACGGTGCTCAACCCGCGGTCGAGAAGCTCGATCGTCTGTGTGGCGAACCGGATGTGGTTCACGTAGAACGCGACCTCGACGCCGCTCGCCGGCCCCTTCCCGCTGTTGTTGATCTGAGCCGAAACCTGAACCTCCTCGTCCAACCGGACGATCGACCGATCGAAGGCGAGGCTCGTCGGGTAGAGCTCGGGGGAAAGAAGGGTGAGCGAGCCGGATATCTCGTTGTTCGCCTCATCCTGTTCCTTCACCTCATCGTCGGGATCGACGCTCACCGTGATCTCGTACGAACCCGGGCCGAGGTCGAGCTCGTAGGGGTCGAGCTCCCCGACGAGCTCGGTCGACCCTCCTGCTGGAAGAGCGAACAGGAACTTACGGTCGAATTCAACGCCCTCGATCAGGAAGACGACGCTGAACGGGCCGGCCTGCTCCTCCCCAAGGTTCGTAATCGACGTGGTGACGTTCCAGGGGAGCATGTCATCGTCGCTCCCAGGATTGGTCGAGGTGTAAGTCAGCTCTACCGGCTGAAGGTCGGGGAGGCCAAGCGAGGATGAGACGAGCGTCATCGTCGTCCGCAGCTCGTTGTTCAGCTCATCGACCTCCGGGATTTCGTTCGTAAGATCGGCCACAACCCTGATCTCGTAGGTACCGAGCGCCATATCAAGGGTGTCCATATCGAAGACGACATCGAGGAACTCCTGCTGGCTCGGGGCAAGGCTCGCCCCCTCCACCCTGTCGAGCAGGATCCAGCTCCCCGAGCTACCCTGAAGCCGATAGAAGAAGCCGATGTCGAACCGATCAGCGCTCCGAGTCCCCGTGTTCATCACGCGTGCATGAACCTCGACCTGCACCCCGCGGGTGACCGTGGAAGGAGGATCTAAGGTGATCTTTGTGACGTGCAGTTCAGCAAACTCCTCCATCCCCTGCCCAACGAGGCCGATCGAGAGGCCCAAGAGCAGCACCGCAACCGCCAGTACAGCCTTTCTCTTCATCCTCCTTGCCTCCCTTCCGTCTTGCGCGACCATGCTTATTTAAGCGAATCGATCCTGTAAACCCAACCGTCCTCCGCACCGTAGTAATAGGTGCGGACCAACACCCTCCCCGACTCCGTCTCCTCTCGCCGTTCGTCGACGACGAGGTCGGAGCGGATCGCCGCACCACCCGTCGCCGAGGCGTCTACGCTGAACGCCGGCGAACCGTTGCTCTCCAAAATGTAGGGTATCCCTGAATCATCACCGAAGAAGAGACGACCCGATCGCCCTTCCACCACCGGGATGGAGTGAATCGGAGAGACCGTCTCCCCTTCGATCGCCGGATAGGTCCAGATCGACTCCCCGGTCAGGCTCACCGCGTAGACCTTCCCGCCGGAGGTCGCGACATACGTTGTCCCCGTCCCCCCGGCAGCCACGATCGACGTTATCCCCCCTTCGAGGGTCCCCGTCTTCGGAAACCTCCATCCGGCGAGCATCATCGGCGGAGATCCGGCGTGGGACATGCAATAGCTGTACGCGTACAGGACCCCGGCGTCGGTCCCGACGAACAGACCGCTGTTCCCGAGGGAGAGGGCGCTCAGCTTCCCATAAAAACCGGAGACATCGCTCAAGGCAGCAAGATCGGCATCGAACGCATACAGCCCGTCCGGCGATACAGCATAGACCGTCTCCCGCGGCTCGTCATATGCGAGATCGACTATCCCACCGCTCACATCGACCGCGGCAATGACCTGAAGGTCACTGGCGAGGCGGAGGAGCCTCTCCTCCGTCCCAACGTAGATCCCCCCGCCGCCGGCAAGGACAAGGACGCGTACAGGGGAGACGAACGGGGCCGATCCGACGATCAGCTCGCCGGTAGCAGCATCGACCTTATCGACCTTACCCCCCGATGTTCCGACGTAGACGACTGACTTCGCGCCGGAATCGATGGCGAGAGCGGTGATCCCCTCCCCGGCATCGAACAGGAGCCTGACCTCCCCATTCCGACCGATCGCCCACACCTTCCCGTTGCTCCAGGCAGCGTAGACCGTCCCTGAAGGACGATCGACGGCGAGGAGCCTGACCGGGGAGTCGTCATGAACGACCCCCACCGCCTCTATCCTCGCCGGAGGAGCGACTTCGAGCGAGCCCGTAATCGCGTTGTTCTTCTCGTTCGATTCGGCCAGGGCATCGTCCGGGTCGACGACGACCGACACCTCGTACTCCCCGGCCACGGTCGGAAGGAAGGTATATGGGATCTCCACCTCCCCGAGCGGGCCGAGGCCATCCCGGATTATGTAATCGGTCCCCGCCAGGGTTGTAAACGCGATCGAGAACGGTCCGACAGCGAGCGGCCCTTGATTGCGGACGGTCACGTAGGCGATCACCCGCTCGCCGAGCTGAGCGCCGGAGGGAGGGACGAAGCGGATGGAGGTCGGGACGAGGTCGGGGAGGATCCCCGCTCCGCCGCCGACCGTGACTTCGATCGTCCGTTCGTTATCGGCCTCGTTCTGCTCTTCAACCGCAGCGCGCGCGTCGACCGTCGCCACGAGCCGGTACGTCCCCATCGGGAACGAGGTCTGGATCGTCACCGGTATGATGGCGACCGATTCCCCGACTCCGAGGCCGGAGACGTCCTGGGTCGTGACCGTGTAACCTCCACCGCCCGGGCCGAGCCACTTTATCGTGATCCTGAACGGACCGGCCGGCCTCCGCCCACGATTGATGACGCTCCCGGAGACCTTGATCGGCGTTCCCACATCGACCGATGTCGAAGGGCTGACCGCAAGATCAGCGAACGCGAGGTTCGGGGCATCGGTCGGACCCACCCCTTCCTCACCGGCGGGAGGGGGACCGATCGCAAACGACACGATCATCTCATCGTTCAGCTCATCGATCTCATCGACCTCGCCCCGATCCCCGAGCTCATCCGTTGACGGCGGATCGACGCGGACGCGAAGCTCGTATGATCCCTTCGGCCAATCATCGGTCGTGAACGTCACCTGGATCACGCGGCTCGCTGAGCGCGCCAGGCCGGGGACGTCCTGGGTGATATAGAACCGATCCCCCGGTTGAGGTTCAACAGCGCTCCCTCCTTCGACCGGTAAGACCTCGAATCGGATCTGGAACCGATCGGCATCGATATCCCCGGCGTTCCTGACGGTCGCGGAGACGACGAGGCGACTCCCCTCCCCGATCGGGGATGCCGGTGAGAGATCGACCCCGGTCAGCTGAAGCTCGGCCTGCCGCTTGAGCGGAGGGAGGATCGTGAGGGGAGCGCTGATCGTGTTGTTCCCCTCGTCGAGCTCGGGGATCCTGTCGTCCGGATCGATCACCACCCGGAGGGTGTACTCCTCCGGCGGGAGATCGGATGTATCGAGAAGCCCTTCCACCCGCGTCCTATCATCCTCCTCAAGACCGTCCTCGCTCTCCGGAGAACGGTAGTAGAAGGTGTCGAACCTGATGTCGTCGACGTAAAAGCCGACGGTGAAGTCATGAAGGCTGAGTTCCCCCGTGTTCTCCACGAGGGCAACGACGGATACCGTATCCCCTTGATGGACAGGCGCAGAGGGGAGGTCGAGGCTGATCGGGTGAATCTCGCTCCCCTTGACGGAGAATCCAACGACCAGCTCGTTGTTCTCCTCGTTCTGCTCTCGAATCACGTCCGCTTCGTCGACGACGACCCGCAGCTCGTAACTCCCCGGTCTCAGGGAGAGCCGACTGGGATCGGCGTCGACCGTCGCCTTGACGCTCTCCGTGTTCGAATCCTCCTCGATCCCCAACTGGGAGATCCTCTCCTTGTCGAGGAATATCCATTCGCTCTCACCCGACCGGCGGTAGTAGTAGCTGACATCGAACCCGCTCAGTACCCCACTCCCGCCCCGGTTCGTCACCACGACCTCAGCGTCCATGTCATCGTCCCAGTTGAGGGGAAGATCCCGGTCGAACGTAATCTGAACAGGGACGAGCTCCGGGAGTTCGAGGGTCGATGGCTGCACCGTCAGAGCGCTTCTCAGACGATTGTTCATTGGATCCTCTTCGAGCATCCCAGCCGGTTCCCCGACGAGGATCTCGATCGCGTAAGTGGTCACGCACCCCTCGAGAAGCTCCAGCTCGTCGTCACTGAGCGGCGTCATGATCGAACCGCTGATCGTCTTCTCGCCGCTTGCGGCAAGAAGATCACGGAGCGGCTGGCCGGTCCAGAACGGGTTACTCACCCCTATCTGCTGATCCCGCTCGAGGCCAGGGATCCTGACGGACGAAAACGGTATCCACGCCCCAGGAGGGATCTCCGCCGTCAGCTCGGTGAGGTCGGCGGGGGGGGCATCCACCGCGGAGAAGACCCAGGTAGCCATTCCCCCATCACCGGAAGCGAGAGCGGAGATCGTCCACGCCTCCCCTGTATCCGGGTCGTGACAATAGATGGGAAACAGCAGGAACTCGACGTGAAACGCGCCCGCTGAAAGCCTCCCCGTATTCTCGACGCCAGCGGTCACCGTCGCCGTCTCCCCCCACTCGAGCGGGGAGGCCGGGTCGACGTTAAGGCTGACCGGGTGAAGCTCCGGCCTCGGAGGGAGGACATCGAAGTAGAAGACAGCCCGGTTGTTCGTCTCGTCGCTCTCAGCGATCAGATCCTCCGGGTCGACGCGAGCGACGAGCTCGTACGTCCCAGGGGTGAGGAGGGAGGTGTCGATCTTCACCTCGACCGTCTCCTCATCGGAAGCGAGCGTCTCAATTACCGAACCGCACGCCCCCTCCGCATCCAGCCGCCGCCAGCTGATCTCAACCCTGACCGGCACGTCTACCGGCTGACCGGCACGCACGATGACGACTGCGGCCGAGAGCGGATCACCGCGGACGACCGGTCCTTGCGGAGTGAAGCTCACCCCGTCGATCGTCAAGTCGGGGAGCGGCTCATCCGGGTAGGCACCGACCACAATAATCGCAATCGAAAGAAGACCCAAGAGAAGCAGACACTTGCCGAAACGTCCTCGCCCCATCATGCCCCCTTAACTTAGCTACGGATCATACCAAAAACCACTGCAATTAAACCGCCTAAATTCCGCTCAGGTCGAATGCATAGAGATACCCGTCGGAGGAAGCGACGAGGAGTATCTTCCAATCCTGATCGATGACCGGCATCAATAGGCCCTGCGGGATGACGGTGTCCTCCTCCGGTTCAAAGACGAGGGAGACGGAGGACCCCCATATCTTGACGGTCTCGTACTCCGTCAGATCGCTCTTCCAACCTTGGAGGACAGGCCGCAACGTCCTTGCCCCCTTCTCCTTCCATTCTCCTGCAACCAGCACGGCATCAGCGTCATCGCCCTTCCTGTTCTCGAGGATGGCGGGAGCGGCGAGGATCTTCGTCGGCTCGAAATCCCTCTCGGAGGTGGTGACCCGCGTGAACCCCTTCCTTTCGTCATACTCGACGCGGGCGATCTCCCCGATGTCACTCGTCAGGTAGATGACGGCATCCTCCTCCGCGGTAGCGACCGCCATCCCGACGACCGTCCGCAGGGGATCGGCGCTCGCCAGAACCGTGCAGGTCCCTCCGCCGACAACGGCATCAACGGCGTAAACGGAGCCGGACTCGGTCCCGAAGAAGAGACTCGTCCCCGTGCCGTTCAGCTCAAGCGAAGTCGTTACACGATCCTTGACGTCGTACGTGCACTCGGACCCGTTCGGGAGGATTCCATAGATCTCCTCATCCGACGCGAACCAGATCGCGCCGGTCGCATCGACGTAGGCCGGCTTCGTGCTGACCGGACCGTAAGAGGTATAGCTCCCGAGGAGATCGCCGCTCGCTGCATCGAGGACGAACACGCCGTTCTCCGAACCGACGATTAGCTTCGTCCCATCGGAGGAAAGACGGAGGTAACTCGTCGCCCCTCCGGACCTCGGCGGGCTGACGATATCAGAGGGGCTCGTCCATAGGCTCGTCAGGAACGCCCCCTCCTCCTTCTCCTCACCTTGGAGGGAGTAGACCTTCCCGTCGCTTCCGCCGAGGTAGATCCGGTAGGAATTCCCGGTCGAATCATAGAAAGCAGCAGGGGAGGTGAGGGCGATACCGTTCGGCGCCTCCCAACTCCCCTTCTCCTCGCCGGTGTTCACCTTCAACACGTGCAACCGATCGCCAGCTGCGGTCGAGACGACGTGAAAGACGAGCCCCCCGGCCACAGCGGGAGGGACGGAGATACTCTCTATATCTTCATAAGTTGTACACGAACAGACCGGCCTTGCCGGGAACGTCCACAGATCGACCGCGGAATAGAATTGCGCCAGGCGGAACTGGTCGGGGAGGAAGATGTCCTTCTCGTCGGTTCCGACCTTGACCGTCATCCGAAGCTGAACGGGATAGGGATTACCGAGGTCCTCCCCTTCATTCTCCTCCGTGCTCCGTGGCTCGAACAACCGGTCGAATACGTCGAAGCTGAGGCCTATCGTCATGTACCCGTCCTTCCCGGGATCTAGACCGGCGAAGCTCTTGACCGACAACTGGACGGGGTTCTCCGCCGCATCGACGACGAGCGGCGTGAATTGATCGGCAGGGGGGTCGAGTCCCAGCCTGTAGTAGCCCCAGACCTCGACGTCATCCTTGGTCAACGGCTCCGTCCCGACGTTGTACAGGTGAACCGTGATCGTCTCCTCCAGCTTTCCCATCCGACAGACGGGGAAGCGCGGGGTCACGCTCAGCTCGGAGATCGATTTCCCTTCTCGTAGGAGGGTGAGCTTGTACTTGTCCTGCCTCTCCTTCGCTTGACCGGCGCAGGAACCGCGTGGAGCGATGTTGTTGCAGCGATTATCCTCATCCTCCCCCAATGACCCGTCAGGGTCCGCCTCAGCGGAGAACGCGTATATCCCGGGGGTGAAAGTCGAGGTGTCGACCACCACGACCGGACGGATCTCCCCCCCGGGATCGAGACCGAGGACCGTCTGTGTGCCGATCCTTCCGTGTTCGCCGGATATCATCTCGGTGAAGAAGAAATCGACCTTAAACTGCCCGACCGGAGAGGTACCCACGTTCTTGACGAGGGCACTCACGTGCAAGGTGTCCCCCACGAGGCCCTGATCCAACCCGAGCGAGCCCTCCGCGCTCGCTGCACCGGGAGACCGATCGATCCGGATCGTCTCAACCGATATGTCGACGGCTGAGTCCGCTCGAACGGCCACCGACACGACCATAACAACGAGAATCAAAAGGGGGACCGTCACGGCCCCCCTCAGGCTAAACAATCCCTTACCGCCGACCGCCTCCCTGAGCATCAGCCCTCCTCCCTTACCCGTAACCCCACGAAACCCTACATTCACTCCTTCCTGATCCTGTGACTAAATCGCAAGCTGAACGAAGATCCCGATTCGATCGAAGAATACGCCGATCCCCTCCGGAAGGACAGCGAGGCCTGGCCTCACCTCATCCGGGATGTCCGCGTTGAACGCCTCCGCCCGTTGGAAGTCGAGGGCAACGATCCGATAATCGGAGGCAGGGAGCGTGATCCCACTCCGAAGGAGGAACTCACGCACGTTGTTCAGGAATCCAACCCGCATCGGATCCTCGGGATCCATCCGGTCGAGGTCCTTCATCACCATCCGGAGTCGCTCGAGCACATCTCCGGTCAGCCGGGCCGTCAAGCCGAGCATATCCTCGATCTCCTCGGTCGGTGGGCCGGCGGTGAACCTCGCCTCTCCCTCGGGCGGAGCCTCATGCGCCTCCTGGATGAAGATCCCGACGTTCGGGTACATGATCCCTATCCCCTTCGGATCGTAGACCAGGTCCTCGAGCGGCTCAGCGACGCTGAACCACGGCTCCTCCTCGCTCTCCGGGTCGATCTCAAAGTTGAATACGGTGATCTGAAAAGCGCTGGGAGAGAGCTCAATCGGCTCGACGATCTCCTGCATCGCCAAAAACTCCCGCGGCATATACCCGGCCTCGATAGCAAGGTAGAACGGCGCACCGTCCTCATTCATGGCTCCCATCAGCCGGACCAACGCCGGGAGATAATCCTCGGGGAGGAGCGTCAAGGTTCGAAGGACCCTCTCTACGAACGGCTCTTCCTGTGCGATCACCCTCCGTGCCGGCGAAGCGGCGACAAATACGAGTACGATCACCAAAAGGACTGGAACGATCAGCCGCCCGAACATCCGGCTGCCCGAAGTGCGGTCGGTCATGGCGATTACCTCCTTTTTCCCACTATAACGCGATGAACGTCGAAAGTGAAGCCGGACTCCCCTCAGTCGATTCTTCATGGTACCCTCCTTTCCCGGAAGGTCCTCCCTCCCGCAATCGATCTACCCTCCGATGACCGTCCCGGTTTCAGAAAACAAGCTGGCTCGATCGACCAACCCACCCCCTCCCCGCTATAATCACGGCAGACCGCGAGCTACAGGAGGGATTATGGGAGAGTACCGGATCGCGATCCTCCCCGGCGATGGGGTCGGCAGCGAGGTTCTGGAAGCGGCAAGGCTCGTCCTCGACTCGATCGGGTTCGAAGCGGACTACCGCTATGGGGATATCGGCTGGGAGTTTTGGAAGACAGAAGGGAACCCCCTTCCAGAGCGGACGATCGAACTGTTGAAGGAGACCGACTGCTGCCTGTTCGGAGCGATCACATCGAAGCCAAAGGAGGAGGCGGCGGCCGAGCTCGCCCCGGAGCTACAGGGGAAGGGGCTCGTCTACTCAAGCCCGATCGTCGGGCTGAGACAGCTGTTCGACCTGCACACCAACCTCCGTCCGTGCAAGGCCTATCCGGGAAACCCGCTCAACCTCCGCGACGACATCGACCTCGTCGTCTTCCGCGAGAACACCGAGGGGTTGTACAGCGGTGTCGAGTGGCATCCGCTCCCGGACGAGGTCCGAAGGGCGCTCGAGGTCCATCCGAAGATGGCGCGGTTCAAGGGCGTGAAAAACGAGGACATCGCCGTCTCGGCGAGGATATTCACAAGGAAAGGGTGCCGGAGGATCGTCCGGAATGCATTCGAGTACGCTAAGGCGCACGGCTACCAGACGGTCACCGTCGTCGAGAAGCCGAACGTGATCCGCGAGACATCGGGACTGATGGTGAGGGAGGCGAGGGCGATCGCCAAGGAGTACGAAGGGATTGAGCTCTGGGAGACGAACGTTGACGCCATGTGCATGTGGCTCGTGAAGAACCCACAGGACTACGGTGTCCTCGTCAGCTCGAACATGTTCGGCGACATAATCTCCGACCTCGCCGCCCAGATCGTCGGCGGCCTCGGATTCGCCTGCGCCGGGAACATCGGGGACGACTACGCGATCTTCGAGCCGACGCACGGCTCGGCCCCGAAGTACGCCGGCCTGAACAAGGTGAACCCGATCGCCACGATCCGCTCGGCGAAGATGATGCTCGACTACCTCGGCGAAACCGCTCTGGCGAGCCGGATAGAGGACGCCGTGGCGCGCGTCATCGCCGAGGGGCGCGTGCGGACCTACGACATGGGCGGGAACGCGACGACGACGGAGATGGCAGAGGCGATCGCGGAAGCGGCGAAGGAGGGGTGAGATGAGCGATTCGATCAGCAGGAGGATGGCGCGGTTCGCAAGAGACTTGAGCTACGATCGGATACCGGCTCCGGCGCGGAAGGAGGCGAAGCGTTTCCTCCTCGACTCGATAGGATGTGCTCTCGCGGCACTCGACAACGAAGACATGCTCCGAGCGTATGAGTATGTCCGCTCCCTCGGCGGGACCGAGGAAGCGACGATCATCGGGCATGGAACGCGGACGAACCTCCCGAACGCGGCGCTGATGAACTCGCTCCTCATCCGGGCGATGGACTACAACGACATCTATTGGAAGAACGACCCATCCCACCCGTCCGACATCATCCCGGCCGCCCTCTCCCCGGCCGAGAGGGAGCATTTGAGCGGGAAGGATCTGATCGTCGGGATCGTGACCGCCTACGAGCTCGAGATGCGCCTCTGCCTCGCCGCAGATCCGGGGATCCGCGAGGTCGGCTGGCATCATGCGAGCCTCACCCAGTTCGTCAGCCCGCTCGTCGCCGGGAGAATGCTCGGGCTGACCGAGGACGAGCTCGTCGCCGCGTGCGGGATATCCGGATCAAGCCACTTCACCCTCGGAGGGGTGGTCGCCGGTCACCTGACGAACATGAAGAACACGGCCGATCCGATGGCGACCGAGGCCGGAGTCCGCGCCGCCCTCCTCGCCAAGACAGGCTACACCGGTCCGGTCGAGGTGTTCGAGGGGAAGGAAGGGGTCTTCGAAGTGATAGGGAACGTCACCTGGAACCCGGATAGGATCCTCGGCGGCCTCGGCGATGAGTTCCTGATCACCGAGTGTGGGTACAAGGCGTTCCCGACCGAGGCGCTAACCCACCAACCGATCACAGCCGTTCTCGAGCTGATGTCCGAGAACCGGATCGCCCCCTCCCAGGTCGAATCGGTCACGATCGAGACGACGACGCGGGGGGCGGACATCCTCTCCGATCCGTCGAAGTATGCCCCGCAGACGAAGGAGACGGCCGACCACTCCCTCCCCTACTGCATCGCCGTCGCGATAGCGAAGGGGAACGTCCTCCCGTCCGATTTCACCGACGAGGCGATAATGGACCCGGCCGTTCGTGGCTTCCTTAACAAGATCGAGGTGCGGGCGAGCGAGGAGATCGACCGGCTCTTCCCGGCCGTCAAGCGGGCGATCGTGACGATAACGACCACCGACGGCCGCTCGTTCACGAAGGTCGAGGATCACGCCAAGGGCCGGGCCGAGCGCCCCCTCACCGACGCTGAACTGATCGAGAAGTTCGACGCCAACGCGCAGAAGCTCGATGAGAGAAGGCGAAGAAAGATCGTCGAGGAGACGATGCGCCTCGAGGAGATCGATGACATCGCCTCGTACATGAAGCTTCTGATCAGGTGATCGAAAAGAAGGTCGTCGCCGGGATCGTCTGGGACAGGAAGGGGGAGCGGATCCTGATCGCCAAGCGCCGGATCGATGACGAACACGGCGGGGTATGGGAATTCCCCGGCGGCGGCGTCGAGGAAGGTGAACGGCTGGAGGAGGCGCTCGTCCGCGAGCTTGAGGAGGAACTCGGGATCACGGTCGAGGTCATCTCCCCATTACCGAAGATCCTACACACCGACCCTGGATCTCGGATCGCGCTGCATCCGTTTCTCTGCCGGCACCTGAGAGGCAAACCGACCCCAATCGACTGCGCCGAGTGGGCGTGGATCCCGTTAGGCGAGCTTACTACCTACCGGCTATCCCCGCCCGATCGGCGGATCATCCCCCTCATCAGGCCGCTAGAACGTCACCTCAAGGGCAATCCCGAAGCTGAACATCCTTCCGAACGAGTCGACCTGAACGAAAAGGACGGCGGTATCTGAAAGCCTCAACCTGAGCCCACCGGCGAGGTGATGCCAGACCGTGAACGCCTCAGCGCTGAACGGGAATAGCGGCCGATAGGAGATGAAGATCGGAAGGGCCTTGATGTTGCTGTCGAAGAAGATCTCGAGGAACGCCCCCCAGCCGGCGAGCTCCGACGCCGATCCGCCGCCGAACCCGAACGCGAGCGAAAAGGCATCCGGCTCGTCGAAGAGCGAGAACTTGAGATCCCCGACCGCGCCGAGCCAGCCCGGCTCACCTGTCTCGAGCGGAATCATCACTCCGCTCTGAATCCCGAGATCGATCCCGTCGCCCAGCCCGATGGCGAGCCTCGCCTGCGGGGTGATCATCCAGTTGTAGTCCTCGTCAAACTGAAAGTTGAGTAGCCCCGAGCCGATCGTAAGTGCGACGTTCCCTTTACCGACCGTCTTCGCCGTCTGGAATATGTTGAAGAAACACCCGCTCAGAAGGAGCACAGAAGAAACGACAACGACTACCAGCAATGTCCTCCATCTCTTTCGCATCCCCGATCCCTCACTTTTTGTGTAAACTACCGCCACTGTGCCATGCTCAACCCCTGCTGTCAACCCCAAGCGGGGTCGAATCAGGAAAAAAGGGTCTGTGAAAAAGGAGGGATTGTGAGACAGAGTCTATCGATTGCGCTTCTCGTCGCTCTGCTCGGCCTGTCGGTCGGGGCTTCGGCTTCCGATCTGAGCTTCCTGCTCGGGGAGGCGGATCGCCTATACGATCGGCTCGACGGTGAATTCAATCTTGCCTCTTACCGGGAAGACCTCGAAGGGGCGATCCTCCTTTACGAGGGGGCACTCGCGGCGATCCCTGAGGATGCAGTCCAGACGCGTTCCTACGTCCTCAACCGGCTTGCGCGGGCCGAGTTCGAGCTCGGATTCGCCTACCTGACCGATCGGGACGAGCTCGAGGCGACGTTCGCCAAGGGGAAGGACTACGCCCTCGCCTCCCTCCGGCTCGATCCTTCGTTCCGCGAGACGGAGAAGGAGAGCTTCCGGGCCGCGCTTGCGACGGCGAGCGACGTCGATGCGCTTTTCTGGTACGGGAACAACCTCGGCCGCTACCTGGAGGCCCACCCATTGACCGCGGTCCTCGGCGGGATGAAGGACGTCAGGGCCGCGTTCGAGCGGGCGATCGAACTCGATCCGGACCACCTCGGCGGCGGGCCGTGGCGCGCCCTCGGCTCGTTCCTCTCCCAGGTCCCGTCCGCCCTCGGAGGGGACGTCGCACAGGCGGAGATCGCGTTTCAGAACGCAATCGAGGCCGATCCGAACTTCCTCGAGAACCTGGTCGACCTCGCCGAGTTTTTGGTGAAGCCGAGCGGGGATGAGGCGCGCTTCTGCTCCCTATTGCAGGAGGTTCTGGCGAAGGGAGATGACCCCGGGGTGATGAGCCGCTGGCCCCTCTACAACGCCCTCGCCGTGAACCGGGCGAAGGGGCTCCTCGCTGAGGTAGAGTGCGAGTGAATTTGTCCCCAATTGAGCCGGATGGTATGATCTGAGGGTCGTTTTAAGGGGGGTGAGATGGCCGGGCATTCCAAATGGGCGAACATAAAGTATCGGAAGGAGCGTCAGGATAAGAAGCGCTCGCACCTGTTCGCCAAGCTGATCAAGGAGATTACCCTTCAAGCGCGGAACGGGGATCCGAACCCGGAGAACAACCCCGGCCTCGCACAGGCCCTGGAACGGGCGCGCGCCGCGAACCTCCCCAAGGAGAACATCGAACGGGCGATCAAGCGGGCCACCGGGGAGCTCGAGGGCGTAAGCTACGAGGAGATAACCTACGAAGGGTACGCCCCCGAAGGGGTCGCCGTCCTCGTCAGGGCGGTCACCGACAACCGGAACCGGGCGGCGGCGGCGATACGCCATATCTTCAGCAAGCACGGTGGAAGCATGGCGGCGGCAGGGAGCGTCAGTTGGCTGTTCGAGCGGCGGGGGATCGTCGTCCTCGCCGACCTCCCGGAGGGGTTGGACCGCGACGAGATCCTGATGGCGGTGATCGAAGCCGGGGCTCAGGACGTCGACGATCAAGGTGAGACGATCGAGATCACCTGCGCCCCAGCGGACCTGCCCAGCGTCGCTGAGGCGGTCCGCAACAGGGGGTTGACCCCGATCCGCTCCGAGGTGACGATGGTCCCTAAGAACACGGTCAGGGTGGAGGGGCAATCAGCGGCCAAGGTGTTGCGGCTGATCGAGGCCCTCGACGAAAACGAGGACGTTCAGGAGGTCTTCGCCAATTTCGACATCCCTGACGAAGTACTCGAGAAGATCGAAACGAATTAGCACAAGGAGGGAACGGATGCACAAGACGGTGGTGGCTCTTCTCGTTCTATTTGGAGTGTTGGTGTTGGCCGTCGGAGCGGTGGGGGCGGACAACGACGCGTGGATACCAGGATTGGCCTCGTTCGTCCTCCCAGGGTTGGGACAACTGATCAACGATCAGGTGGATAAGGCGTTCCTCCACTTCGGGATCGCAGTGGCGATCGACGTAGGGGGAATCTACGTAATATCCCTCCTCCCCTACACCTACTACAGCTACCCACTCATCGGCCTGGCCCACCTCGGCTGGGCTCTGTACAGCGCTTACGACGCGTATTCGGTGGCGAAGGAGCAGAACTTCACGATCGGGCTGACCGGGAACGGACTCGGCTTCTCCTACAATTTCTAACGGAAGAAGGAGATAAGCCCGAACGCTAGGATAAGCAACGCCTCTGCAAGACGGAACCAGCCCTGGCGGAGATTCGGCGGGGCCGGTTCCGTTGGGATCAGCCGATTCTCGATCAGACGGACGCCGTCCTCATCGACGTCGATCAATAACCTCCCCAGGTAGTCCCCGAACGCGCCCGCCTGCACGATCAGCGTATCGCCTACGACGACCGGAGCGGGCGTCTCTTCGTGAGAGTGGCCGGTCACAAAGACGTCGACATCCGGGATATCGGCAGCGATCCGCACCGCCTGAGCGACCGGGAGGTGAGCGACGACGACGATCAGATCGACCGGCCCTTCGATCCGATCGATCTCCTCCCTGAGAGCGGCCTCCGGGGGGAGATACCTGAGCCGTTGATAGTCACCATAGGGGAAGTACTCATCCGTGATGAGGCCGATCAAAAGGATGTGCAGCCCACCGACCTCGATCACCTTCGATGAGGTAAACGGTTCCTCCTGGCCGACGACCGGCTTCAGGTTGGCGCAGAGGATAGGAAACTCAGCCTGATCGATGAGTCCCCCGAGGTGCCTTTCTCCCCGGTAAAGCTCGTGATTCCCCAGCGCCATCGCGTCGTATCCGATGTGGTTCATCCAGGCGACCATCGCCCTCCCGCCCCAGACCGCGTATATCGGGTTCCGAAAATCCTGCCAAGCGTCGCCAGCATCGAGGAGGATCGTCGGGTACCCATCCTCCCGCGCTGACTCAACCAGGGAGGCGAGCGAGGCCATCCGAGAGAACCGAAGGTGAAGATCGTTCGTGTACAGGATCTGAACGGATCTTGCATCGGCGATCGTTCCAAGGAGGAAAAGGAGGAGGGGAAGGAGAAGCGCCCTTTTCAAAACGCACCTCCGACTGCGACTGAGAGACGCCCCGTGCCGAGAAGGATGGAGATCCAAAGGGCACCTCCTGCCAACGGATTCACCCGCAGGGCGAGGAACGGAGATGCCTCTTCCCAGCCGGCGAGAAAGAAGACCCTCTCCAGGGGGAATACGCTGACGGTGAACCGGCGCTCTCCCTCATCCCCGAAACGCCGGAAGATATCGAGGCGTACCGGGCCGAGGGAGAGCCGCATGAGCCCCGCGAATCCGCGGGGGGCCACGGTGAGGAGACCTCCGATCGGTGGAAGATCGATGGCGAGGAGCCTCCCCTCGATCGAGAACTCCGTCCCCCCCGTCGCTGCAAGGTCGAGATACGGGGTTATCCCCCTTACGATCGTCCCTTCCCAAGCGTTCGCATCCCCCGCGATCAGGATCGCGGTCCTCCCCGCCTCCCCCTGCACGAGGCCGGTCGAGAATCCGAAGAAGATCCCCTCGGAGGCGAGGACGGGGACGGAAACGAGAAGGCAGATGATGATCGCTAGTCTCTTCACCCGCTGAGGATAACCCGGTTCGCGCCGGTTACCAACCGTTGAATTAAGACGATCGGATAAACACAATCGTCTTATGCTGATCGAGAAGGTGAAGGAGACGATCGATCGCCACCGGATGCTCACAGGCGGAGAGAGGGTCCTCGTCGCCGTCTCAGGGGGGGTCGACTCGGTCGTGTTGTTCGATATCCTGAAGCGGCTCGCCGATCGGTATTCGCTCTCCCTCACGATCGCCCACCTCGACCACGGCCTCCGCGGTGAGGAATCAGCTCAGGATGCTCGCTTCGTGACCGAGCTCGCCGAATGCGAAGGGATCCCTATAATCAGCGAGAGGATCGACCTTCCCTCCTCGAAGCTCTGGCCCGGACTCGGCCCGGAGGGAAGGGCGAGGGAGGCCCGCCGGGCGTTCCTCGCGAGGGCAGCTAAGAGTGCACATGCTGATGTGATCGCGCTCGGCCATACGGCGAACGACAGGGCGGAGACGGTCCTGTTGAACCTTACCCGCGGGGCAGGGCCGAGCGGCTTGATCGGGGTCGAACCGGTGAGCCGGCCGATCATCCGCCCGCTCATCGAGACGACGCGGGATGAGATCGTATCGTACGCTGAGAGCCGAAGGCTCCGCTGGAGGGAGGACAAGACGAACGCCGATATCTCATTCTCGCGGAACCGGATCCGCCATCTCGTCCTCCCCGAGCTCTCCCGGATAAACCCCCGCGTCATCGAGACGATCTGCCGCGGGGGGGAGCTCGTCGCCGACCTTCTCTCTGCGACCTCGCACCTCATCGCTCCGATCCTTGAGAGGATCGTAAAGGACGAGAAGTGCGGGATGGTGACCCTCGATCGGGAGGGGATTGGGGAACTCCCACCAGAAGTGGGAAGGCTGATCATTCGGGAGGGGATCCGCCGCGCGCGCGGCAACCTCTCCGGAATCGAATCGGTCCACATCGAGGAGACCCTCAGGTTGATCCGCTCCGAGCTCCCGCATGGGTCGATCGACCTTCCCGGTGTATCCGTCCGCCTCGCTCGGGATGATCTCGTCCTCTCCCAGCAAGGATTCCCGGAGAAGGAGGGGTTCTTCGAGGAGGTCGCACTCGGGGAGAACCGATTCCCGAATCTCGGCTTCTCACTCACCCTGAAGATCGTCCCGATAGACTCTGAGGAAGGGAGGCCGATCCCGGACGACCGGACGATCGAGATGGCGGATGCCGATCTCGTCTCGTTCCCCCTCCACGTCAGATCGAGGCTACCGGGGGATCGGTTCGTCCCGCTCGGGATGGACGAGAGGGTAAGACTGAAGGACTTCCTGATAAACGAGTCCGTACCGTTCTTCGACCGGGACGATCTCCCCCTTCTCTGCGACCGGGAGAGGATAATCTGGGTGGTAGGCCTCAGGCTTTCAGACAAGGTGAAGCTGACGGAACGGACGAAGCGGGTCCTCGTCATGCGGATGGAGAGGGGATCATGATCGCGTTTTTGATCTTCGTCGGTTCGATCCTCGTCCTCGTCGGCCTGCACGAGCTCGGACACTTCATCGTCGCGCGCGCAAGCGGGGTTGAGATCATCGAGTTTTCGATCGGGTTCGGCCCCCGCCTCTTCTCCCTCTCAGGGAGTGAGACCAGCTACTCCCTCCGCGCCATCCCGAT
This sequence comes from uncultured Thermotogae bacterium, assembly GCA_964528085.1. GTDB lineage: Bacteria > Bipolaricaulota > Bipolaricaulia > UBA7950 > UBA9294 > B2-G16. Next base: position 8,522 of record CAZGRE010000002.1, on the reverse strand, counting down.
CGGGGGGTACGTTCGGATGGCCGGTGAAGACCGCCGCGAGGAGGGGAGAGAGGTCCCGGCGGACCGGCTCCTGTACAACAAGCCCCCCTACATCCGGGCGGCGATCAGCCTCGCCGGGCCGATCGCAAACCTGATCCTCGCCCTTGTCGTCACAATCGGGGTCGTCTGGGGGCTGAACTTTCCGATCCTCCAGGTCGCTGAGGTCATACCCGGGAGACCGGCGGCGGAGGTACTCCTCCCCGGGGATCGGATCATCGCCATCGACGGCCGGACGATCTACACGATCGACCAGATAACATCCGCCGTTCAAAGATCGGGCGGCTCACCGCTCGAGATCTCGCTCATCCGGGACGGAGAGCGCAAGGAGATCCGGATCACACCGACCTACTCGGATGAAGAGGACCGCTACCTGATCGGCGCCTACTTCCAAGCGGCGGCGTTCACGAACGAGATCGACTCCCTCGACCCTGACTCCCCCCTTGCCGCCGCCGGGCTCTCCCCCGGGGATCGGATCGTCGCTGTGGGGGATGAAGAGGTGAAGACCGCCATTGCCATCATCCTCTCCCTCGACTCCCGGCTGCCCGCAGAGTCGGTCACCCTGACCGTACTCCGGGGAGGGGAGCGGTTGAAGTTCTCGGTCCCGACGAGCGGAAAGACCGCTGAGCGGCTCCTCGCCGGTGTCGCGTTCACCGACCTTGGGATCGAATACCACCGGCCCGGGTTCATCGGCGGGATCGCCCTCGGAGCGGCCCAGTTCACCGGGTACATCAGGATGATGGGATCGGTGATCCGGGGGATCGTGCAGGGGCGCGTGACAGCGAGCGAGGCCCTGCAAGGACCGGTCGGGGTCGCCCGGATCCTCGAGGAGGGGGCGAAGCTCGGTCCTTCTGTCTTCTTCCAGCTCCTCGCCTTCCTCAGCCTTAACTTCGGCCTGTTGAACCTGATCCCGTTCCCCGGCCTCGACGGAAGCCGCGTCGGGTTTGCGATCCTCGAGTGGATAAGGGGAAAGCCGATCCCGCCCGAGAGGGAAGGGATCATCCACATGATCGGATTCGTGATCCTGATCGCGCTGATGATCCTTATAACCTACAAGGACATCGTCAGGTTGTTTCGATAAGGCAGACGGCGATAGCCCCGATCCCCTCGCCCCGACCGACGAAGCCCATCCCTTCGGTCGTCGTCGCCTTCAAACCGACCGATCCGGACGGAATGCCGAGCGCATTGGCGAGGACCGCCCGCATCTTGGAAAAATGAGGGACAAGCCTCGGTCTTTCAGCGATCACCGTGGCGTCGACGTTCACCGGCCGATACCCGCTCTCGGCGAGCTTGGCCACGACCCTCCGCAACAGGGTGATGCTCGATATCCCGCGGTACTCTTCATCCGAATCGGGGAAGTGGACCCCGATATCGCCGAGGCCGGCCGCACCGAGGAGTGAGTCGCAGATCGCATGCGTCAGGACGTCGGCGTCCGAGTGGCCGAGAAGCCCTGGAGAATCCGGGATCTCGACCCCACCGAGGATGAGCGGCCGCTCGGGGGAGAAGCGGTGGAAATCGATCCCCATTCCGACCCTCACCTCAGTCATCCCCCCTTTCCAATCGGCTGACGATCGCGATCGCAAGGGATCGCGAGAATCCCCGCCGCGTCAGATAATCGGCCGTCCGCCTGCTGCGCTGCACAGGATCGAGACCGGAAAGCCGAGAATAGCGCGCAGAGCCGAGCGCAAAGGCCACATCCCTCTCCTTCTCCGGCGGATAGGCCTCATCGAGAAGGGAGTCGATCAGCTCCCGTGGGATCCCTTTCTCCGCAAGCTCCAATCTGATCGCCTTGCGCGAAACCGGGCGGTGAAGGAGGCGATCGGAGATCCACAGCTTGGCGAACACCCGATCGTCGAGCAACCCCGCATCGAGCGCCCCCCTGATCGTCTCCTCGATCTCCCCTCCTGAGAACCCCCGCCGCTTCAGCCGCTCGCGGGCCTCAAAGACGCTCCGCGGCCGGTAGCGGAGGAGCTTAACGAGGTAGGCCCAAGGGTCACTCGTCGTCTTCCCCCTCCTGTGCCGGAACGGGGACGGGGAGACCGGCCTCCTCCCTGATCGCCGCCTCAATCCTCTCGGCAAGGTCCGGATCCTCCTCTAGGGCCTGGGCGCTGTTCCCGATCCCTTGGCCGAGGCGGGTATCGCCGAACGAGTACCACGAACCGCTCCGCGTGACCAGACCGAGCCGCTCGGCCGTGTTTATCAGATCGCGCGAGCGGACGATCCCCCTCCCGTAGATCACGTCGAACGTCGCTTCCTTGAACGGAGGTGCAACCTTGTTCTTCACGACGCGGACGGTGACGTGCGTCCCGACGCGCTCCGATCCCTCTTCGATCCTACCAGAATTCCACATCTGCAGGCGGAGCGAGGCGTAGAACTTGAGCGCCCAACCTCCGGCCGTCGTCGTCGTCGGCCCGAAACGGGAGGCGTTGATCGCCGAGCGGATCTGGTTCGTGAACACGACGATCGTCTTCGACTGGGAGATAACGCCCGAGAGCTTCCGCATCGCCTGGCTCATCAGCCGCGCCTGCAGCCCCATCTGGGAGTCCCCCATCTGCCCTTCGATCTCGGCCGTCGGGACGAGGGCGGCGACCGAATCGATGACGATGATGTCGACCGCCCCGCTCCGGGTCAGCTGCTCGGTGATCTCGAGCGCCTGCTCACCCGAGCTCGGCTGGGAGATCAGGATATGATCGAGATCGACCCCGAGTGCCCGGCTGTACGTCGGATCGAGGGCATGCTCGGCATCGATGAACGCCGCCGTCCCCTCCCGCTTCTGCACCTCGGCGATCATGTGGAGGGCGAGGGTCGTCTTCCCGCTCGACTCCGCACCAAAGATCTCGACGATCCTCCCCCGCGGGATCCCGCCGACGCCGACCGCGATGTCGAGGGCGAGCGACCCGGATGGGACGGTCTCGACCTGCAAGACCTGCGCCCCGTCGCCGAGCCACATTATCGAGCCCTCGCCGTACGCCTTCTTTATCTGTTTTAATGTGCTTTCCAGAACTTCCCTCTTACCCATCTGTCGCCCCCTCCATCTAGTCTTCCTTCAATTCTAGGACAAACGCTCCCTCCGTTCAATGCGAACCGTCTCCCGCCCTCTCCACCCCCGTCAGGAACCGCTCCGCCTCCTCCTTCTTCACCCCGTCAAGAAGGATCATCCCGTCCGGGGTACGGACGCGGAGCCTCCCCCGTCTGTAGCTTAACTCAACCCGGTCAACCGGCTGCTCGCGCGGGACCCCGCTCCCGTCCCAGGAGGTTCGGAGGAGCCGCTCAGCGAGGGAGGCGATCCCCCGCAACAGGAGGGCGGTGAGAAGCCCGTCCTCCGGCCGGGCGCGGCGGAGCTCCTCAAGGGCGTCCCGCAACCCCGCGCGCGTATCCTTGGCGAACTCCGCGACGATTGTCCCCTCCTCGGTCAGGATGAGGGTCAACCGATCGGCACCGTCTGAGACGCGGACGATCTCCCTCAGCCACATCACCTCGAATACCGGCTCCGGCCCGATCCCGTACAGGTTCCTCTCCCCGAGGTAGAGGTAGTTCATCCCCTCGGGGAGGGGGGTCGACCTTCTCACCTTTTCGCTGACGACGATCTGGCCGCCCTTGGCGACGCTGGAGAGGCGCTGGGCGAGGTTCACGGAATGGCCGATGAAGTCGAGATCGCTCATCACGGGGAGACCGCATGAGACCCCGATCCCGACGTCTATCGGATCGCTCCGGTTATCCCTGTTCCTCTCCCGTATCGCCCGCTGGATCGAAACGGCCGCCTCGATCGCCTCGGCCGGTTCGGCGAACGCGGCCATGATCCCATCCCCGAGGGATTTGACCACGATCCCGTACTCGTTGATCCGCTCCCTCAGGATCTCATCGTGGAGCCGGCTCAGCCGGTAGGCGGCCCGATCCCCCAGCCGCTTCGTGTACGTGGAAAAACCGCGGATATCGCTGAACAGAAGGGCGATATCCTCCCCGGCTTCGATCTGAGCGCGGAGCATCTGGCGCATCCTCAACGTGCGACTCCAGGACACAGGAGGACCTCCCACTTGGAAAAGGGGATAACCGTATTATATCATCGCATCCGGCCTCAGTAAGAAGAAAGGAGCTGTTCGATGGAGACGAAGAAGGTCATCCCCCTGTTGCAGAAGACCCCGATCTTCGCCAAGACGAGCGGGGCAAGCCTCGAGGCGATGTTGAAATCGGCCGTGCAGAAGAGCGTGAAGGCCGGGACGAAGATCGTGGAGAAGGGGCAGAGCGGCGTCGGCTTTTACCTGATACTCGACGGCGAAGCCGAGGTGGTAGCGGACGGAAAGAAGCTCGCCGATCTCGGTCCCGGGAGCTTCTTCGGCGAGCTGAGCGTGATCGACGGGGCGCCGCGGACGGCGGACGTCGTCGCTAAGACCGACACGACCTGCCTCGTCGTGACCCAGTGGGCGATGCGGAGCCTGATCTCCTCCCATCCCGAGATCGCCCTCAGCATGCTTGAGGAGCTGTGCAAGCGGCTCCGCTCCACCAACAGAGTCCTACCGCACGATTGAACGAGCGGATCCCGATCGTCTGCCTCGGCTCAGGGGCGGCCCTGAACGACGGGCGCAACTGGAACTCGATCCTGATCGACGGGAGGATCCTCCTCGATCTATCGCCGACCGCGATCCCGATGATCCACCGGCTCGGGATCGATCCGGCCGGAATCGAGGTGATCTTCATCAGCCACCTCCACGCCGACCATCTGTTCGGGATGCCGTTCCTCTTCCTCGAGTACCGCCTCCGGTGCAAGCGGTCCTCGCCCCTTCACATCGTCGGGCCGGCCGACCTCCCCGAGGTGATAGAGACGCTCTGTGAGCTCGCCTGGCCGGAGCTCGAGCGGGGGGGTCTCGGCCCGCGGATCGAACCGGTCTACACGAAGGTGACCGAAGAGGGGGACTACAGGGCAGGGGAGCTTGAGTTCAGAGCGATACCGATGGAGCACTTCGGCCTGTCCGCGTTCGGATACCGGTTTGAGATCAAAGGTAAGAGATTCGCCTACACCGGGGATACCGGGGGGAAGAGGGGGGCGAGGAGGCTCCTTGAGGATGCCGACGTCGCGATCGTCGAGCTCACCCATCCCCTCCCGGTCGACGATCCCGGCCATCTCGATAGCTCTGATGTAGCCCGGCTCACGGCGGATCTCGTCCGGAGGGGGGCGACCGTCCTTGCGACCCACATGAGCGAAGCCCCCCCTCCGATCCCTGGGATCACGATCTGCGAGGACGGGAAGACCTACTGGGCCTAGCCCTCGAAGCAGCGCCGGCAGCGCGCCTCGTACGTCCCTATTCCGCCGACCTGGATCACTGGCCCGTCCTTCGGAGCCGGTCTCCCGTCGATCAGGCGTTGGGAGCGGGTGGCGACACCGCCGCACTTGACACAGACCGCCTGAAGCTTGTCGACCCGATCGGCGAGTGCCATCAAGATCGGCATCGGCCCGAACGGCTCACCGGCGAAGGTGAGATCCAACCCGGCGACGATGACGCGCTTGTCGCGCGCGACGAGCTCCTCGCACAACGAAGGGAAGATTTCGGAGAAGAAGTTCCCCTCATCGAAGGCGATCACCGACGCATCGGAGAGTGCATCCGCACCGACGAGCCGCTCAAGCTCTCCGATCGTCTCCTTCCCGGGAGAGAGGAGGTACGCCTCGAACTCGCGGCCATAGTGGGTGACGACGGCGGTCTCGCTGTAGCGATCGTCGATCGTCGGCTTGAACAGGAGGACGCTCCCCTTCGCGATCCTGACCCGCTCGAGCCTGCGGATCAGCTCCTCGGTCTTACCGGAGAACATGCAGCCGGTGATCACCTCAAGCTGCGGCATCATCGTCTGCATCTTGACCCCCGGAGGGACCCTCCCTTCGAACTTGCGGTCCCGAGGGGATTCGAACCCCTGTCGCCGGGATGAGAGCCCGATATCCTAGGCCACTAGACGACGGGACCGATCGACGAGCGATTATCGCCTAACGGGCTTTCACCATCAAGCTGTAGCTTGACTGCCCTTAGCCCGCTCCTCGATCTTCGGCTTCGCCGCGGCGAGGGCGTCGATGAGCTCGTCGTACAGCTCGACCGGGATCGCAATCCCCTTCCGCGTCGGCCTCCACTCCCCGTCCTCCATCTCGTAGAAGTTCCTGATATCGAGATAGTCGCGGTCGCGGAACCGCGACAGGCGGACGTGGATCCGCCCTCCCGGCCCCTTATCGATCACCTTGATCAGCTCCTCATCGGCTCGTTGAAGATCCTCCGGCATCGTCCCTCCTTCACGGATATCTTACCGCGAGCGGCGAGGTCGGCCAACGGGGGCGATCCTGATTGGCCGCCGGCGATGAAAATCATAGAATGGGACAAGGAGGGGGATCGATGCTGCCTGGGCCGCTTGCCTGGATCAAGAAGCTTCTTCGGATACTCAAGTCGAACCTCTCCCCGAATCAGATCGCCCTATCCTTCTCGCTCGGAATCTTCGCTGGGCTCCCGCCGATGGGGCTGCACGTGATCATCCCCGCCTCGATCGCCCTCGTCCTCCGCTGTTCGTTCCGGGCGTTTCTGATATCGGTCGGCCTGTTCAAGCTGATCTCCATCGCCGTCGCCCCCCTCGGGTATGCCGTCGGCCGGTTCCTCCTCGATCCCGACCGCGGCCTCGACCCGCTCTGGCGCCTCCTCTTCCACCAGCCGGTCATCGCCCCGATGGGCTACAACCGCTATCTTCTAATCGGCGAGATCTCACTGTCATTCCTGATCGCCGTACCCGTCTTCCTCCTCACAAGGTGGATTGTTATCAATTACCGCGAATCGTTCTCCGAGAGGGTCGCAAGGCTTCGGGTCTCCCGCTGGCTGCGGGATAGGCGCGGGATCGGCCTTGCCCGACGGTTCCTTGCCGGAGGGGAGGCGAGATACAGGACGGAGCCCCGGCCGCGCGGGGTCTTCCGCTACATCAGAAAAGAAATGCTGATCGGCCTTCCCGCCATATACGGGGTCTGTTACCTGATCGCCGCCCTGATCGTCCCGTTCTTCGCCGGGACGCTGGCGACGTCGACCGCGTCCTGGGTCGTCGGAAGCGAGGTCACGGCGAAGGAGAGCCGGTTCAACCTGTTCACCGGCCGGCTGACGCTCGTCGATCTCTCCATCCAGGACCCGAAGAACCCGGAGGAGAACCTGATCGAGATACCGGAGATCGATCTCGATGCAGGAATGACCGCCCTCCTCGCCAAGCGGGTCGTGTTCAACGAGCTCGTCATCGCCGATGCCACCTTGCACGTGAAGCGCGAACAGGACGGGACGCTGAACATCGACAACCCATCGTCGGGGTGGGACGCGTCCGGATACCTCAAATGGGCGGCGGAACACGCGGATCGCGTCGACTGGCTCGGCCTCCTCCGCAACTTCGCCGAGCACCTGAGCGATCTCCGCCCCCTCCCCCCGCGCGGCGATCCGTACGCCCCGTACCGGGGAGGCCGCTCGTTCCCCGCCTACCGCCCGCCGTTCGCGATCGAGCGGGTCGAGATCGGCCATATCCTCGTCACCCTCGAGGACGAGTTCGCCGACGATCCATCATCGCCACTCCCGCCGATCACCCTCCTTGAGGTCGAGGTGAAGAACCTCGCCTTCCCTCCCGAGCTTCGCACAGACCCGATCGAGATCCGCCTCCACGGCCGGCTCGGGGACGACCCTGATTCCGGCTTCCGCCTCACGGCCGTCCTCGATTCAACGGTTAGATCCTACGAGTTCGCCCTGACGCGGATCGACCTTCCCCGACTCGCCCGGTTGTACGAGACGACGATCCCGGTCAGGATCGTCTCGGGGAAGGCGACCCTGACCGGCTCGTTGCAGATCGAGGATGACGAGGCGAACGGGGAGATGAGCATCCTCCTCGAGGAGCTGGCGATCGCAGGCGAACCCGGCCGGCCGCTGTTCGGCCTCCCGGAAGGGACATCGAGCAGGGTGATCGACGGGATAAACCGCTACGGGGCAGAGGTTCCGATCGTGTTTGCAACAGCGATCGGCGGGCCTGCCGACTCGCCGAAGATCGAATGGGAGGCGCAGCTCCTTGAGGTCGCACGCGAGGGGCTGGCGATGCTCGGCCAGAGAAGGTTGAACGGGGTGATCGAGGAGCTCTCAGCCCGGATCACCGAACTGGGAGGGGTGGAGGACCTCCCCCTCTCCCCTGAATTCGCTCCGCTGAAGGAAGAGGCAGGGAGGGCCGCGGCCCAGCTGATCGAACAGGTCGGAGGAGACATATTCGATCTTCCCACCTCAAATCAGGAGACGACACCGAGCGGCGATCTATCCGAGCTCCTCCCATCCCTCATCGAGCGGCTCCTAAACCCGCAGGTCCAGACCGGGGAGAGGTAAGTCCCCAGCGGAAGGAGGCCGATGCCCTCCCTGTTCGGTCTCTCGCTTCGGAGATAATCCTCCAGATTTCACAGCCCGTCTAGCAAGCCGCCGTTATGCGTAATCACCTATTCCCTTGCTTACACCCGG
>CAZGRE010000001.1:20632-80833 GCA_964528085.1 uncultured Thermotogae bacterium | reverse complement strand
TCATCTCTACCGCAAACTCAGGCATCGACCCGCCTTAATCCGGTCGGATCAGTGTTCGATGACGATCGAGCCGTCTTTGATCCCGTTCACTGCCTCGATCAGCTTCAAGATCAGCTCGCAGGGGACCTCCACCTCCGAGGCGCTCTTCGTGATGTAGTCGTTCACGTCGAGGTGGCCGATCGCAATTCCTGTTCCGAACCCGAACTCGGAGGTGATCCCGTAGCTGTAGATCCCGGGAGCCCAGGTCCCGTTCGCCATCCGGAGGATCTGCGACTCGACGGCGAGGTCGACCCGCTTCAGACCGCTTCCGACGATGACGTCGGCGTGCTCAGGTGCGGTCAGCGCCTGGTCGACGTCGGTCCCGAACGCGTACCGGTTCGGGCTCTCCTCCGCGGCGGTGAACACCCCGAGGTGGGACTTACCGGCCGCCCCGTAGATGTAATCGGCCCCGGCGTTGTACATCTCGCGCGCCAGTTCAGCACCGAGGGTCGGGTTCGCCCATTCGCCCACGTAGCGGACGAGGACCTCCACGTCCGGGTTCACCCACTGCGCCCCCTGGGTGTACCCCTTCATGAACCCGATGATCAGCGGGATCTCCATCCCTCCCTCGAACCCGATGATGTCCGTCTTGGTCAGATATCCGGCGGCGACGCCAACGAGGAACGCCTCCTCCCAGTCGTTCGTGACGACCGAGGCGATGTTGTCGCCGATGACTACCATGTCGACGATCACGAACTTCTGCTCGGGATACTGAGGCGCGACCGTCTCCAGGGCCGACGCCTGGTCGAACCCGATGCAGATGATGATGTCGTAGTCGCCCGAGTCGGCGAACTGAAGCTGATACCCTTCGTACTCGGAGATATCGCTCGGCTCGACGTAGTCGAGGACGTCGTCGACCGTCACCCCGTACTGGGCCGCTATCTGCGCGGCCGCGTCCGATGCTCCCTTGAAGCTTTGGTCGTTGAACGACTTGTCACCCAATCCGCCTGTGGCGAGGATCAGGCCGACCTTTGGATAATCGGCGGCGAACGCAACAAGGGCCCCCATCGTGACCAACAGCAACGCTACCAATCCTACCCGTTTCATCTTGACCTCCTTTTGAACTTAACCGTCCGGCTGACGGCTTAGGGCCATTGTAGTTAATATCGGCTTTGTGTCCAGAATGGCTCTGCCGATGGGGGGTTATTCCTTTGTCGAACGGGGTTTACTCCCGCTTATAAGGTTCACCGAGCGCCTTCGGAAACCGGACCCTCCCTATCGCACCTGAGACGACGAGGAGGGTGACGATGTAGGGGAGCATCGAGACGAACTGGCTCGGGATCGGCTTGGCCGGGAGGGTCTTCACCCATTCGGCGAGCGCCTGGAAGAACCCGAAGATGAACCCGGCCAGGAGGGCGAGGAGCGGGTTCAGCCCGCTGAATACCACGCACGCCAGCGCGATGAACCCCCTTCCGGCTGACAGGTCCTTCGTCACCAGTCCCATCCACCCCACGCTCATGTACGCCCCGGCCAGACCGGCGAGGGTCCCGCCGAAGGTGGTGGCGAGGAGGCGTACCATGTTCACGTTGATCCCGGCCACGTCCGCCGCCTCCGGGTTCTCCCCGACCGCCTTCAGGATCAGCCCGGCCCGCGTCCGTTTCAGGAACCAATGGATCAGGAATGGGAGGACGAGTGCGACGACGATCAGCGGGCTGATCGATCCCATCGCCGTCCGCCACTTCGTCAGCTCGGCCGCCTTCGGGACGTCGTGGAACCCGGGGGCCCCGAGTTGGATCAGGCCGAACGCCACGACTCCCATGGCGAAGAGGTTTATCCCGATCCCGGTCACCATCTGCGTTCCCTTCCAGTAGGTGTTGATCACCGAGAAGATGAGGCCGATCCCCCCTCCGACCCCCATCCCGATCAACAGGCCGACCGCCGGCCCGCCCGCCTCCGCACCGAGTGCCCCGGCGAACGCGGAGAGGAGGAGCATCCCTTCCAGGCCGATGTTGAACAGCCCGGCCGTCTCCCCGACGATCTCCCCGATCGCTGTCAGGGTCAGCGGTACCATGGCGTGAAGGGATATTCGCAGAAGGCTGATGATGTCGTTGAAGCTCATGCCGAACCCTCCTTTGGCGAGCGCTTAAGGCGTCGTAGGAGCCCGATGAACCTCTCCCCTTCGTGCTTCATCGCCGGGAAGATCCGGATCAGCTCAGGGATCGACATGGCGAGGACGATCGCCCCCATGACAACCCGGACCATCTCGAGTGGGACCGGGTTAGAGCCGTAGAACTGCATCACCCTCCCACCGGCGTTCAGGCCGCCGAAGAATAGAGCGGCGACCAGTATCCCGATCGGATGGTTCCTACCAACCATGGCCACTGCCATCCCGTCGAATCCGGTGTTAGTCAGCTGCGGGAGACCGCCGCCTCCGTAGATCGCGTACGTCGGGCGGAGTCCCATGACGATCGTCGCTCCGGCGAGCCCGGCGGCGAACCCCCCGAGGACGAACGCGAGGAGCATCGTCCTCCTACTCTTTATCCCTCCGTACTTCGCCGCCGTCGGGTTGAGGCCGGCGGCGCGCACCTCGTAGCCGATCGCTGTGTGCCAGAGGATGAAGTAGATGACGAGGGCGAAAGCGATCGAGACGAAGATCGTGTAAGAGAGGTCGGTCCCGCGTACGAGGACGGGGAACCGGGCGGCGGTGGGGATGCTGATCGTCTTCTCCGCCCGATTCGGGTCGCCGAGGACGAATATGGCTAGATACAGGACGAGCCAACGCCCGATCCAGTTGAACATGATCGTGGAGATGACCTCGTTCACCCCGCGGGTGATCTTGAGCAGGGCCGGGATCAGGCTCCACGCCGCCCCAGCGAGCATGGCGAGGACGAGCCCGAGGATCTGGCCGACGCCGGGCGGGAGGACGAACAGGGCGACGACGACCGAGGCGATCGCTCCCATGTACATCTGCCCCTCCGCCCCGATGTTGAACATCCCGGCTCGGACGCAGATCGAGAACGTGAGCGCTGTCAGGATCAGCGGGGTCGCTCGGGCGAGCGAACTCGAGATCTCGTACGATCCGCCGTATGCTCCTTTGAACAGGGCGATGTACGCCTTCCATGGATCGAACCCCCAGATGTACATCAAAATCGCGCCGATCAAGAGCCCGACCACGCCGGCGAGTACCGATTCAAGGGCCGGGTGGAGCCCGGTCAGCGTCCGATGGACCCCGCGCAGGAGCTTCGATCTCCCCTCCGTCATACCCCCTCCTTGCTCTTCACCCCGCCCATCAACAGGCCGATCGTCTCGCGGTCGAGCTCCTCCGGCCGGCAGACCTCCATGAACCGTCCCTCGTACATGATCGCCACCCGGTCGGAGAGGGCGAGGACCTCGTCGAGGTCGGCGGAGACGAGGAGGATTGCCCTCCCGTTGTCCCGCATCTCGAGGAGGAGGTCACGGATGTACTTCGCCGCCCCGATGTCGAGCCCGCGGGTCGGCTGGGAGGCGACGATTATCTCCGGGTTCTTGGCGAGCTCTCTCCCGACGATCAGCTTCTGCTGGTTCCCCCCGGAGAGGCTCTTCGCCGGGGCACTTGGACCGGTCGCCTGGATGTCGAACCGCTCGATCAGTTCGCGGACGTGTTTGTTGATCCTCTTCCAGCGAAGGAATGAGAGCGGTCCGCGGAACTCGTCCCACCGCTGCACCCCCAGGATCGCGTTCTCTGCTAGGGTGAACGGGAGGACGAGGCCGAGCCGCCAGCGGTCCTCCGGGATGTGTGCCACCCCGAGCCGGTATATCTCACGCGGGTCCTTACCCAGGATGTTGACCCCGTTTATCGTCGCCTTTCCGCTCACCGCCGGGCGGAGCCCTGTCAGCGCCTCGACGAGCTCGGTCTGGCCGTTCCCCTCCACCCCGGCGATCCCGAATATCTCTCCGGAATAGACGTCGAACGACAGGTCCTTTACCGCGATCTCCTTCGTGTCCCCGCGTACGGTCAGCCCCTCGACGTGGAGGGTCCCTTCCCCCTCGCGCTCTGCAACGGCCCTCCTCGCTCTCACGTGGCGGGGGAGCTCATCGGCGCTCAGCTCGACCGCGCTCTCCTCCTCGATCACCTCCCCGACCATCAGCCGGGCGAGTCGGGCCGGGGTCGCCTCAGCGGTCGGAAGATCCCCGACCAGCTTCCCTCCCCTGAGGACGACGATCCGGTCGGTGATCGACCCGACCTCCTTCAGCTTGTGCGTGATCAGGATGATCGACTTCCCCGCGCTTCGAAGCTTCTTCAACAGCGCGAACAGCTCGTTTACCTCGAGCGGGGTGAGGACGCTCGTCGGCTCGTCCAGGATGAGAAGGTCGACGTCGCGTGAGAGGACCTTCAGGATCTCGACGCGTTGCTGCTCGCCGACGGCGAGCTTCTCGACCGGGACGTCGAGCGGGACATGCAGTCCGCTCTCCTCCATCAACTTTTTAAGCCTCTCCTCGGTGCGGGCGAGGTGGATCCGCGTGAACGGCCGCTCATGGCTGAGGGCGACGTTCTCCGCAGCGGTGAACGGTCCGACGAGGGCGAAGTGCTGGTGGACCATCCCGATCCCGAAGTCGAGGGCCTCCCGCGGGCTTGAGAACCGGACCGGACCGCGCGGGGAGATGACCCGCCCGTTCGTCGGCGGGAGGAGGCCGGAGAGGATCTTCGTCAAGGTCGTCTTCCCCGCTCCGTTCTCCCCGAGGAGCCCGAGGATCTCCTGCGGGAGGATCTCCAGATCCACGTCCTTAAGAGCGACCGTCCCGTCGGGATAGACCTTGCTGATCCCCTCGGCCCGAAGGAAATAGCCATGGTTGTTTGAATCTTCCTTGAACTCGCTCATCCCCCCTCCCCTCGGTCCGACTGAGAACGGGAAAAGGGAGGAAGGAGCGAACTCCTCCCTCCCTGCATAAGTAGCCCTTGCTAGGGGGCCCCGAGCGTGTACTGCTCGCGGATCGCCTTCATCTCGTCGCCGGTGTCGGCGGTCGGGACGACGATCGACCCGTCGAGGATCCCCTTCTCCAGCTCATCGACTGCGTTCCAGATCCACATCGGAACGGTGGCGCGGTTGAACGCCCAGTTCCCGAGGATCGTGTAGAAATCGTCGGCCGAGATCGCCCCACCGGCGACACCGAAGTCGATGAAGTCGACCAGATCGTCGAGCTTGCTGATCGATACCCCGCCTTCCTTCAGGCCGAGGCTGATGATCCCGCCCTGGAACGTCCCATTGACGACGGACTCGACGGCCATGTAGCAGCCGGTGTCGACCCGCTTCATCCCGCTGGCGAGGGCATGCATCCCGTTCCCGAGGTAATCCTGGTTCGCGTCCACCCCGAAGTAGTACGGAGGACCGTAGGTCGTCCCCGCGTTATCGTGGGCTTCGGTTATCGCCTCCAGGTCGCCGAGGCCGAGCGGGCCGGCGACGTTGTAGATCCCGACCGCCCCCTGGGCGAGCATCGCCTCAGAGGCCGACTTGCCGGCCGCGATGTCGCTGAACGTCCCGGTGTAGGTGTAGAGGAGGCCGACATCTGGCGTCGTCCCCTTCACCTCGGCGTACTTATTCAGCCCCCAGTCCATACCGAAGCGGAAACCGGCCTCGAAGTGATAGAGGACCGGGATCTCGATTCCGAGGACCACACCGGCGTAGTCATAGCCGTGCTCCGCCGCTGCCATTGCGGCGAGGGCACCGACCAGGGCCGACATCTCGTTCTCGCGGAACAGGATCGCCATCACGTTCGGCTTGTCAGGGATGAACCCGTCGATGATCGCGAACTTCTGATTCGGGAACTCGTCGGCCACCTCGGCCATCGCATCGGTGAGGAGGAACCCGACCCCGATGATCAAATCGTATTCCCCGGTCCGCGCCAGGTTCCGCAGGTTAGGCGCGTAGTCCGCCGCTGTTGCGCTTTGAACCTCGACCATCTCCAGCCCGAAGTCGATCGCCGCCTGGTCCGTCCCCTTGAACCCCATGTCGTTGAACGAGACGTCCCCCCGTCCACCGACGTCCAGAACCACCGCTACCTTCCCCGCCCCGACCCCGGTCAACCCGACCAGGGATAGGCCCAAAACCATAAGCGTGAGAAGAACCAACGCCTTCTTCAACTTCTGCCTCCTTCTCCGTTTCCTTCCGCCCAATAGAGCGGCGGCCCTTGTTAGTGAGCATTCTAGCAGAAAGGGAGAGGGTTGCAAACGTTCCTCACTCGATCCTAGAATCGTTTTATGAGGACAGCGATCGGCATCCTCCTCGCCGTCTTGTCGATCTCCCTCCTAGGGATCCCCTCTCCGGCATCCCTGGGAGGCGGATTCGCCTCCGCCTACTCCTCCTTCGCCCCTCTTTACGGGCTGTATCGGTCCTACGCCGATTATCTGTTCAGGGGTTCTTCGGTCGCCGTTCCACAGGGGATCGTCTCATCGTGCGATCGATTGACGGCCGCCCTTTACCGGATATCCCTCGACTCCCTCCTAAAGACCCCTTCAGAAGCTCTCTCGTCCCTTGCCTCTTTGCGCCTCGATGCCGCCGAGTTCTGTCTCTCCTACCGGTCGACCCTCGAGGAGATCGAACGGGCCTCACCCGATGGGCTGATCCCCCTCCTCGATCGGTCAAGCGACGAGGGCCTGTTCGCCTCCATAAACAGGCTGAACCGGATGCTGGAGGAGACGCTCTCCCAGGTCCTTGCCTCCCTCGGGGGGGATCTCGAGCGGTGGAGGTTCGGGGTCGTATTCGCCGTCCGTACGATCATCGATCGCGATTCGATCGATAGGATCGATGAGGATCTGCGCGGGATATTCTATGGGGAGGGGGGCTCCCCGCCGGTCGAGCTTCCCGAGGAGGTTTCCGCGGCGATGGCCGGATTGATCTCCCTGAGCGGACGGCCTCTCAGCGGGGGGGAGGCGGATCAGGCCCGCTATCTTGCAGAATGCATAGAGTGTTACTTCGTTTTTAATGAGTGAATGGGGGTGGGAAGGCGGACCTGCTGCCGCGTCCGCCTTCCCAGGGTAAGGACCGTTGGCTGTCCTACCGAATCTTCAAACTCCCCTCTTCGGGTACAGCCCCCGGCTTAGAGGCGTATCGCCATCTTTGGAAAGAGGCTCACCGTGCTCTCGAAACGGTGAGGAATCCTCGTAAGGAGGTACGGGGAATCGCCTTGCGTTCCCTTGGATCTCTCCCTCTTCCGGTTGCGAACACCTCCGCTTCTTGTCGCAAGCTGAGGCGATGGTAGCGTCAGGCCCGGTTACGGATAGGGGCAGATGCCGGTCGGGGCGGAGGAGTTCGTTCCCCGTCGGGAGGGAATCGATCCCTGATGAGAGGGACTCCTGTCCTCTGCTGATGCGGCTACTCCGGGGAGATGCGGGCGATCCGCCAGTAGTCCTGCACGGTCTGGATCAAGCGCTCGAAATCCTTGGAGTCGACCGGCTTCGTCATGTAGCTCGCCGCTCCGCTGTCGTAGGCCTTGACCATGTCCTCCTCGCGCTCCGATTCGGTCAGGACGATCACCGGGATCCGGCGGAGACGCTCGTCGTCCTTGATCTTAGCCAAGACCTCCAGACCGCCTATCTTCGGCAGACGGAGGTCGAGGAGGATCAGATCGGGGCGCGGGGTGTCGGCGAACTCGCCCGTCTGGTAGAGGGCGTTGAGCGCCTCCTCCCCGTCTTGGGCGAAGTAAAGCTCGCACTTCACGTCGCTCTTGCGCATGGCGCGCTTTATGATCGTGACGTCGTTCGGGTTATCCTCCACGACGAGGACTTTCATCCTTTCCAGGGTACGCATTGGCTTCCACCTCTCTTGCTCTGGGGATCGTAAAATAAAAGGTGCTTCCCTTGCCGACCTTCGAGTCTACCCAGATTCTACCCCTGTGCTCCTCGACGATCCGCTTGCAGATCGCAAGGCCGGCCCCTGTGCTCTCATAGTCTTCTCGCGGATTCGGGTTGAGCTTCTCGAACATCCCGAATATCCGCTCCTGGTAACGCTTTTCAATCCCGATTCCGTTGTCCTGAACGAAGAACGTGACCATCCCGTTCTTCATCCCGTCCGACTTGCACCCGACGCGGATCGTGGGGAGCGCCTTGTCGTTGTACTTGATCGCGTTGACGATCAGGTTGCTGAACAGCTCACCGATCCTGACCTTGTTCCCCTTGACCGGGGGGAGGTCATCCTCGATCTGGAGGTTCACCCCCTTGAGCGGCACCTCCAGGTCCTCCTGGATCTCCTCGAGAAGGCGTTGCGTGTTGATCCGCTCGTAGGAGGAGCTGTCGACGTGGATGCTGGCGAGGGCGAGGAGGTCGTTGATCAGATGCCGCATCCGCTTCGATGAGTTCTTGAGCGTTTGCAGGTACTCCTTCCCTTCGTCGTCCAGCTTGTCCGCGTAGTCCTCGAGGAGGAAGCCGCTGAACGTCTCGATCGTCCTGAGGGGTTGTTTTAAGTCGTGGGAGACGACGTGCGAGAACTCCTCGAGCTTCTCGTTGCTACGCTGAAGGTTTCGCGTCTGCTCGCGGAGGCTATCTTCCAAGCGCTTCAGCTCGGTGACGTCGATGAAATGGTCGATCCGGCCGCTCCTTCCCGTCTCGGCCTCGATCGGGAGCGAGCGGTATTCGAGGATCCTCTCCTCGCGGCTGAGGGTCGGACGGACGCGGCAGGTCATCGATTCGATCCGCTCTCCCTTTTCGATCGCTTCCTCCATCATTCGTGATATCGCCTGCGCGTCCTCGAACGCCCCGACGTAGCGGGAGCGGGCCCGCTTGGCGTCGATCCCGATCAGCCTGTCCCGGTCGATCCCGAAGAACTCGCCGATCGTGGCGTTCGCCCACAGGACCTCCCCTCGTTGATCGGTGATGACGATCCCCGAGTCGAGGGTGTCGATCGCCTTTTCGATCAGTATCCGGTATCTCGCCTCCGTCTCCATCAGCCTCCGCTCGAGCTCTGCCTCCTTCTCCAGGTTAGCGGCCTCGAGTACGGCGAGTCGTTCCGTGATCCGCGTCCCACGTATCTCGACGGGGAACCCCTTCCTCTCTTCCGAGATGAACCTAAGCTTCACCCCGCGGATCTCCCCCCGATCGAACAGGCGTATCAACTCCGTCTTCATCGTGTCGATGTCCCCGGGATGGACGTACTCCGCCAGCTGAAGCGTTCGCTTCGTCGCGTAGCCGATCGCAGCCCGCGACGCCCCGTTTCTCCTAAGGATCGTCCCTTCCCGATCGATGAAGTGGAGTATGTTCAGGGCGGGCTCGAACACCTCTTCGTCGTAGTGCTCCTTCAACGTCCGCGATTGGCGCCACTTCCTCCTCCTCAGGATCCTCCGCTCGTTGATCAGGCCGATCCCCGCACCGAACGCGAGATACCCGGCGAAGAGGGGGACCAGGCTCGCCGGGGAGCGGACATCGGAGAGGAGGAGGAGGAGGATGCCGGTCAGGGCGATCCCGCCGGAGAGGAGGAGGGCGTTTCTCAGCCGGAGGGAGCTCACACCAACGAGGAGCGGGACGGCGAACGTCGCTGCGACGACCGGCGTCATCGGAACACCGGTCCGATGGAGGATGATGCTCGCCACAACCGAGATTACAAACGTAACCCCGACGATGATCGTCCGTTCAGTCGGATTCAATCCACCTGTCAATGGTCGCCCGTCCTTGCCCGATCAGTCTGTAGGGGTGCTGAAAGACAGATGCCCGAGGAGAAGGTAAGAACCGGGATGACCATCTGGAAGGACACCGGTCACCTAATGTGAGGACGTTCTTCTTCTAGATTATCAGGTTTGGATTCAGGGCCGGGGATAGCGGCTCCACGATCTTCTGCAGGTACTCCTCGCGAAGGATCTTGATCTTTCTGCTCTCGATCGCGATGATCCCGCGGCTTTCGAGCTCGCTCAACGTCCTGATCGCCGTCTTTGACGAGACGCCTGCCATCTCTGCCAGCTCGGCGCGCGAGAGTTCGACCCCGCTCTTCCCCAGATGAAGGATCAGCCGAGCGAGGCGCTCCTTGCTCGAGGAGTAGGAGCGCTCGGCCAGCTTGTTCTGAAACGCCTTCAGCTCCTGGGAGAGCTTTGCATACATCCTGAAGATCGTCTTCGGGTGCCGCTCGAGGAAGTAGAAGAAGTCGCCGCGCTCGATGAACCCGACGACGACGGGGGTGAGCGTCTTCGCGTAGGCGTTGTGACTCCCCTTGTCGAACAGGGTCGTCTCCCCGATCGTCTCCCCTGGCCCGACGATCTTCAGGATTTGACTCTTCGCGCGCATGCTCCGCTTGACGAGCTTCACCATCCCCTCGAAGATCAGGTAGAATCCGAACGCCGGTGCCCCCTCGGGGAAGATGATCTCCCCCCGCTCGTAGTTGATCTTCCGTACCGCCTCCTGAAGCTTGTCGAGTTCCTTCCCCTTGAGGTCCGAGAAGATGCGAAAGTCCTTGAGATCAACCATGCCTCACCCCCTCCGGCGGATGTACCCCTTTTGCCGGGAACATATGCCCTCTCACACCGTTCCTTTCATCACCCAAGTCATGCGGTCAAACGTCCCTCATTGTAACCGATATTACACTCCGCGCCAAGACCTCCCGACGGATCGGTGAAAGCTGCGATCATTGACAGTCGATTCAAGTGGGAATAAACTTTTCACGGTTTGCCCGCCGGAGTGGCGGAATTGGCAGACGCGCAGGATTCAGGATCCTGTGGGGTTCACACCCCGTGTGGGTTCAAGTCCCACCTCCGGCATGAGGGTTCATCCTCCCGCAACGAGGGCTATCAGGACGAAGAGCCCCTCGACGAGGAGGAAGCGCGCCGTGATCGTCGGCTCCGGCCACTCCGGTGCTGGTAGGAGGTATTCCCCCCTTGCCTTCGTTCCCTCCTCGAAGTGGTGATGTAGAGGGCTCATCTTGAACAGGCGCTTCTCCTTCGCCTTTAAGAAGACCACCTGCAGGATGACCGATCCCGTCTCGAGGACGATCAGACCGCCGAGGATCGGAAGGATCAGGCTAGTTCCGTTCGCTATCGCCAGGCCGGCTATCCCTCCACCGAGGGCGAACGACCCGACGTCGCCGAGGAAGAGGCGCGCCGGATAGGCGTTCACCCAGAGAAAGCCGATCAGCACCGCGATGAGGGGGAGGACGACGATCAGTACCTCCCTCTCCGGGGAGAGGACAGCCGCCCCGATCAGGACAAGGATCGTCACCCCGGATGCGAGCCCGTCGAGCCCGTCCGTCAGGTTCATCCCGTTCGTCGTTCCCAGGAATACGAGCCATGCGAGGAGGAATGAGCCGATCGGCGGGAGGGGGAGGTGAAGGGAGGAGAACGGGACCATTATCGGCGTCCTGAACGCTCCGTTGAACGCGAAGAACAGGACGAGGACCGCCAGGCTGGAGAGGGCGATCTTGCCGGTCGGGGAGAGGCCGAGCGAGCGGCGCCTCCGGAGGGAGATCAGGTCATCCGCAGCGCCGATCGCGCCGAACAGGGATGCGGAGGCGAGGATGAACCCACCCTTTAAGCTGAGAGGATGGACGATCCCCAACGCGAGCACCCCGGCGATCCAGATAGTGATGACGACCGCTCCTCCCATCGTCGGGGTCCCGCTCTTACGGGTGTGATCGTCCGGCCCTACGGTACGGATCTGCTGGCCGAGCGAGCGGGCTTTCATCCGCTTGGCGAAGGCGGAGGAGAGGAGGGCGCTCGCCGGAATCAGGACGATGCATGCGATCAGGATCGGTGTCACTTCGATTCAGCGTCCCTGAACTCCCCGTCGCATTCGAGGATCATCCTCCGGATCTCGGCGAGCGACTCCTTCCTTGCGCCGGGTTTCAGCCCGCGCTGGACGAGCTTGAACAGGCGATATGAGGTTAGGAGGCATATCCCTTGGACCTCGCATCCGCGGAGGACCTCCGGTGCGAACTCGGTCGGCCGGTGCTTCGGGTCGAGCTCCCTCGATCCGCTCACAACGAGGACCCCCTTGTGTGGGCCGTCCCCGTCGGTGATCGCTCGATCGACCGCTTCGCGGAGGCGGCGGTACGGTGAGAGCCCGACCTGCGCCCCCTCACTCGCCTCTGCGACGACGATCGCGTCGCCTTCGTCGCTTTTCAGAACGAGGTTCGAGCCGAGGTTCTCAACGGCGAATCCGAGGGAGCGGAACGCCTCTGCGACGGCGGGGAGGAACGAGAAGCGCCCCTTCGCGTAGAGGATCAGCTTGAAGTCCGTCTTCTCTTTAAGCTTCCTCTCGATCTCCTCGACCTTTCGGGCGAGCGCATCCCGCCGCTCGATGAGCCCGGTCAACTCGTCGACCAGTCGCTCCTCCCCTGGGAGGGGATAGGATGGGAGCCAATCGGGCGAGGGGGTGAACGATGGGCGGAACGCCTCCTGACGGACGGCCTCGATCAGGGAGGAGGCCTCGCGGGCCGGGGGTATTCCGATCACTTCCGGGACGAGGACGAGCCGCCCCTCGTCGAACGGGATCTCGAGTGCCACGATGTCTCCGACCCGGTTCCGGGCGAGGATCGTGGCGAACCGCTCGAGCGGCGTGGATAGGAGATCCTGATAGACGGCATCATAGAAGATGTGCCCGTCGAACTCGCGCAGATACTCCTCGAACGGGCTACCTGTCCCTTCGAATACGATGTCTTCGCCGCTGCGGGGGAGGAAGCGCCCGTTGGCAGGGAACGAGAGCTGATGCTGCCGGTCGACGAGGGAGATCGACGGGAGCCAGGTGTAGCGGTCGATCCGCTCGGCCGGCGAGCCGGGAGAGACGATCTCGAGAGGCTCACCGCGCGGTCGGAGCCGGCAGACGAGGATCCCTCCTCCCCGCCGGAGGAGGTCGTGCGCCTCTGTCCTCCGCCTGTACATCCACCCTTCCAGCGTCCGTCCGAATCCCCGATCCCGGAGTGGGTCGGTCCGGCGGATCCCGTCACCTTCTGGGGAGACCTCGGCCGTCCAATGCCTAGGAATCGGTTCAGGATCGATGAATACGGCATCGAACGCCGAGATCGAGAACCGGCCGAAGAAGGTATCCCGATGGATCGCCGGATGGTCGAGGTTCCAATCGATCGAAAGGTGCCGGATCTCCATGACCCGGCTATCTTACACCCCGGCGAATCGAGCGGGCAACCGGGATGACGGGCGGGGGTGCACCCCGCCCGTCAGTCGGATTTATGAGCCTTCGAGTTCTGAGATCGTCATGGTGAACACGTGCATGTATCCGCCGAAGAAGGTGCTGTAGAACCCGAGCTTGAAGTCACTGCCGGGGGTGAGCTCGGTCGCTCCTTCTGCGATGCCGACGACGAACGGTGCATACGGCGGATGGACCAACGAGTAGCGGAGATAGATGAAGCCGGTCGACTCGTCCACGGTTCCGTCCCCGTCGATGTCGAGCTTCAGGCTCATCCGTATCTTCTCCGCCCCCGGAGCGGTGAAGGTGTAGTCGATCGAACCGCTCTGGAGGGATCCCTCGAAGATCAGGGACTTCCCCCCGTCGGTCGGTGCCGGGATGATCCCGAGGGGGGCGACCCCGCCCCCTGCGGTCTGGTTCACGTTCTGGAACGTCCCATCCGTCCCGAGCTCGAGCCGGTAGGAATGGGGAGAGCCCCAGCCGGCTCCGGCGTTCACCGTGATGTGCCACTCGTTCGTCCCCCAGACGAAGATCCCCGGGATGTTCCCCATCGGCGGGGCTCCGCTCGGTCCACCTCCGGTCGATATGACGATCGGTTGCGTCACCGAGGAGGAGAGGCCGTCGTTGTCAATGACGGTCAGCCGGACGTTCGCGATCCCCGGGGTATGATAGGTGGCATACGCCGTCGGCCCGCTGGCATCATCCGTCCCATCCCCGTTCAGGTCCCAGATGTAGTGAAGGATCATCCCATCGGGGTCGAACGACGACGAGGCGTCGAACGTCACCGTCTGCCCGATCACCGGGGTAAACGGGGTGTAGGTGAAGGATGCGACGGGTGGCTGAAGGTTCGCCCCGACCGCGATCGGATAGGAGATCGAATCCGCTGCACCATCGTCGTCGGTGACGGTCAGGGTGACGAGGTACGTCCCTGAGGACGGGAAACGGTAGTAGTAGTAGGCGTTGCTCGTGGTGACCGGGGTCGATCCGTCCCCGAAGTTCCAGGCGTAGGTCACGATCGTCCCGTCGGGATCGTTCGATCCGGATGCGTCGAACCTGATCCACTCCCCGATCCGTGGGGACTCGGGATAGTAGGTGAACGCCGCCTCCGGCGGGGCGTTCGTCGATACCACCTGTACCTGCGCCGTGGCCGTCGCGCTCGCCCCGTCGTCGTCGGTGACGGTCAGGGTGACGGTGTACGTCCCCGGGCTCGAGTAGAGGTAGAACCGGTAGGGGACGGCCGACTGCATCGGGGTCGACCCGTCACCCGGATCCCATAGATAGGATGTTATCGTCCCATCCGTGTCGGTAGATCCGGTCCCGTCGAACTTCACCCATCCTCCGAGGAATACGCTCGCCGGGGTGACGGCGAGGGAGGCGGTCGGCGGGTTGTTCCCCGCTCCGACGATGACCGATACGGTCATCTCATCGTATGCCCCATCGTCATCGGTCACCCGGAGGGTGACGGGATACGTCCCCGGATAGAAGAAGGTGTGCGTGACGAACGGGCCTGTGGATGTCGACCCGTCCCCGAACGACCAGTTGTAGGAGACGATCAATCCGTCGGTGTCGGACGATCCGGTCCCGTCGAATTGGACAGGGGCGTACACCGTCGGTGATGTCGGGTAGTAGGTGAACGATGCGTTCGGGGGTGCGTTCGTCGGGAATAGCGGGGTCAGTGTCGCATTGATCGTCCGGGGGCGTCCCCCGAGGATGAAGATCATCGTATTCCACGTCTCGTATCCCGGCTTGCTTATCGAGATACGGTGGAACCCCTCCTCGACGAACATCGTCCGCGGCGTGTAGCCGGCGTAGTATCCGTCCAACGTCATCGTCGCCCCGGCCGGGTCTGACGTGATCGTCAGGCTTATGTAGGTCGGCGGCGTCCCGGAAACGATCTCGAAGCTCGTGAAGTTCCAGCTCCGCTCGCTCACCGGGATGATCCCGAGTATCTGCGCCTCGATCTGCTGGCGGAACGCCTCCGGATCCCCGGTCAGATATACGAACGGGTCGACCGGGGTCGTGGTCGCCAGGATCTGTAGGTACTCGGTCCCGAGCGGCGGTGCCACCTGCCAGTTTCCGGGGACGATATGCTCTCCCGCTGAAACGTAGTTGTTCGAACCCCCTGGGAAAGAGTTCGGGAAGATCTGATTCGCCGTTCCATCCGGCTCGATGTCCCAGATGTAAACGTATGCCGGCTTGTTGACGCTGTAGTGGATCGTGATGCTCTCCCCTACGGCGTAGGCCCCCTTGTCGACCCATATGCTGACCTGGAGCTCCTCGCTCTCTGGCGGGGTGGGGATGATCCCCTTCGGAACCCCCCCAGACCCTTGCCCGTACGCCCCGAGCGCGGTGAACGCGGCGAGGACGATGACGAGGGCTACAAGCCTCCATTTCTTTCCGTTCATGCTAGCCTCCTTTTCACGTTTAACGATCGATTCACTCCGCCGGTTGAGAGAGCGCGGCGAGCGCGACCCCCGTCAGATCGGCGGCTGTGATCCTGTCAAGGACGAGCTCGACGTCGCTCCCCGGTATTACCTCCTCTGGGAGCCGCGTCAGACGATCGGTCACCTGTTCGAGTAGGACCTCCCCTTCGAACGGGCTCCCCCCTCCATCGAGATAATCGCTCACTGCATCTGAAATCTGAAGCAGAAGTTCGTTGAACCGCGCCGCAGGGAGGGCTGTTGGGGTTGTCTGCGGGGCTCCGGGCGGGACGCTGAAGATCTCCTTTTCGAAGAGAAGGTCGCGGACCGCTCGGAGTAGGATGAGCCGCCGCGAGATGCCGTACTCGATCGCCGGGAGGGGGGCTCGTTGTGCAAACCCTTTGAGCGCCTCGAGGACGATCCCCTCTATCGGGAGCCCCTCACCGAGGGCGGCGGTCAGGTCGAACCCCTTGGCGAGGATCCCATCGACGGGGAGGCCCTCCTCTATCGTTCGCGTTACGAGGATGAGGATACCTTCCTTCTCCTCGATGCTCCCCGGCGTTACGGCGAGAACCTCGATCAATTGAAGGATCCCCTCCGCGGGGAAACCGGGCTGAGTTAGGCCCTCCTCGATCGCTGCGAGGATCCGATCCCCGGATTTTACCGGGAGGGCGGAGAGGGCGCGGCTGAAATCGCCGATAGTGGGGGCGGCGTACCCGAAGGCCGCTGCACCTGCAAGAAGGCCGGCGAGGAGGGCGAACAGGGTCAGCTTCCGTCTAAATCCGATCATGCACCGTCACCCCCTCCTCCTATATATCGGACCGAGCTGTATTGGCCGAAGGTGCGCACGTACTCGTCAGCGAGCGGGTCCTGCCCCCACCAGCGGCCGTCGATGATGAATGCGTATTCGTAGCGGCCGGGGGAGAGGGGGATGGAAACAGTCCATATCCCATCGTGGTTATCATCGGAGAGGGGGGTTGCCTCCCATCCGTTGAAATCCCCAAGCACGGCGACGTTCTCCGCGTCGAGCGCCGGGACGACGAACAGGACCTCCCGGTTAGCCGATGCAGTCAACGAAGGGGCCGACCGCTCCGTTCTCGGCAACAGGGGAGTCTCGTGGGCGAGGAAGACCCCGAGGAAGAGGAATGCGGCGGCGGTCGCCCCGATTACGGCGAGCTGGCCGATCCGACCGGCCCGCGTGGGGGCGAGCAGCCCCTTTAGCCAGTCGCTCACAGTCAGCCGGGGGAGCCTCCCTTCGAGCTCGGAGACGATCTGCATCTCGAGCCCGGAGAAGGATTCAGCCGCCCCTTTCACCTCGTCATGCAACGCATCCCTCAGCAATTTGTCGAACTTGTCCTCAAGCATCTCCGATCACTTCCCTCTCAACCTCTTTCCTTAGAAGCGCCTTCCCCCGATGAATCCTCGTTTTCACCGTCCCTTCAGGGATGGAGAGGATCTCGCCTATCTCTCGATAGGAGAGGTCGTTGTAGAACCGAAGGACGAGGGGGGCACGATAGCTGTGCGGAAGTCGACTCAGCCCCTCCCGGATCCGCTGCCAGCGGTCCTCGTGCTCGACGATCGTTGCCGGGTCCTTCCCCCCGGCGAGGTTCGGGGGAGACTCGACGACCGGGTGGTTCCGCCTGTATCTGAGCCGGTTCCGGCACAGGTTCGCCGCGATGGTGAAGATCCACGTCGAGAACCGCTTCTCCAGCCGGTAACGGCGAAGGTTGTCGTAGGCGCGGATGAACGCGTCATGGGTCACATCCTCGGCATCCGCCCTGTTCCGCAGAAAGCCGAGGCAGAGCCCGAACACGGCGTCCTTATACCGTGAAACTATCTCACCCCAAGCCTCCGTCTCTCCGTTCAGTGAAGCGCGCAACAGGCTCACCTCGTCTTGTCCGCGATACACGCTACCGTTTGCCTCCTCGGTGACTAATATACACGCTTTCGCACGGGTGGTTTCGGCTTCGACATCGATCACCTCCGTTGCGGACGAACCCGCTCCCCTCGGTTGTCGGACGTCCCGCCGGAAGAGGGGGAGATCGGGCTAGACTGATCCGGATGGTTATTGTGAATCCTGGGAAGAAACGGTTTTTAAGGAGGTCAACGGGATGTCTGCCTTGACGAGGGCTCCCCGAACGGGGAGGGGAAGGCTCGTAGCAGTGATCGGCCTGTTAGCGATCTTGTCGGTTGGGCTCGCTGCGTGTCGAGGCTTTTTCGGACAGGCGCCTATCGCCATTCTGTGGATCGATAATGGGGGCGATACCGAGGCGCCGGTGACGGTCACGTTCGATATAAGCGATTCTGCCGATCCGGACGGGGAGATAGCGAGCTTCGACCTTGACTTCGGTGATGGCTCGGATCATGAAACTGGGGATGACGTCTCCGTATTGATCACCCACGAGTACACCGAGGAGGGGACGTATCAGGTCGTCCTGACCGTCACCGACAACGACGGCCGGATCGGGATGACGAACAAGACGGTGACGATCGGTCCGGTCATGATCGCGTTCGCTGCGAACCGGCTTGCCGATTACGACATCTATCGGATGAAGGCGGACGGGACCGAGGAGGCGGCGGTCTACAACACGGCTGATGACGAGCTCTTCCCTGATCTCGTCCGGATAACGCGCGATAAGATCGCCTTTTCGGCCGAGGATGGGACGAGCTGGAACATCTGGACGATGACGGTGGAGGGGCTGAGCCCGACCCAGCTGACGACTCAGGCCGCTTCCAACCAGATTCAGCCGAGCTGGTCGGCGGATGCGAGCATGATCGCCTACGCGTCGAACGCCGCCCAGACCCCCTCCTCCACGACATGGGAGATCTACACGATGGCCGCGGACGGGACGCCCCAGACGAAGCTGACCTCGCAGTCCCCGTCATGGGCGATCGCCCCTGCCTACTCGCCGGTGAACGATGACATCCTGTTCGTCTCGGATAAGACCGCCACCGGTGGAAGCTCGATCTGGCTCTGGGACGATGGTCTCAGTGCAGCGGTCGAGCTCTACGACGGGCCGGGGCGCGATGGGGACGCATCACCGGCCCTGGCCGGGCTCGGGACCGCGCTCGATCTTCCTCCCGGCGCGGGTATCTCGCGGCCGGTCTGGTCTCCTGACGGGGAGCATATCGCGTTCTCCGCCGAGCGGACCGCGGGCGGGATCATTGACATCTACATCTATGATGTCGATGCAGCGACTGCCAAGACGCTGGAGGACTACATCGACGACGAATTCGGCGCGCCGAACCCGAACATTACGACGGACGAGGATGAGTACTGTCCCTACTGGCTCGAGGACGACAGCGGGATCGTCTTCGTCCGCGACGACGGTGCGGGGGATATCCAGATCTACAAGGTGGAGTTCGCCACGGGCACGGTCACCCAGCTGACCGAGACCGGGAGCGGGAGCAACGTCTCACCGGCAGCGGAACGTTAAGAGCGATCTCATCTCGGGGACGGGGGTTCATCCCCCGTCCCTCTTTTTGATCTTCGAAGCGGTGATCGAGACGATCCCGACTCCGACGATGATCAGAAACGGGAGATCCCCCCACCTCGAATAGGGAGAGACGTCATCCCGGCGGACGACCTCCCCGATCAACACCCCCTCCGAGCGTGTCGATCCGATGATCCTCCCCCTGGGGTCGATGATCCCCGATATCCCTCCGTTAGCCGCCTGGATCGTGAAGCGGCGGTTCTCCACCGCGCGGAAGACGGCGGCGGCGAAGTGGGCTGCGAGCTCGGAGCTTACCGTAAACCAGGCGTCGTTCGTCACGGTGACGATTAGGGTCGCCCCGCTCAACACGAACCGGCGGGACGGTCCGGGAAACGTCGATTCGAAGCAGATCGGGGTCCCGATCCCCTCAAGCGGGGTGTACCCCTCCCCCCGGGAGAGGTCTTGGGGGAGGAAGGAGTCGACGAGGGGTTTCAGGCCGATTTTCTCCCAGATCCGCCGAGCGGGGATGTACTCCCCGAACGGGACGGGACGGACCATGTCGTAGGTCTCCACCGACCCCGGGGTTGGGGAGAACAGGGCGACGCTGTTGTAGATCCGTCCGTTCCGGTAATCGCCGGTTCCGAGGAGGACCTCTCCCCCGGAATCCTCCGCAAGCCGTTCAAACTGCGAGGAGAGGCCCTTCTCGCGCAGGATGTACGCCGGGAGGATCGATTCGGGAAAGACGATCAGATCGGCCCCGACTGCGACGGCCCTCTCCCCGAGCTTCAGGTAACGATCGCTCAGCCGCGCGAGGTTGGCGGAATCGAGCTTCTCTTCCTGTTCGACGTTCGATGAGACGACGGCCACCATCATCGGGGCCCCTCCTTCGTCGATCGGGATGAGGGAGAACGCCGCCATCGCTCCGATCAATGCGGCCCCGGTCAGGGCATATCCGACCCTCCGTTTCTTGAGCGCGAGGTAGAAGGAGGCGTTGACGGCGGCGAGGAGGCCGCTTATCGGCCACGGCCCGAGGTAGGATGCGGCTTGGATCAGGGCCGGGACGCGGTAGAGGGAGTGGTAGATGGAGGGAAAGCCGATCCCCAGCGGACCGATGGTGCGTAGGTATTCGAAGAAGGAGAACCAGACTCCCATCGCTATTATGAAATGACCCCCTTTGAATCGGCCCTTAAGGATGAAGCTACCCACGGCGAAGAGGACGGAGAGGTATCCGATCAACAGGATGAATCCGGGGATGACGAGCGGGCTGAATCGCTGTAGGGTGAGGAGCCAGCGCAGATCGATCGCGAGGAACGCCCCTGCGAAGAGGGAGGTGCTCAGGAATCTCCCCTTCCCATCGAGCGCGTACAGGAGCGGGACGAGGGCGACGAAGATCAACGGCCATCCCCCGAATCCGGGCATGGCGAGCGCTGTTAGGATCCCGGAGGAGACGGCGAGGATCGGTTTGCGCGGAAGGACCTTGTTCATATACTCCGATCATATCGGATAAGGGAGGTATCGATGCACCCTGTATTGGTTCAGATCGGTCCGCTCACGATCCGCTACTACGGGCTGATGTATGTGATCGCATTCGTGATCGGGTTCTTTCTCTTGGCCGCAGAGGTCCGCCGGAAGGGGATCGCGCTCTCGCGCGACGACCTCCTCGATCTCGTCCTGTGGACGATTCCGATCGCCATCGTCGGGGCTCGCCTCTATTACGTCGCGTTCCGCTTCGACTACTATGGGGCGCATCCCCTCGATATCTTGAAGGTTTGGGAGGGGGGGCTCGCCATTCACGGTGGGGTCCTCGCCGGGGCCCTCACCGTCTACCTCTTTTCGCGGTTGAAGAAGGTCCGGTTCTGGGCCCTGACCGATTCCCTTGCCCCGAGCCTGATCCTCGGTCAAGCGATCGGGAGGATCGGGAACCTGATGAACGGTGACGCCTACGGGACGCCGACGACCCTCCCGTGGGGGATCCACTTCCCCCCTGATTCACCGGCGGGGATGGCCTATCCCGGGGCGGCGACCCATCCGTCGATGATATACGAAATGCTACTAAATCTCATGATTTTTGGGTATCTGTGGTCGATCAGGAAGCGTGGGTACAAGGACGGCTTCTCCACCGCCATGTACTTCATCCTCTACGCCGTCGCCCGCTCGATCGTCAGCCTCACCCGCGGGGACAGCCTCTGGCTCGGTCCGGTTCGCGCTGCTCACGTCATAAGCGGGGTTTTCATCATCGCGTTTTCGATCTTCATCTGGCGGCGGCGGCTCTACTGGAGGGAGGCTAAGGGGTGAACTCCTCACCGAGGTAGACCCGGCGGGCGAGCGGATCGGTGAGGATCTCATCCGATGTTCCAGAGGCGATCAGCCTCCCTTTGTCGATCAGGTAGGAGAAATCGGTGATCGACAGCGTATCGCGTACGTTGTGGTCGGTGATGATCACCCCGATCTTCCGCTCCTTGAGCGAGATGATCTCCCGTTTCAGATCGGCGATGGAGATCGGATCGATTCCGGAGAACGGCTCGTCGAGGAGGATGTAGCGCGGTGAGGCGGCGAGGGCGCGGGCGATCTCTAGCCGCCGTCTCTCCCCGGAGGAGAGGGTCCCGGCCGATCGGTGGCGGAGGTCGGCCAACCCGAGCTCGGCGAGGAGCTCCTCCCGACGGGAGCGGCGGTCCGCTTCGGTCCCTCCCCATTCGAGGGCCATGTCAAGGTTCTCGTTGACGGTGGCGCGCGTGAACACGGAGGGCTCTTGCGGGAGATAGCCGATCCCGAGCCTCGCCCGCCGGTAGAACGGGAGCCGCGAGATATCCCTCCCATCGAACCAGACGCTCCCTTCATCTGCGGCGATGAACCCGATCACCAGGTAGAAGGTCGTCGTCTTCCCGGCTCCGTTCGGTCCGAGGAGACCGGTGATCCTCCCCGGCTCGGCCGAGAACGAAAGCCGATCGACGACCGGCCTCCGATCGTACCGCTTCACGAGCCCCTTCCCTTCAAGCGCCATTCTCCCCCTTAAGCTTGAGATCGAGCCTCACCGATCCGCTCACCGATATCCCATCCGGCCCGATCACCAACCTCTCTCCGGTCAGCTCCCCCTCTGGAAGGTACGCGGCCACCGATCCGCTGAGCGTTATGATCTTCCCCTCCCTATCCGATTCGAGCCTGTCGCAGCGATAACTCTTCTTTCCCGATTCGAGGGCGACGTTCCCCGCGATGACGATCCTCCCGTTTTCCTCCTCGGCGCACTCGGCCGAGATAAAGATCGGCTCTTCGCGTGCGATCTTCCCTTCCAGGCCGTTTGAAAGGGAGACGAGTTGTGATTTCAAGTCATAGAGGAACCCCCCTCCGACGACCTCGATCTTTCCGTATACGAGGTTTATCCGGTCTGCGCTTAACGTGGAGGTTTCATCGTTCCAGTCGAGGGAGTCGGTGCTCATCTCAAAGGTATCCCCCCGTTTTATTCTGACCTCACCGCTGAGCGTACGGATCCTCCCCCGCTGGATTAAGGAGGCGGCGCTGATCAAAAGGTCCTCCCCGTCTTCCTGGGGGAAGCGGATCGTCACATCGGATAGGTCCTCCTCATCCCGTTCGATCCTCCCCTCTTCAGCGGCGATCTCCCAGGAGATCCTCCCATCGGTGGTGTATCCGTAAAGGACGATCCTCGCGGCGGTGGCCGGTTCCTTCCTCCCCCCCTCCTTGTCTTGCGGGATGAATAGGAGTGCGAGGGCGCAGGCTATGACGAGGACGGGGATTAGGATCTTCGCTTTTGACATGAGCGGATGAACCCCCGGAATAGGGGGTGGGGGGAGATGAAGCGGGATGTGAACTCGGGATGAAACTGGACCCCGACGAACCACGGATGACCGTCGAGCTCGATCGATTCGACGAGCCTCCCATCCGGGGATCTCCCACTCACCCTCATCCCCGCCGCTTCGAAGGGCCCCTCGTAATCGGGGTTGAATTCGTAGCGATGTCGATGGCGCTCCTTTATCTGCTCTTTCCCGTAGCATGAGCGGATGATGCTCCCCGCGCGGAGGACGGCCGGATAGGCCCCGAGGCGCATCGTCCCCCCCTTCCTCGTGATCCCCTCCTGTTCGGGGAGGAGGGTGATCACCGGGTCGGGGGTTTGCGGATCGAACTCCGAGCTGTTCGCATTCTCCCTTCCGAGGACGTTCCGGGCGAACTCGATCGCTGCGCACTGAAGCCCGAGGCAGATACCGAAGAACGGGATCCGGTTCTCCCGCACGAACCTGACCGCCTCCACCTTCCCCTCTATCCCCCTGTCCCCGAATCCGCCCGGGATGAGGAGGCCGTCGATCCCGTTTAAGTGGGCCTCCGGCCCGTCGGTCGCGATCGCCTCCGAGGGGATCCATTCGAGATCGATCCCGATCTTCTCGGCCGCCCCGGCATGGGTGAACGCCTCGCGGATGCTGATGTACGAATCCCTGATTCTGATGTATTTACCGACGACGCCGACCCTGATCCGATCCGTTCCCTCCTCAGCCGCCCTCACCCCCTCCTTCCATCCGTCGAGCTGGGGGGGGTGGCCTTCGAGGCCGAGGCCGCGCGTGACAGAATCGAGGAGCCCCTCCTCGTAGAGGACGAGCGGAACGCGGTATATCAACTTAATGTCCGGATCCTCGATCACGTTCTCCTCCGGAACGTCGCAGAACAGGGAGATCTTCCGCTTCACCGAGGGAGGGAGCGGGACGTCGGTGCGGGCGACGATCGCGTCCGGCTGAATCCCGATGGCGCGGAGTTCCTTCACGCTGTGCTGTGTCGGCTTCGTCTTGATCTCGTCCGAGGCCGAAAGATGCGGGAGGAGGGTGACATGGACGAAGAAGGTGTCCTCCCGCGGTAGTTCGTCCTTCATCTGGCGGAGGGCCTCGAGGAACGGGAGGCTCTCGATGTCCCCGACCGTCCCCCCGACCTCGATCACCCCGATTTGGGCCCCGCTCTCCTCGAGGGGGAGGCGGATCAGCCGCTTTATCTCATCCGTGATGTGCGGGATGACCTGGACCGTCTTCCCGAGGAACGCGCCGGAGCGCTCCTTCTGGATCACGTTCCAATACACCTGGCCGGTCGTCAGGTAGTTTGAGGCGGAGAGGGACTCGCCGAGGAACCGCTCGTACCGGCCGATGTCGAGGTCCGTTTCCTTACCGTCCTCGGTGACGAAGACCTCCCCGTGCTCATACGGGTTCATCGTCCCTGCGTCGACATTGACGTAGGGGTCGATCTTCTGCAGGCTGACCTTGTACCCTTGCAACTTAAGTAAAAGGCCGATCGATGCGGTCACCACCCCTTTTCCGAGCCCGGAGAGGACCCCTCCGGTGACGAAGATGAACTTGCGCAAGGTGTACCCCGCTTACTATCCGGTTTTAAACAGAATACGTGACGGATGAAATGAGGGCAAGGGTAAAACGACGTTGATGATCACACCGTTCGTCGTTAGAATTCCTCTTACGTTGAGCATCTCGGTATTGGAAAGGGTCGATAGATTATGTTGCGTCATGCTTTAGAGATTATCCTGTTCCTCGATTGCTTCGCCTTGATGGGGATCATCCTCCTTCAGATGAGCGAGCACTCCGGTCTGGGCGGGGCGTTCGGCTCGGGGATGTCGAGCACCGTCTTCGGCCGTGATGAGACGAAGGATCCGAAGCGGACGCTGACCGTCGCCCTTGCCACTGTCTTCATGGTCCTCGGCTTCGTCCTCTCCGTCCTTCCCTAGGGCGAGGGTTCCCTCAAGAGACGCATCTTTCGGAGAATCCCTCCGATGGGGGTTGTTAATGGGGATGAAGACGATTCCGCTTGAGCGGCTCCTTCTCGCCACCCGGAACAGGGGAAAGATCAGGGAGCTCAGACGTCTCCTCTCTGGAATCCCGGGGATAGAGCTCCTCACGTTTGAGGAGATCCCGTTTTCCGAGGTCGAGGAAACCGAAGAGACGTTCCTCGACAACGCGCTCCTAAAGGCGGAGGCGATCCTCGAGCAGACGGGCCTCCCCGTCCTGGCGGAGGACGCCGGGTTGGAGGTCCTCTCCCTCGGTGGGGAACCGGGGGTGCGCTCTGCGCGCTACGCCGGGGGGGATCACGACTACTCCGCGAACAATTCCCTCCTGTTGAAGAGGCTGGAGGGGGTAATGGACAGGCGGGCCCGGTTCATCACCGTCGCCGTCCTCCTCCTCCCTGACCGGCAGGTCTTCGTCACCACCGGCGTCCTTCCGGGTGAGATCGCCGATGCCCCGCGGGGGGAGGGTGGATTCGGATATGATCCTCTGTTCATCCCAGCAGGGGGTTCACGGACGTTAGCCGAGCTGTCCCTCGAGGAGAAGAACCGGATCAGCCACCGGATGCGGGCAATCAGGCGGATGAGGCTGATCATCCGCGATCTTGTCTCGCAAGGCTGACCTGCCGCCCTATTCGAGCGTGCGTGCGTATTCCTCCAGTGCCCGCCGCTGTCGAGGGGTCAGCCTGGTCGGGACATCGACCGTGACCTCGACGATGTGATCCCCCCTCCCTTGGCCGCGGTGGATGTTTGGGACCCCCTTCCCGCGCAGGCGGAAGGCGGTCCCCGGCTGCGTCCCCGCCGGGATCGTCAGCTCCTCCTCCCCCCACAAGGTCTCGACCCGGATCCTCGCCCCGAGGGCGGCCTGCGGGTATGAGATCCTCACCTTGGAATAGATGTCACGATCCGCGCGCCGGAACTTCGGGTGGGGGATGATCTCGATGACGATGAACAGGTCCCCGGGCGCCCCCCCTTCGATCCCGGCGTTCCCCTGCCCCTTCAACCTGAGTCGGGAGCCGGTGTCGACGCCGGCCGGGACGTTGATCGATATCCTGCTCTTCTCCTTCACCCGGCCGGTCCCGTGGCAGTGATGACACGGCTCGGCGATCACCTCGCCCGTCCCCCCGCACTCCGGGCAGGTGCGGACGTTGAAGAAGCTCCCGAGGAGGGACTGCTGGCGGTATTCGATCTGCCCCCTTCCACCGCAGGTCGGGCAGGTCCGCTTCGACGTCCCCGGCTTCATCCCCGTCCCCCCGCACGCCGGACACGGGACGAGGCGGGGGACGGTCACCTTCATCCGCGTCCCATGGGCGGCGTCCTCCAGCGTGATTCTCAGCTTGTACTCGATGTTCTCCCCGTGGCGGGCCCTTTGCCGGCTCGCTGTGCGGGGTGACCCCTGACGGAAGAAGAGATCGAACAGGTCGTCGAACCCGCCGAACCCGAACTCGCGGTACGCCTCCCGCGCCCGCCTGAAGTCGGTATCCCCGAAGGTGAACCCCTGATCCGGGCCGGCGTGGCCGTAACGGTCGTACTGAGCGCGCTTATGCGGATCGGAGAGGACCTCGTACGCCTCCGCCACCCGCTTGAACTCCTCCTCGGCCTTCTTCCGGTTCTCAGGGTTCCGGTCGGGATGGAGCTCCTTTGCCTTCTTCCGGTAGGCTCGTTTGATCTCGCTTTCGCTCGCATCCCGCGAAACACCGAGGATCTCATAGTAGTCTCGTTTGGCCACGCCGTCTCCTTAGACCCTACTTTTCGTCCTCGTATTCGGCGTCGATGTATTCGCCGTCGTCTCCCTCGTCCTCCCTCGACGCCCCTCCTTCGCCGGTTCCAGCGGTCCCGGCCGCCTCCTTATAGACCGTGGTAGTGATCTCCTGTGACGCCTTCGTCAACCCTTCGATCCCGCGGCGAAGATCGGCGGCGTCCGCGTTCTGATCGAGCTTCTCCCGGAGCGACCGGATTTGATCCTCGATCTCCGCCCGCTTTGACGGATCGACCTTCTCTCCGAGGTCGGTGAGGGCCTTCTCCACCGAGTAGATCAACTGGTCCGCTTGGTTCCGGACCTCGGCGAGCTCGGCCTTCTTCCGATCCTCCTCGGCGTGCGCCTCGGCCTCCTTCCGCATCCGCTCGATCTCGGCCTCGTCGAGGCGGGAGGAGTCCTTTATCGTGATCGACGAGCTCTTCCCCGTCGCCTTGTCTTTGGCCGTGACGTGGAGGATCCCGTCGGCGTCGATGTTGAACGTCACATCGATCTGCGGGACCCCGCGCGGCGCCGGTGGGATCCCGGTCAGCTGGAACTTCCCGAGCGACTTGTTGTCCGCTGCCATCTTCCGCTCCCCCTGGACGACGTGGATCTCGACCGCCGGCTGATTGTCCTCAGCGGTGGTGAACGTCTTCGTCTTCTCGGTCGGGATCGTCGTGTTCCGCTCGATCAGCGGGGTCGCCACCCCTCCGAGGGTCTCGATCGACAGGGTGAGGGGGGTCACGTCGAGGAGGACGATCTCGTCGATCTCCCCGGCGAGGACACCACCTTGGATCGCGGCACCGCAGGCGACGACCTCGTCCGGGTTGATCTCGCGGTTTATCTTCCCCGGGATCCGGCTCGCGATCAGCTCCTGGACCTTGGGGATACGGGTCGATCCGCCGACGAGGACGACCTGATCGATGTCGTCAGCCGTCTTGTTCGCCGCGCGGAGGGTCGATTCGACGACGTTTATCGTCTTCTGCAAAAGATCGTCGATCATCCCCTCGAACTTCGCGCGGGAGAGCTTCTTCTCCAGGTGCTTCGGCCCGCTGGCATCGGCGGTGATGTACGGGAGGTTGATCGTCGTCTCCATCCGGCTGGAGAGCTCCTTCTTCGCCGCCTCGGCCGCGTCCTTCAGCCGCTGCATCGCTGACGGGTCGTTCGTCAGGTCGATCCCGGTGTCCTTGCGAAACTCCTCGACGAGCCAGTCCATGATCCGCTGGTCGAAGTCGTCCCCGCCGAGGTGGGTGTCCCCGTCGGTCGCCAGGACGTCGAATACGCCGTCCCCGATCTCGAGGATCGAGACGTCGAACGTCCCGCCGCCGAGGTCGTAGACGAGGATCGTCTGATCGTGTGCCTTGTCGAGGCCGTACGCCAGAGCCGCCGCCGTCGGCTCGTTGATGATCCGCATCACTTCAAGCCCGGCGATCCTTCCCGCGTCCTTCGTTGCGGTGCGCTGTGAGTCGTTGAAGTACGCCGGGACCGTAATCACGGCCTTCTTTATCTTCCCGCCGAGGTGGGCTTCGGCGTCGCGCTTCAGCTTCTGGAGGATCATCGCCGAGATCTGCTCCGGCGTGTACTCCTCCGTCTTCCCGTTCACCGTCACCTTGACCCGGTGATCGGTCCCCATCTTCCGCTTGATCGATGCGATCGTGTTCTTCGGGTTGGTGATCGCCTGCCGCTTGGCGAGCCGGCCGACGAGCCGCTCCCCATCCTCGGTGAACGCGACGACCGACGGGGTGACGCGCTCACCCTCGGCGTTCGTTATCACCTCGGGGGATCCCCCTTCCAGGATGGCTACGCAGGAGTTCGTCGTACCGAGATCGATTCCAATGATCTTCTCTTTCATCCTTCTCCCTCCTTAGCTTCGGCCGGTCCCTTGCTCACCGTCACCTTGCTCGGACAGAGGACCCGGCCGTCTCTTATATATCCAGGTGAAAATTCCTCGATAATCATATCCTTTTCCTCTTCGCTCTCCACGCTCAGAAGGGCCTCGTGGAGGGCGGGATCGAACTTCTTCCCCACCGCCTCGATCTTCGTCACCCCTTTCTGTTCGAGGATCTGGGTGAACTGGGCGAAGATCCGCTCCATCCCCGCTATGAACCCTTCCACGTTCTTGTCGGAGGCGTAATTTGCGAACGCCCGCTGCAGGTTGTCGTAGAGCGGGAGGAAATCGAGGATCGCTCGGTCGGCGATACGCTCAGCGAGCGATTCGATCTCACGGGTACTCCTCCGCTTGTAGTTCTCGAACTCGGCCTGCAGCCGTTTCAGCCGGTCGACCAGATCCCGAATCTTCTCGTCCTTCTCATTCACCTCTTTGGTCTTGGCCTCTTCGGCTTTTGTCTGATTGAGCTTATCTTTCTCGTTCATAGCCACCCCTTATCCGTCCCGTACGCGTGATCTTAGAAGGAGCGTCTCCAGGCGATTCGCGATGTAGCTCGCCGCTGACATCGCCCGGCTGTAGTCCATCCAGAGCGGTGCGATCACTCCGAGGACCCCGGTGTGCGGCCGGTAGTCGCAGCTCACGACGCTGAACTCCTCGAGCCCGTTCAGCGGGAAGTCTCCTATGTTGACGACGATCCCCTCCCGGCCCTCCCGCCCAGCGTAGACAGCTTCTGCGAACGCAGCCTGATCCCGCACGGCCCGGCCGAGCTGTGTGAACCGCTCCATCGCCTCATCGGGGATCATCTCCTGCAGCTCGCTCGCCAGATTGAGTAGGCCTTCGATGTACACCCGCCGCTCCTTCCTCTGTTCGAGGAGATGGCCGAGGACGAGGAACGCCTGCCTGACCGGGCGCTCATACCATCCCTCCGGCCCCTCGCTCGTCGCCATCGCCCGGACGTCCTCGAGGTTCGCACCGCGGAGGCTCCGGTTGATCGTCTCCATCGTCCTGCGGATCTCCTCCTCGGAGAGCTCGTCCTCGAGCGGGACGAGCCCGTGCTCGACGACTCCGATGTCCGACACGATGACGAGGAACGCGAGCCTATCCGCCATCTTCAGGAGGACGACCCGCTCGAGCCGCGTCTCCTCCAGCCGGGGAGGGATGACGAACGCCGCGTAACCGGTCAGGTTCTCCAGGAGGAAGGCCGTCCGGTGGATCGTCTCGCTCACATCGAGGCAGCGCGTCTCGTACGACTCGACGATCTCGAGACGCTCCTCCTTCGTCAGGTCGGAGAGGTCGAGGAGCCAGTCGACGAAGAAGCGATACCCCTTCTTCGTCGGGATCCGGCCCGATGACGAGTACGGCTTCTCGATGTATCCGCTCGCCTCGAGGTCGTTCATGTCGTTCCGGACCGTCGCCGAGCTGACCTTGAGGCCGTAGTCCTCTAGGATCATCCGCGACGAAACCGGCTCACGGAGCCGGATGTAGCGATCGACGATCTCCTTTAGAATCAGCCTCTGCCTATCCGGAAGAACCTTCTCCTCCATAACACCACCAATTAGCACTGAGTATGTCCGTCTGCTAATAATAGACCGGATCCCTCCCTGTGTCAATCCGCGGGCTGCCCCTTGACAAGGGGCGGGAGGATCCATATAGTGGGGTCAAATGAACGAAGCGCGAAGCCCAAGGAGCATGAGAGAGAGTTCCGGCGGTTTCGGCTTCTATTGGTTTTGGTTTTCCGCCTGATCCCTCCGCGACGGGCTGCTAAATAGCGCGAAGGTTGCGGGAGGATCAGGGGAGAGGACTGCGGAATTCCGCGGTCCTTTTGCTTTGAAAGGGGGTGAGAGGAGCAGGAAAGGAGAGCCCGCCCGCTGGCGGTATATGACGATCACCGAGCGGGCGGGCGAGGCGGACGATCGATCGGATCGTCCGGGTTCGGCCCAATACGGGCCGTTTACAAGGATAAGCAAGGAGGGATAAAAGTGAAGCGAACGGTAATAGGGTTAGTGATCGGGCTGATCATCGTGAGTATCGCGCTTTTGGGGGTGTCGTCCCCGATTCGGATCGGGATCACCAAGATCGTGGAGCATCCGGCGCTCGATGCGGTGGAGAAAGGGGTGATCGACGCCCTTACGGCTGCCGGTTACGTGGAAGGGGTCGACGTCGAGTATCTCCTTGCAAGCGCGCAAGGGGATATGGGGAATGCGGTTTCGATCGCTCAGAACTTCCGCTCCCAAGGGGTCGACCTCGTTGTGGCGATCGCCACGCCGTCGGCGCAGGCGGTGGTCGAGGCCTTCCGCGGTAGCTCCGTCCCGGTGATATACGGGGCGGTGACCGATCCGGTGGGGGCGAACCTCGTTCCGAGCGCGACCGATCCGTCGGGGAACGGGAACGTCACCGGCGTCTCCGACATGATCCCGGTGGCGGCCCATCTCCGGCTCCTGAAGGATCTGGCACCTGATATCGCCAAGATCGGGATCGTCTACAACCCGGGTGAGGCGAACTCAGCGATCCTGACGGACATGGCGAAGGCGGCGGCCCCGGATCTTGGCCTTCAGATCGTCACGGCGACGGCGGATTCGACGGCTAACGTCCCGATCGCGGCCCAGTCGCTGGTGGGGAGGGTCGATGCGTTCTACGTGACGACCGACAACACCGTCGTCTCCGCGATCGACTCCGTCCTCGCGGCGTCGCAGGAGGCGGGTGTCCCGTTCCTGATGGCCGATCCGACGAGCCTTCCGAACGCGACCCTCGTCGCCGGGTTCGACTATTACGAGCACGGACTGACGGTGGGGGAGATCGTCCTTAAGGTCCTCTCCGGGACCAGCCCGGACGAGATCCCGGTGACGTATCAGTCGACCGCCGAGGTCGAGCTGAACCTCGACGAAGCGGCCCGGATCGGTCTCCGCTTCCCGCAAAGCGTGATCGATCAGGCATCGGCGATCCTCTACGGCGGTGTGATCTGGGAGAGGAAGGACTAGGAAGGGGAAGCGATGGCTGCTCTCCTATTTCATGCACTCGAACAGGGCCTGGCCTACGGTATTGCTGCCCTCGGTGTGTTCCTTACCTATCGGATCCTGGACTTCCCGGATCTGACGGTCGACGGAAGCTTCGTCACCGGAGCGGCCATCGCTTCGATCCTGTTGAAACGGTTCGGTATCGACCCGTTCACCGTCCTGCCGCTTGCCTTCATCGCCGGGATGTTCGCCGGGATGGTGACCGGAATCCTGAACACGAAGCTTGGGATCAAGGACCTCCTTGCCGGGGTGTTGACGATGATCATGCTCTACTCGATCAACCTGAGGATCATGGGGCGGCCGAACATCTCGCTCCTCCGGGTCCCGACGGCGACGCGGCTGATCGCGGCGGCGTGGTCGCCGCTCGGCGGGATGGCGGTCGTCGCCTTCATCGCCCTCATCACCTTCGCGGTCAAGGCCGTCCTCGACTCGTTCCTCCGGACGGAGATCGGGTTCGCCCTCCGCGCCACCGGTGAGAGCGAGGGTATGATCACCGCCCATGGGGTGAACACCGCTACGATGAAGCTCGTTGGGCTCTCCCTGGCGAACGGGCTCGTCGCCCTGTCGGGGGGGCTCGTCGCCCAGTACAGCGGATTCGCCGATGTCGGGATGGGGATCGGGACGATCGTCACCGGGCTCGCTGCGGTGATCATCGGCGGGGCCCTGATCCGCTCGCGGAGGGTGGGATGGATGACGACGAGCGTCCTCCTCGGGTCGATCGTCTACCGCCTCGCCGTCGTCCTCGCGCTCCGCTACGGATACGTGGTCGGATTCGAGGCGAGCGATCTCAAGCTAATCACCTCGCTGATCGTGATCCTCGCCCTCGTCGCCCCCTACCTGCGCGATCGCAGGCAGAGGAGGGTGCGCGCATGTTGAGGCTCTTAGGGGTATCGAAGACGTTCGGGACGGGGGGCGAACGGGTCCACGCCCTCCGCGAGATCGACCTTCACCTCAAGCGGGGTGACTTCCTCACCGTGATCGGGTCGAACGGCGCCGGGAAGAGCACGCTCCTCAACCTGATCGCGGGGAGCTTCCCCCCGACGTCGGGGAGGATCCTCCTCGGTGATCGCGATGTGACCGGGGTTCCGGCGTACCGGCGTGCTCGCTGGATCGGTCGGATCGTTCAGGATCCGGTCGCCGGTACGGTCCCATCGATGACGGTCGCGGAGAACCTCGCCATCGCGATGAAGCGCTCGGGCCGCCGGCTCAGGCGGGCGATAACGACCGGCCGCCTGAGGGAGATGCGCAGGCTGATGGAGAGGCTCGGGATGGGGCTCGAGGGGAGGCTTAACGACCCCGTATCCACCCTGTCCGGCGGGGAGAGGCAGGCCCTGACGGTGGCAATGGTCACCCTCGCCCTACCCGACCTCCTCCTGCTGGATGAGCATACCGCGGCCCTCGATCCGGCGAATGCGGCGGCGATAACGAAGATGACCGGTGAGCTCGTGGCGGAGGCCTCTCTGACGACGATCATGGTCACCCACAACATGGAGCAGGCGATCGCCTGGGGGGACCGGCTCGTCATGATGCACAAGGGGAGGATCGTCTACTCGCTCGCCGGCGAGGAGAAGAGATCTGCGACGGTGAGCGACCTCGTCGATCTCTTCTCCCGGAGGCACATCGTCGACGATGAGCTCCTCCTCGGGGTCGGCTATTGATTCCGACCGCAGCAGTTCTTGTACTTCTTCCCCGATCCGCACGGGCAGGGGTCGTTCCGACCTGGCTTCTTCCCGACCTTGACCGGGCGACGGGGCCTCGGCCTCTCCGGGGTCGGTCCCGGCCTCTCCCCCTGGAGGTGGAGGTAGTCGATCTTCCGCTGCGGCCTGGTCGGTGAACCGGCTGGCTTGACGGTAAGCCTCGGGTTTAAGAGGATCCGGACGATCTTCTCCGCGGTGTGGGCGAGCATCTCCTGGAACATGGCGAACGATTCCCGCTTGAACGCGACGAGCGGGTCGGTCCCGGCGTAGGCGGTCCAGCCGATCCCCCCTTTCAGATCGTCGAGGTTGTACAGGTGCGTCCGCCACGCCTCGTCGAGGGTGGTCAGGATGACATAGCGGGCGATCAAGGGGAACGGCTTTCCGATCCGTTCCTTCTGCGCTGCAAGGGCGGCTTTCAGGTGACCGACCGCGGTCTCGATCAGCCCGCCATGATCCTTCCTCTCCAGGCTTGACGAAGCGATCGGACCGTACGTCGAGAGCTCCCGCGCAAGGCCACTGATGTTCCAGGAGTCCCGCGGAGCGTTAGGCGCTGCGTAGGCGTTGACGAGGTTCTCGGCGATCTCCTCGAATAGATCATGAAGGTATTGATCGAGGTTCTCTTGCTCCTCCTCCGGGATCTCCTCTTCCGGGGAGGAAGGGAGGAGGAAGCGGTCGCGAAGGGAGTAGATCGCCTGACGCTGCTTGGCGAGGACGAGGTCGAACTCGAGGAGCCTCTTTCTGATCTCGAAGTTCCTCCCCTCGACCCGCTTCTGTGCCCGGCGGATCGCGCTCGTCAACAGGTTGTGCTCGATCGCCTCCCCCTCCTTCATCCCGAATCGGTCCATCAGCGGGCCGATCCGATCCCCGCCGAAGATCCGGAGGAGGTCGTCCTCGAGCGAGAGGTAGAACTGCGACGAGCCGGGATCCCCCTGCCTTCCGGCGCGGCCGATCAGCTGGTTGTCGATCCTTCTCGACTCGTGGCGCTGACACCCGATGACGTGCAGCCCGCCGAGCTCCGCCACCCCTTCACCGAGCTTGATGTCAGTCCCCCTCCCGGCCATGTTCGTCGCCACCGTTATCGCTCCCCTCTGGCCGGCCTGGGCGACGATCTCCGCCTCCTTCTCGTGGTACTTGGCGTTCAGGACGTGGTGGGACAGCCCCCGCTTCTTCAGAAGCTTCGAGAGATACTCCGATTTTTCGATCGAGTTCGTCCCGATCAAGACCGGCCGCCCCTCCTTGTGAAGCCGTTCGACCTCCTCGGCGATCGCCTCGAACTTCGCCTTGCGGGTCCTGAAGATGAGGTCCGGCTTCGCATCGCGGCGGAGCGGCTTGTTCGTCGGGATGACGAGGACCGGGAGCCCGTAGATCTCCTTGAACTCCTCCTCCTCCGTCTTCGCCGTTCCGGTCATTCCGCACAGGCCCTTGTACAGCTGGAAGTAGTGCTGGAGCGTGATCTGCGCCAGGGTCTGAGACTCGCGCTGAACGGTCAGGCCCTCCTTCGCCTCGAGCGCCTGGTGGAGGCCGTCGGAGTAGCGGCGGTCCGGCATCAGCCGGCCGGTGAACTCATCGACGATCATCACCCGTCCGTCCTTGACGATGTAGTGCTGTTCCTTGTGGAACATGTGCAGGGCGCGGAGCGCGTTCTCGAGGTAGTGGAGGGTCTCCTGATGCTCGGGTGTGAACAGGTTGTCGACGTTCAGCGCCTCTTCCGCCTTGTGGATCCCTGCGTCGGTCAGGGTCAGCCGGCGTGCCTCCTCGTCGATCTCGAAGTCCTCGTCCTTCCGGAACCGGCGGGCGAGTGATGCGAACTTTCGGTAGAGGTCGATCGACTCGGCCGTCGAGCCGGAGATGATGAGAGGGGTCCGTGCCTCGTCGATCAGGATGTTGTCGATCTCGTCGATGATGGCGAAGTCGAGCGGCCCCTGCACCTTCTGATCGGCGGAGAGGACCATGTTGTCGCGGAGGTAGTCGAACCCGAACTGGTTGTTCGTCCCGTAGGTTATGTCCGCCCGATACGCCTCCTTCCGCTCGTCCGGGGGGGTGTCCTCCTGGAGGAGGCCGACGGAGAGCCCGAGGAACTCGTATATCGGCCCCATCCACTCCCGGTCGCGGCGGGCGAGGTAGTCGTTGACCGTGACGACGTGTACCTTCCCGACGAGGGCGTTCAGATAGGCCGGTAGGGTGGCGACGAGGGTCTTACCCTCACCGGTCTGCATCTCCGCGATCCGGCGGTTGTCGAGGGCGAGGGCACCGAGGATCTGCACATCGAACGGCCGCATCCCGACCGTCCTCTTCGCGACCTCGCGGACGACGGCGTACGCTTCGGGCCGGATATCGAGCTTCGATTCGCCGCGCTTCAGCCTGAGCTTGAACTCATCCGTCTTCGCCCGTAGGGCCTGATCGCTCAGCGAGCTTATTCCCTTCTCGAGCGCGTTGATCTCTTGGAGCTCGCGTTCGAGCCGCTTCAGCTGCTGCGCGTTCGTCTGGCCGAACAGGAAGTCGACGGTGCGGCGGATCGTATCAATCGCCATTTTCGATCACGCAGTCAGTATAGGAACGGCTGAATCGGGCTTCAAGGAGACGGGTTCGATTCCGCCCCCGGAAGCTTCTTAAGCTGGGCGGTTATGTAGTCCCGCTCCTTCCTCAGGGTCTCGATCGTCTGGCGGAGCTGCCCGTAGGTCTCCGTCGACATCTGCCTCGCCCCTGAAAGCCTCCGCTCGGCCGCCGCCAGGCGCTTCTCGATGACGGCGAGCCCCTCCTCGAATGCACTCCGAGCGTTCACCGGCATCCCCCTCGCTAAGAAGATGTTCCCGAGGCCGATGTAGGCGAGCTCGAAATTCGGGGCGTCCTCTATCAGCCGCTCGAGGATGTCGATCGCTCTTGAATAGTCCCTCTCCTTGAGGGCGATATTCGCCTCGATGTAGCGGGCCCTCGTCTCGATCTCCCGGCT
Organism: uncultured Thermotogae bacterium; assembly: GCA_964528085.1. Taxonomy (GTDB): domain Bacteria; phylum Bipolaricaulota; class Bipolaricaulia; order UBA7950; family UBA9294; genus B2-G16. The sequence goes on along the minus strand of CAZGRE010000001.1, from coordinate 44,844 downwards.
CGGATGGGATTCAAGGAGAAGCTCGAGGGCACCGCTTGCCTCCTCGGTCTTTCCGAGCGTCGTCGCGAGGTCGGCGTACATGAGGTAGACCTGTTCGTCGACGAACCGGGTGAGGCAGCGCTCGTAGTTCGAGAGGGCCTCGTCGTACTTTCCGAGCTTCGCCTGTGCTGCGGCGAGATAGTAGTAGGTCTGTCGCGGCGCGAAGTCTAGCCTCACGCTCCGTTTCAGCGTCTCTTCGGCCTTCTGGATATTCCCCAGCTGGAGTTGCTCGATCCCTTTACCCATGAGGACGTTCGCCTGAAGGTCCCGGCCGGCGATGACCGATACGACGATGCCAATCACTGTGACCGCTGCGAGCGCCGACTTCATCCCCCAGCCGGAGAGGGAGAGCTTCGCCGTCGCCTCCTCCCCGTAGGCGCGGGAGAAGAGGAGCCCGCCGGCGACGAGGACGGCGAGGCTCGACGCCGGTAGATGGGCGGGGAAGCTGACGAGGGCGTGGACGAGGAAGGCGACCATCCCGCAAGCGAGGAGGATAAGGTCGAACCGGTCCCCTTCATCGGCGTTTCTCCGCAGCCTCCTCCAGACGGAGAGCGGGAGGATGACGATGAGGGATAGAAGCGCGATCAGGCCGAGGATTCCAAGCTCGGCTATGATCTGCACGTATTCGTTGTGCGCCTGCGCCGCCCGCGGGATGTAGAAGTTATATCCCTCCCCCCGCGGGGTGGCGAGGAACTTCGCCTTGTACGGGATGAAGTTGAGCTTGTAGTTTCCGAGGCCGACCCCGGTCAGGGGATGATCCTTGAACATCTCCCAGCCGACCCACCAGTCCCACGAGCGGGTCTTCCCCGAGCTCGCCGCCCATATCCGCCCGATCCAGCTATCGGCCGACAGACCGACGACCGAGTTCAGCGGCCCTGCTGGGGCCTCGATCAGGAACGTGATGACGAGCGCCAGCCCGAGGGCGATCAGCCATCCGCGATTCTTCCGGATCGGCTCGACCGGTCGGAATATGAGAAGGCCGATGATCAGCGCGACCGCTGCGACGATCAGCGCCACCACCACCCCCATCTGGTGGACCATCATCGTCATCCCGAACGAGAACGCGATCAGGAGGATCGCCAGCGCGCGGAGCGACCGCGAGCGGAGGCGTACGATCAGGACGACGGCCGGGAATAGGATGTAGGCGAGGAAACCGCCGAGGTAGTTCCGGTTCCCCATCGTGGAGATGATGTTCCCCAGCCCCGATCCGCCGATCACCGTCCCGCGCATGACGCCGAGGTATTGCAGCATCCCATACAGGGCGGCGAGGAAGCCGGATGCGAGGAGCGAGAACAGGATCAGGTTTACGTCCTTCTTCTCGCGGACGACGTTTGCGATGATTAAAAAAAGCTGGAAGAAGAAGACGACGAGGACGAGGCTCTGCACCACGACCCTCCCGTTTGTCGCGCTGAGGAGCGAGAACAGGGAGGCGATGACGAACCCGAGGACGGGGAATATGATCCACGGGATCCGGATCGACCAGGCCTTCCTCTCCCAGGCCGAGACCCCCCATAGGATCGAAAGGAGGGATATCGCGATCAATCCGACGATCGACTTTCCGTAGCCGTACTCCGTGATCCCCGGCCAGATGAACAAGGGGATGGCGAATACGATGAACGCTATCCCATAGACGAGTATCCGCTCCCACGGGATCCGCTCGTTCCTCCTCTCCCCTTTCTTCCCTCTTTTCTTTGCCATTGTCAGAAGATTATAGGTCGGCATTCAGACCCTGACCAAGCGGCCGGACGTCCTCCTTCTCCTTATACTCCTCCATGATCCTTGCGATCTGAAGGACCAGCTCCCACAGGTGAGGGCGGCGGATGAGCGCGGGGATGAGCAGGCTCGGCCGGTCGATGTCGCCTGATTCTGCGATGAACCGGAGTAGGTCGGGATCGTCGATGGAGGAGAAGAGGGCGTTGATCCCTCGATCGTCGAGGGGGAGGAGGGCCTCCCGGGCGGCGAGCCCGAACCGGATCTCGGATCCGATCGCCCCCTGCCATTCGGTCTCGTATTCGATCAGGGATTCCCGGTCGCTCCGGCCGGAGAGGGCGGCTTCGGCGGCGATCCTCCCCGCGATCCGGGCGCAGATCCCGCCGGTGTAAAGACCCCCTCCGGATAGGGGCTTCACCTGACCGGCGGCGTCGCCGACGAGGATGACCCGATCGGCGATCGAGCGATCGACCGGGCGGGAGGGGATGAGGCCGAAGGCGCGGGAGACGACCCGGCTTGTCGGGAAATGAACGGCGAGGAGCCGATCGAGGAACGGTTTCGGGTCAATACCTGCTGTGATAGCGACGCCGACCCTGACCCGGTTGCGCTCGGCCGGGACGGCCCAGCCGAAGAAACCGGGGGCGACGGTCCGGCCGAAGTAGACCTCGACCCTATCCTCCTCTTCCGGTTCGGCCTCGATCACCGCCTGGGCGGCCGAAAGCGGCGGCTGATCACAAGTGAGCCCGAATTCGGAGGCGATCCTGCTTTTCGATCCATCCGCCCCGATTATCACATCCGCCTCCAACCGCTCTTCCCCCGACTCGGAGACGAGGGTTATCTCACCCTCCCTTTTGACATCGGCCTTCGTTCCCAACAGGATCTCGGCCCCGGCCGAGCGGGCGGCCTCAAGGAGCTCCATTTCGAGGGATGGTCGGTCGATGACAAGCCCTTTCGTCTCATCGCTCCGGAGGTGAAGGCGACTTCCATCCGGGGCGTGCGCCGTCACCGCGCGGATCTCCCGGATGATCGATTTCGATGATCCCCCGAGGGTGGGGAGGGTGCGTGGGCTGACCAGGCCTGTGCAGGGGACCGGCCCTTCCATCCTCTTTCTCCGCTCGACGAGGAGGGTCCGCGCCCCGGATCTCGCCGCCTCGCGTGCGGCGGCCGCGCCGATCGGGCCTCCCCCGATCACGATCACGTGATACCGGTCCATCCTATGAGAATCCCTCCCGCTTCGGGGAACGGGTCATGATCCTATCGACCAGGCTGAGCGGATCGGCCCTCCCGGTCAAGAGGGCGTGCACCGCTTCGGTGATCGGCATCTCGATCTTCCGCTCCTTCGCCATCGCATGGACGATCCGGGTGGCGTAGACCCCTTCGGCGACCATATTCATCCCGCTCAGGATATCCTCGATCCTCTCCCCCTTCCCGAGGCGGTAGCCGACGTAACGGTTCCGGCTGTGCTCGCTCGTGCACGTCGCCACGAGGTCGCCGAGGCCGGAGAGGCCGAACAGGGTCTCCTTCTTGATCGATAGGTGCTCCCCGAATCGGGACATCTCCGTCAGTCCGCGGGTGATCAGCGCGCCGCGGCTGTTGTCCCCGTACCCCAACCCGTCCGAGATGCCGCTTGCGATCGCGATGATGTTCTTCACCGTTCCGCAGAGCTCGACCCCGCGGATGTCATCGGAGAGATAGACCCGGAAGCGGGGGGTCGCGATCGCGTGCTGAAGGGAGGATCCGAGCTTCAGGTCCCGCCCGGCGAGTACGACCGCGGTCGGCATGTCCCTCCCGACCTCCTCGGCGTGGCTCGGGCCGGAGAGGGTGAATGCCGCTACCCCGGGGAGATGCTCCTCGATCAGCTCGGACATCGTCCGGCGGGAGGCGCGGTCGAGCCCTTTGGCGAGGTTGATCACCGTCTTCGGTAGCTTCCTGAAACCGGCGAGCCTCTCAAGGAGCTCGGCCATTGCAAACGACGGCACAGCAAGGAAGATCGCATCTACCTTGAGCGCCTCTTCCAAATCCGCCGTCACCTTGAGGCTGAAAGGGAGGGATACGCCGGGGAGGTACCTCTTGTTCTCGCGGGTTCGGGCGATCTTCTCCGCCCTCTTAGGATTGCGCGCCCACAGGAGAGTCTCGTGCGAGCTGTTCGCAAGGAGGCGGGCTATCGCTGTCCCCCACCCCCCCGCTCCGAGGACGGAGAGCTTCATCCGCTCTCTTCGTCGAGGTCGATCGGCATCTCGACCCCGGCGTGGGCCTCGATCCATGACTTCGCGACGTCGATCGGATCGGTGTCCTCGTCGACCTCGATGTCAGGGGACAGGCCGATTCCGTTCACCACATCTCCGCGGGGGGTGAAGTACTCCCCCGAGGTGATCTTCAGCGCCGATCCGTCGGGGAAGTCGATGAACGACTGGTAGACCCCTTTGCCGAACGATTTCTCCCCGATCAGGATCCCCATCCCGTTGTCCCGGATCGCGCCTGCGACGATCTCCGATGCGCTCGCCGTACCCCGGTTGATCAGGACGGCGAGCGGGACGTTCGGGACCGAGTTTCCGTGCGAGTAGTACTTCCGCTCACCGCTCACCCGATCCTTCATTATCACGATGATCCCGTCGTCGATGAACCTCTTCGCGACCTCGACTGCCGTCGGGACGTACCCGCCCGGGTCGTTCCGCAGGTCGAGGATCAGCCCGGTGAGGTTTTCGAGGTCGAGCGAGTTGATGGCGCGATCGAGCTCGGAGACGGTGTCGGATTCGAACCGGAAGATCCTTATGTAGCCGATCCTCCCGTCGGAGAGGGGCTCGCTCTCCACGGACGCGATCTCGATCTTCGCGCGGACGATCGGGATATCCTCCACCGTCCCGTCCTCGTGCCGCACGGTCAACACGACGGTCGTCCCCTCCTCACCGCGGATCCGGTACGCCGCCTCGGTGAGCGTTATCCCTTCCGTCGATTCACCGTCGATCTGAAGGATCCGGTCGCCGGCGAGGACACCGGCCGCCTCCGCCGGCGTCCCGACGAGGGGCGTGATGACCGTCAGCACATTATCGACGATCGTGATCTCGATCCCGACGCCGGTGAACTCCCCTTCCAGTGCCTCATCGAACAGCTCCCTCTCCTCGGGATCGAGGAACTCGCTGTACGGATCGCCGAGCTGTTCGACGACCCCTTTCATCGCCCCGTACAGGGCCTTCTGATCGTCGATCAACTCGGGCTTGTAGAAGTAGCTTTTGATGTACTGATAGATCTGGTATACCGGTGCGAACAGGTCGTCTCCCGTCTGTTGGCTTCCGCCGACCCCGATCGCGATGACGAGGGCGATCACCGGGATTGCGATGATCAGCGCTCTTCTTGTCCTTGACCTGTTCACCATCAACCTCCGATCCGGTATTGTACCTTGTTTTTCTCCTCTGCGGTAGACGGGCTCACCCGTTACGGCCAATGTAGGCGCGCTGCTCCTCGGTGAGGGAATCGATCGAGACGCCGAGGGAGGCGAGCTTCATCCGGGCTATCTCCTCGTCGATCTCTTCTGGGACAGGGTGGAGGCCGGGCCGGAACGGTCCCTCCTTCACCAGATGGCGGAGGGTCAGCGCCTGGACGGTGAACGAGATGTCCATGATCTCGACCGGGTGCCCGTCTCCGAGCGCGAGGTTGACGAGGCGCCCCTCGCCGAGGAGGTAGATCCGACGGCCGTCGGCGAGCGTGTACTCCTCGATCCCTTCCCGTACGACCCGCTTCGAGTGGGAGATCCGCTCCAGGGATTCGACGTCGATCTCGACGTTGAAGTGCCCGGCGTTGGCGAGGATGACCCCGTCCTTCGCCCGTCTGAGTCCATCCTCGTCTACGACGGCGGTGCAGCCGGTCGCTGTGACCACGATGTTCGCTTCGCCGATCGCCTCTTGTAACGGGGAGACGCGGAACCCGTCCATCCACGCCTCGATCGCCCTCACCGGGTCTATCTCGGCGACCGTCACCCTCGCCCCCAGCCCACGGGCGCGGGAGGCGATCCCGCGGCCGCACCAGCCGTAGCCGGCGACGAGCACCGACTTCCCGGCGAGGAGGAGGTTCGTCCTTCGCATTATCGCATCCCAGACCGATTGACCCGTCCCGTAGCGGTTGTCGAACAGGTACTTCATCCTGGCGTCGTTCACCGCGAACATCGGGAAGCGGAGCCTTCCCTCCTTCGCCAGCCTCCGCAGGCGGATCACGCCGGTCGTCGTCTCCTCGCACCCCCCGAGCACCCCGGTCGGATCCCCCTCATGAAGGAGGTGGACGAGATCTCCCCCGTCGTCGAGGATCAATTCCGGCGAGGCGGAGATGACCCTCTCAAGGTGAGAGACGTATTCCCGCTCCGAGACGCCGTGCCGGGCGTGGACGGAGATCCCTTCCTCCTCAGCGAGGGCCGAGGCGACGTCGTCCTGGGTCGATAGGGGGTTGCTCCCGGTCACCGATACCTCCCCTCCCCCGTCGCGGAGGAGGATCGCCAGGCAGGCGGTCTTCGCCTCGAGGTGGATGCTCATCCCGATCCGGTACCCTGAGAACGGGCGTTCCTCCACGAACCTTTCCTTCAGTCGACTGAGGAGGGGCATATGCCCCTGCGCCCACTCGATCTTTGCCCGACCGCTTCCCTCACCCATTCTGACCCTCCTCGCTTCGCAGGCTGAGATAGATCCCGACGAGTATGATCACAGCGCCGATCCCGTTCAACCATCCCGGGACCTCCCGGAAGAATAGGATAGCGAGGATGGTCGCCCCGACCGGCTCGCCGAGGATGACGACGGAGACCTTCGCTGCCGATAGGTGTTTGAGCGCCCAATTAAACGTCGTATGCCCGATCAGCTGTGGCCCGATGGCGAGTAGGAAAAGATAGAGATAGGTTTGGTGTGAGAACCCGGTGAGGCGGGCCCCGGTGGCGGCGCAGCTCAGAAGGACGATCGCAGCGGCCGTTCCGTAAGCGATCGCGATGTAGTCGATCAGGTTCGACCCTTTCCTTACGGTTCGGCCGATCAGGAAGTAGATGGCGGCAGCGAGCCCCCCGCCGATGGCGAGGAGGTCGCCGTAAACCGCCCTCCCGCCGATTCTCAGGTCACCCCAGCCGATGATGATCCCACCGATTATCGATAGGGCGATCCCCGCTACGAGCCTCCGGCCGACCCGTTCCTTCAATAGGAAATGGGATCCGATCCCGACGAACATCGGATGCGTCGTCACGAAGAGGACGGAGCTCGACACGCTCGTGTACTCAAGCGATGAGATCCAGAGGATGAAGTGAAGGGAGAGGGCGCAGCCGCTCCCGATCGCCAGGAGGAGGATCCGTCTGTCGATCCTTCTTAGGTTGCCGTGAAGTGCAACGATCGGGAGGAGGAAGACGGCGGCGAGCCCGAGCCGCCATCCGGCTATGGCGAGCGGGGAGGCCTCTCCGGCGAGCCGGACGAGTATCGAACCGAATGAGACGGCGATTACCCCGATGGCGATCCTGACCGGAAAGAGGCGCCCTCTCTCGTCCAACCGCTCTACGCCCCTGAGACGGCGCGGCGGATTGCGGGTAGGGCCCGCTGGGCCGCCTCCTCCCCCGCCTCGATCCCCCTGCCGGGATCGCTGTAGGAGGGAGGGTCAACGGAGAAATCCGGGCGGATCAGGACGTCGGGCGGGTTCGATTGGAGGAGGAGGTTTAAGATCCTCTTCTGGAAGACGGTCGACATCTGGAAGAGGACGGAGAAGACGCTCGGATAGAACCTCCTCTCCTCCGAACCACCCCCGCTTATGAAGCCGAGGATCTTCCCTGATGAAGGGGAGGAGATCCCCGCTAGCCTGACCTCGCCCGGCTCGACGAGGACGTCGACGGCGATCACCACGTCGGCTCCGAGGGAGCGGGCGACGTCGATAGGTAGGGGATTGGTCACCCCCCCGTCGATCAGGAGCCGGCCTTCGAACCAGGCCGGGACGAACAGCCCGGGGACGGAGAGGCTCGCCCGGATTGCTTGGGCGAGCGGGCCTGATGTTATCGGGAACGCCTCTCCTGTCTCGAGGTCGGTCGCCACGGCGGCGTATGGGATCGGGAGGTCCTCGATCCTCCGGTCGCCGAACAGGTCGCGGAGGAAGCGCGTCACCTCACGCCCGGAGCTCCATCCCGACCAAGGGATTGTCGGGAACAGGGTCTTCGCCACCCGCTTCCACGAGCTGGAACGCCAGTGGGCCTCCATCTCGTCGATCGCCACCCCGGCGGCGTACGCTCCGCCGACCTGGGCTCCCATGCTCGAGCCGGCGATGACGTCGGGGACGATCCCGTTTTCCTCGAGGACCTTGAGGACCCCGATATGCGCCGTCCCCCGTGCTCCGCCGCTCGATAGGACAAGCCCGATCTTCCGCTCACTCAACGCATTCCACCGGCGTATATCCTATCAACCTGTCGGTGAGGGGACAATTGGTAAACAGGTTATTCGAAGGGGGAAGGGCGCGGAGGAAGGTTCTCCTCCGCGCCCTTCTCGCCTATGTGGTGATCGCGCCGACCGGACACTGATCGGCGGCATCCTGGATGCAGGCGGCGTTCAGGTCGGCGCCGGCCTTCACCTCTGCCTTGCCGTCCGCTCCCAGCTCGAACACGTCTGAGCAGACCTGGGTGCAGATGGCACACCCTACGCACAGGTCCTTGTTGACGGTTGGGTTAGCCATTCGTTCCTCCTTTTTAGCTCGGATGCGAGCGAACTATAACCAGGGGATCATCGTTCGTCCAGATTCCTCCCTCCAGCTCGGGGTTTGTCGGTCTAACCCTATTCCGGTATAGTCCGGTCAACGACCGATTAGGAGGTTGAGGAAGATGAGAAAGCTCATACCGTTGGCGCTTGTGCTGCTTGTGGGGTTCGGCATCATAGCGTGTGCGATGACCCTCGACGAGGCTCTCGCCCTGTTCTCAGGTAGCGACATCATGGTCCAATACAATGACGAGGGGCGCGCCCAGCTTGAGGGAGCGATCGCGGCATTCCTGGCTACTTTGGGGGTTCCAGAGGATCTCGATCAACTCGATGAACTGGCGGTCAACGATTTCTACGTCGATCCAGCGAACAAGGATCTTCTAAACAAGCTCTCCCAGGCCTACTACACGTTGGCCGATGCGTTCCTCTCCGGCGAGGAGGAAGAGGAATCGACCTACGTAAAGGGGAAGAACTGGGGGATGAAGAGCCTCCGGATGGATCCGACGTTCGCTGAGATAGAGGGGTCTCCGACAAAGGACATCGGCCGGTTCATCGACGCCGTCAAGCAAGAGACCGACATAGCGGCCCTCTACTGGACGGGGGCGAACTGGCTCAGAGTGGCGGAGTTCAACAAGGTCAAGGCTGTCTTTGCCAAGATCCCGGATCAGACCGAAGTCATGTACCTTCGCTGTCTGGAACTGGATGACACATACATGAACTACGGCTCTTACCGGGCGCTCGGCGCGTTTTGGGGAGGGCTTCCAAGGTTGGGGATCCTCGTTCACTACAGCAAGAACTTCAACAAGTCCCTCGGCTACTTCTGCAAGGTCGTCAACGAGCCGGAGATCTGTGCTGAGTGCAACGACTGCCCGGACTTCGGCCCGGTCGACCCAGCGGCGGACGAGTACTTCGAGAACCGCCTCTTCTTCGTCCAGTACTACCTGATGGAGAAGGGGATGTGGGAGGATGCGAAGCGGATCCTCGATGAGGTCCTGGCAGAGCCGGTGGGAGAGAAGTATCCGCTGTACAACGCGATATCACAGGAAAAGGCGGCGGAATTCCTGGAAGAGGTAGAAGAGCACCTGTAGGCTTCAGCGTATAGGAGGGGTATGGAGGCGCGGGATTTCCCGCGCCTTCATCATTTATCCGCTTCGCTTCAGCCTCCCTGCCCGCTTTGCATACGCCTCCACGTGCCGGAAGACGAGAAGCCCGATCATGATGATCACAAGACCGGTCCCGATCAGCATGAAGACCGTCGGGAGGAGGGTCGCCGTCGGTTCCCCTCGGAGGAGGCAGCCGCGCATCCCCTCGATCACGTACGTGGCAGGGGATCCGGCGGCGATCCTCTGCAGCCATCCGGGGAGGGTCGCCACCGGATAGTAGACCCCGGAGATGAGGAGGAGGATGGCGGCGGCGGCGTTCGTCATCTGCGCCCCCCTCTCCGGGTAGAGGAGGGGTAAGACGGCGGCGAGGATCCCGAGTCCGACGAACGACACGCTCCCCGCCAGGAGGAGGAGGACCGCCCCTGGGAGGTTCGCCCCGCGAAGGTCGAGGTGGAAGAAGGAGGCGACGATGGCGAGGATGATCAGCGTCCTTATGATCCCGTAACCGATCGCGAACAGGGTCGTTCCCACGAGGTGGGTCGACCGCGAGACAGGGGCCATGAACGTGTACTCGATCGTCCCCTCCCAGCGCTCCCAGGCGATCATCTCGCTGATCGAGTAGAAGATCACCGATAGATACTGCCAGATCAGAGTTCCGACGAGGAGGTACGTGATCAGGTACTCCGTGTCGAGCGACTGGCCGCTGATCCGCTCCATCCCAGCGCCGATGTAGGTGACGGCGAGGGAGTTGACGAGGGAGTAGATCAGCCAGACGATCTCCCACCCCCAATAACGCTTGATCAGGTTGAAGTTCCTCTCGACGAACGCGTACGCCCCACGCATCTCCCGTATCAGTCGGTTCATTCTTCTTTCTCCTCTTCCAATCTGTGCCCGGTAAGCTGGAGGAAGACGTCCTCGAGCGTCGTTCTCTTCCCGTTCGATCCCGGGATTCTCCCCTTCAGCCCCTCCGGGGTGTCGAGGGCGACGATCCTCCCCTCGTCGATGATCGCGATCCGGTCGCAGATCCGGTCGGCCTCCTCCATGTCGTGCGTCGTCAAAAGGACGGTCGTATCGTGGATGTCGCGGATCTCCCGGACGAACCTCTGTACGTCCCGCTTCGAGTGAGGATCGAGCCCTGTCGTCGGCTCATCGAGGAGGAGGAGGGTCGGGGAGGTGAGAAGCCCACGTGCGACGGCGACCTTCTGCTGCATCCCGCGCGACATCTGTTCCATCGGCTGATTGAACGTCTCCTCCTTCAGCCCGAGCCGCTTCATGATCCTTCTCATCTCCTTCCTCGCCTCTCTTGCGCTCAGGCCGTACAGGCGGGCGGCGTAGAGGAGGTTCTCGATCGGCGAGAACTTCTTAAAGAACGCGGCGTCGACTGAGACGCGGTTGATCAGCCGCTTGACGGCGAACGGCTCGTGCTCGACGTCGTGGCCGAAGACGCGGATCTTCCCTTCATCTGGGAGGAGGAGGGTCGAGACGAGCCGGATCAGCGTCGACTTTCCCGACCCATTCGGGCCGAGGACGCCGAACACCTCCCCCTGTTCGATCGTAAGGTCGATCCCGCGCAGGGCGACGACCTTCTCCAGCTTTTTCCTGCGAAATGGCCTGCTCGACTTCGCCCGCCCTCTCCGGGTGAAGGACTTGTGCACGCCCTCGATCTCGAGTGGGCGCGTGCTCATGATAGCTCCTTATTTAGATGAAAAAACCTGGGAATGACCGGCCGACAATGGGCGGTGAGTCTCCTCACCGGATGGAGAACCGTTCGGTTCTAGAGCTTACTAATCCTTCTCATCGGCAGCGACCTCCTGGTCGGTCGTTTGCGACCGGTCGATGGGAATAAGGTACAGCTTTTTCCGCTCGGAGTCAACTAAGGATCAGGTTTACAGCTTGTATCCGATCTTCCGGAGGAACCCCTTCCTCTCCTCGATATCGGCCTCTCCCTCCGTCCCCTTGGGGGAGGATCCGTCGATCACCCCGAGGATTCCGCGCCCCTGCTCCGTCTCGGCGATCAAAACTTGAAGCGGGTTGGCGGTAGCACAGAATATCCGGCAGACCTCGGGGACGCGCTTTACCGCGTGCAATACGTTGATCGGGAATGCGCCCTTCAGAAAGACGATGAACGCGTGGCCGGCCCCGATCGCTTTTGCATTCCGGATTGCCAGCTCCTCGAGGTTTTCGTCCGTCCCGGAGTGACGGATGAGGCACGGGCCGGATGCCTCGTTGAACGCGAGGCCGAACCTAATCCCCGGGACGCTCGTGACGAGCGCCTCGTGCAGGTCCTCGACCGTCTTTATGAAGTGGGATTGCCCGATGATCAGGTTGAGCCCGTCCGGGTTCTCGATTTTAACGAGTCTAAGCTCCATCGTCCCCTCCATGATAAGGCGTTCTCCCCTCGAGTTTAGCGTTGATCCCGGCGACGGTCAGCTCGACCTCCTCCTCCCTCCCTGTCGAGAGGTCCTTCAGCCTCCCCTTCCCTGAGTTGAGTTCCTCCTCCCCCACGACGAGGAGGAAGGACGCCCCCAGCCTGTTCGCCAGGGTGAGCTGCTTGCGGAGCGATCTTCTCCGATGATCGAGGTCGACCGCGAACCCGGCCCTCCGGATCCCCTCGGCGAGCTTCAGGCCGATAAGGGAGGCCTCATTGCCGAGCGTTGCGATGAACAGGTCGATCCGCTCGGGATCGGGGTGGATACCGGCCCCTTGCAGGGCGATGACGAGCCGCTCCATCCCCCCGGCGAACCCGATCGCCGGGGTCGGCGGCCCGCCGAGGGCTTCGATCAGCCCGTCGTAGCGCCCGCCGCCGAGGAGGCTGTCCTGGGCGCCGAGGGCGTCCGAGACGAGCTCGAAGACGGTCCGGGTGTAGTAGTCGAGCCCCCTGACCAGCTGGGAGTCGACCTCGTAGTCGAGCCCGAGGAGATCGAGCCGTTCCCTCACCCCTGCGAAATGCTCCTTGCAATCGGAACAGAGAAAATCGACGCTCGCCGGGGCCGACTCGATATGCGGCCGGCAGGTCTCCTTCTTGCAGTCGAGGATGCGAAGAGGGTTGTCCTGATAGCGGCGCTGGCAGTCGGAGCACATCGAGGAGATCCGGTCGGCAAAGTGCTCCTTGAGGGCATCCCGGTAGCGGAGTCGGTCCTCGGAGCAGCCGATCGAGTTCAGCCGGAGGCTGAGGCCGCTCAAGCCGAGCCTCTTCATCAGCGACCAGGCAAGGGCGATCACCTCGGCATCGAGCCCCGGATCGAGCGAGCCGATCGCCTCGATCCCGTACTGATGGAACTGACGTGAGCGCCCCTTCTGCGGCTTCTCGTAGCGGAACATCGGCCCGATGTAGAACCACTTCTGGAACGGGTCCTCCGTCTGCAGTCCCCCGGTCAGATAGGCGCGGGCGACCGACGCCGTCCCCTCCGGTCGGAGGGTGAGGCTCCTCCCCTTCCGATCGGGGAAGGTGTACATCTGCTTCCCGACGACCTCGGTCGCCTCGCCTATCCCTCGGGTGAAGAGTTCGGTCGCCTCGACGATCGGGAAGCGGATCTCCCGGTAGTTGTACAGGCGGGCTATCTCGCGGAACGTCTCCTCGACGAGCCGCCACCAGCGCACCTCGTCGGGGAGGATGTCGCGCATCCCCCGGACCGGCTCGTACTTCATCCGATCTCTCGCAGGACGTTCACCATCTCGATCAGCGTCTCCGCTGCCTCGGCCCCCTTGTTCCCCGCCTTCGTCCCCGCTCGTTCGATCGCCTGCTCGATCGTGTCGGCCGTGATCACCCCGAACGCGATCGGTACGGGTGAATCGAGGTTCAACCGGGCGAGCCCCTTGCTCACCTCGGCGGCGATGTACTCGAAATGAGGGGTCGCCCCCCGGATGACGGCGGCGAGGGCTGCTATCCCGTCGTACCTGCCGGTGGAGGCGAGCGCCTTCGCCGCCCGCGGGACCTCGAACGAGCCGGGGACCCAAGCGATGTCGATGGATTCTTCAGGGACGTTCGAGCGGCGGAAGCGGTCGAGGGCCCCTGAGAGGAGGTGCCCGGTGATCAGTTCGTTGAACCGGCTTATGACGATCCCGATGCGGAGCCCGCTCCCATCGAGTTTTCCTTCGAAGACCTTTCCCATTCTGACCTCCTAAACCATTACGCCTTCACACCCCGGTCAGCGTATGCCCGAGCTTTTCCTTCTTCGTCTTTAAGTAGTTGCGGTTGTACTCGTTCGGCGGTATCTCGATCGGGACCTGCTCCGTGATCGTCAGGCCGTACCCGGAGAGGCCGACTATCTTCTTCGGGTTGTTCGTGAGGAGGCGGATCGTCGTCAGGCCGAGGTCGCACAGGATCTGGGCCCCGATCCCGTAATCGCGCAGGTCGGGACCGAAGCCGAGCTTCTCGTTCGCTTCCACCGTGTCGAGCCCGCTGTCCTGGAGCTGATAGGCGCAGACCTTGTTCTTCAGCCCGATCCCCCTCCCTTCCTGGCGCATGTAGACAAGGACGCCGCGCCCCTCCTTCTCGATCATCCGGAGCGCCCGGTGGAGCTGTTCCCCGCAGTCGCAGCGCAGGGACCCGAAGACGTCACCGGTCAGGCATTCGGAGTGGACGCGGACGAGGACGTCCTTCTCCCCTTCAACCTTCCCCTTGATCAGGGCGACGTGCTCCTCGTCCTCGATCGGGCTCGTGTAGCTTATGATCCTGAACGTCCCGTAGACGGTCGGGAGGTTCGCCTCGGCGACCCGCTCGACGAGGCGCTCGGTCCGCTTCCGATAGGCGATCAGATCGGCGATGCTGATAATGGAAAGGGCGTGTCTCTCGGCGAACTCTAGAAGCTGGGGGAGGCGGGCCATCGTCCCGTCCTCGTTTAAGATCTCGCACAGGACCGCAGCCGGCTTCAGCCCGGCGAGCCGGGAGAGATCGACCGCCGCCTCAGTGTGGCCGGCCCGCTTCAGGACCCCTCCCTCCCGCGCGATCAACGGGAAGACGTGACCGGGCCGGGCGAGATCGTCCGGCCGGGTCGAGGGATCGACAAGTAGGCGGATCGTCTCGGCCCGGTCGTGAGCGGATATCCCGGTCGTGATCCCCTTCTTCGCATCGACCGACACGGTGAACCGCGTCCCGTGCAGCGCCGTGTTCTCCGGACACATCGGGGAGAGGTTCAGCTCCCGTCCCCGGGACTCGCTTATCGGGGCGCAGATCAGCCCCCGGCCGTAGGTCGCCATGAAGTTTATCGCCTCCGGGCTCACGTGCTCGGCGGCGATGACGAGGTCCCCCTCGTTCTCCCGGTCCTCATCGTCGACGATGATCAGGATCTCCCCGTTTGCGAACCTCCGGATCGCCTCTTCAATCGCGATGAACAATTCGGATCATCCCCTCGATGTATTTCGCCATGATGTCAAACTCAAGGTTCACCGGATCCCCGCTCTTTCTCTCCTTCAGATTCGTCCTTTCGTACGTCTCCTCGATCACGGCACACCGGAACGTATTCCCATCGATGGCGTACGGGGTGAGGCTTATCCCATCGACGGCGATCGATCCCTTCTCCACCACGTATCGGCGGTACTCCGAGGGATACGAGACGATCAGGGCGAATCCCTCCCGCTCGCGGTAGAACGCCGCGATCCGGCCGATCGCGTCGACGTGGCCGAGGACGAGGTGTCCGTCGAGGGGAGCGCTGAGCGTGAGGGGGAGCTCGAGGTTCACCCTCTCCTCCGTCCGAATCCGGCCGAGGGTCGTCCGCGCCAGCGTCTCAGGGGAGATGTCGGCTCGGAACGATCCATCGGTGACCCCTTTCACCGTCAGGCAGACCCCGTTCACCGCGATGCTCCCTCCGATCTCAAGACGGTCGCGCACCGAGGATGGAAGGCCGATCTCGACCTCACCCGGGCTCCTCCTGCGGAGGACTCCAAGACCCTGTACGATCCCCGTGAACATCGACAGGGACGAGTGTATCGGATCGGAATGCCCTGTTCAACGGAGTTGCAACTCCGTTTTCTCCGCGATACCCTTCCTTTCAGGAGGTCACCGTGGGAAAACGGCGTATCGGTTTGGTATGGTCGGTATTCTTTGTCCTGCTCGCAGTTTCGGTGATGTCGACCGCGACGGGGAGTGGTATCACCTATTCCCGTGACGAGCACGATGGCATAACGGATATCGAGGTTGTAACCCCTCTCGCTGATTACATCTTCTCCGAGGAGGGAGGGGTGATGAAGAGCCTCTTCCTCACGTTCACCACGTACGGATCGACCGTGGTGGAGCTTCTCCCCGGGACGAAGACCGATCCGAAGACGCTTGAGCGGCAGTACGTGGCTGATGCGCAGTTCCCGTTTGCTATCCAAGGGGAGGGGTTTGAGGAGGGGGTCTATTCGCTCCAGGGACCGGAGCGGACCGATTCCGGGGCGCTCGTCATCACCTTTGTAGGGGAGTTCGAGACGGCGACGATCACGAAGGAATATACGATCGATCCGGATGCGATCTACACGATCGAGTGCAAGCTCACAGTCGATAATCGGACGGGATCGCCGCTTCAGTTGTCGATGCTCCTCGGCGAGCACATCCCGAGGAACAGCGGGCCGAGCCTCCACTACATTTTCGATGGCGAGCCGCTGACCGACGTCCTCGCCCCGGGCTCATATGCCTCGTTCGATGGGATCGGGCTGATGGATAAGACGATCGTCTTCTTCCTCTCCCCGCGGGGAGAGGAGGTCTCCCCGTTCGTTGAGAGGACCCCAGCCGGGAGCGAACGGTTCGGGGTGACGATGGTAGCAGCCCAGGGTACGAGCGTCTTTCATTACTCCCTTTACGGTGGGAGGCGGAGATACCTCCTGATGGAGGCGGCCGGGCTCGCCGCCCTCGACGAACCGGGCATCGGGGCGCGGTTGATGATCCCGGTGATCCAGTTCCTCGGGACCCTCTACCGGGCGACCGGGAACTACGGCTGGGCGATCATCCTGTTCACCCTCCTGACGAGGATCGTCCTCTTCCCGTTGATGCGGAAGCAGTACCACTCGATGTCGAAGATGCAAAAGCTTCAGCCGAAGCTCAAGCGGATCCAGGAGCGGTTCAAGGACGACCGTCAGCTCCTTCAGCAGAAGATGATGGAGCTGTACAAGAAGGAGGGGGTCAACCCGATGGGGGGATGCCTACCGATGCTCGTCCAGCTTCCGATACTCGTCCTGATCTGGCGGGCGATCCTCCACTCCGGCGAGCTGATCCACCTCTCCCCCGGCTTCCTCTGGGTCCCCGATCTGAGCAGGCCCGACCCGTACTTCATCCTCGTCATTCTGACCACTGGGTTGATGATCCTCCAGCAATGGCTGATGACCCCGAAACCGACCGGGGAGACAACCGGAGGGCAAAAGTACTTCGGATACGTCTTTCCAATCTTCATGGCCGTCCTTCTCTGGCGGTTCCCGGCCGGCCTCTGGCTCTATTACCTGTTGACGACCGGAGCCCAGGTCGGGCAACAGGCGATCGTGAACTGGGAGATGGCGCGGACCGATGAGGCCCAGCCTGCCCTCGCTGGGGACACCTCGGACTCCGATGACGGAGGGGAAGATGGAGATGAAGGATGAGGTCGAGGCCTATCTGAAGGAGCTCATCTCGATCCTGGAGGAGGACGTCTCCTTCGAGATCGAGGAAGAGCCGCCCGATGGGCTGTACGTCAACCTCGTCGGGAGCATGTTCACCCTTCCGGAAGAGAGGCCGGTGCTGACCGCCCTCGAACACCTCCTCCGCGGTGCTATCCGCCGGCGGACTGGGAGGGAGGCCGAGATCGTCCTCGACATAAACGGGGCGGTGAAGCGGAGGAGGGCCGAGCTGATCCGGTTCGCCCTGTCGACGGCCGAGGCCGTCGTCCGCGAGCACAAGCGCGTCCGGTTGAACGCGATGCCGGCGCACGAGCGGCGTACGATTCACGTCACGTTGGCCAACTACCCGGGGGTGCGGACGCACAGCGTCGGCGAGGGTGAGAACCGCCGGGTGGTGATCGAACCGGATGATCGGTGACACGATCGCCGCCCTCTCCACCCCGCTGGGGGAGGGGGGGATCGGGATCGTCCGGTTGAGCGGGCCGGGCTCGATCCCGATCGTCGATCGGTTGTTCCGCCCCGCCGACGGGGTGAGCCTGTCCGATGTTCCCTCTCACACCCTCCGCTACGGGCACATCCTCCGCGACGGCCGTCTCCTCGACGAGGTCCTCGTGGCGGTGATGCGCGCCCCGAGGAGCTACACGCGCGAGGACGTAGTCGAGATCGACTCCCACGGCGGGATCGTTGCGACCCGCTCCATCCTCGATGCGGTCCTCGCCGGCGGGGCGAGGACCGCCGGTCCGGGGGAGTTTACGAAGCGGGCGTTCCTGAACGGCCGGATATCCCTCGACCAGGCGCAGGCCGTCCTCGACATCGTCCGGGCGAAGACCCCCCTCGGTCTGGAGGCGGCCGTCGATCGGCTCGAAGGTAGGTTCTCGACGGCGATCGCCGGGGTCCGCGAGGGGTTGGGGAGGCTCCTCGCTGAGTTGGAGGTGGGGCTCGATTTCCCCGATTTCGAGGCGGACGTCGCCCGTCTCGTTGAGCCCCTCACCCGGATGGCTAAGCGGGTAGCCGACCTTTTGCAACTCGCCGAGGATGGCAGGGCGGTGCGTGAGGGGCTGACGGTCGCGATCATCGGTCGGCCGAACGTCGGGAAATCGACCCTTCTCAATGCGATCCTCTCCGAGCGGCGGGCGATCGTCACCCCGATCCCCGGGACGACCCGGGATACGGTCGAGGGGGAGACGGGGATCGGAGGCGTCCCTGTCCGCCTGATCGACACGGCCGGCCTCCGCGAGCCGACCGGTCCGGTCGAGGAGGAGGGGGTCGTCCGGGCGCGCGAGGCGGTGAACCGCGCCGATCTCCTCCTCCTCGTTCTCGATAGGAGCGAGCCGCTGGCCGACGAGGATCGCCGGCTCCTCGCCGAGGAATGGGGTATCCCCGTCGTCCTCGTCCTGAACAAGTCCGATCTACCTTCCCGGATCGGTGATCTCCCGGCCCTCCCGTGGTGCAAGGTCACCGTGTCGGCCGAGAAAGGGGATGGGATAGATCGTCTCCGCTCGACGATCCTCGATCTTTTGATCGGAGGGAAGCTACCAGCGCGGAATACGATCCTCCTCCTCGACACCTGGGAGCGGGATCTCCTCCGGCGGCTGAACGATGCGGTATCGCGGGGGATCCGAGCGATAGAGGGAGGGGGATCCCCCGACATGGTCGCCGAGGAGCTCCGTGAAGCGTACAGGGCGAGCGGCGAGCTTCAGGGGATCGATCTCAGCGAGGCGATCCTCGATCGCATCTTCTCTCGGTTCTGCGTCGGGAAGTGATCAGTCGGCGACGAGGTCGATCCCCTGCACCTGGACGGATCCCTGCCAATCGTCGAAGCCGACACGGAAGATCAGGGAGGTGCCTTCTCCTTCCTCGAACCGGCTCAGGTATCTCCCCATTCGGAATGCGATGAACGGGAGGGAGTTCTCCCCCTGGACGATCCTCCCTTTAAGGTGCTGGCGCCGGTTCCCGACGAGGGTGAGCCCCTGAAAGGCGCAGCCCTGCAATAGGAACGTTGGCGGCGGATTCCCCGGCCCGTACGGGGAGAGGGAGGCGAGCTCGGTGTACAGGCGGGTGTCAATCTCATGGAGGTCGGCCGTGGTATCGATCCTCTCCGGCGCAAGCGCCAGGATCTCCGAGCGGTGGGCGGCGATGTATGACTCGAGCCTCTCCTCGAGCTTCTCGATCGCATCGGTGGCGATCGAGAAGCCGGCCGCCATCCGGTGTCCCCCGTACTGGAGGAGGAGGTCGGCATTCGCCTTGAGGCAGGCGGTGACGTCGAAATCCCCGATGCTCCGGCATGAGCCGCGGCTGATCCTCTCCCCCCGCGACAGGACGACCGACGGGACGCGGTAGCGCTCGGTCAGGTTTGATGCGACGAGCCCGAGGATCCCCTCGTTCCAGTAATCCCCCACGATGAAGACGAACCCCGAATCCCGCGGATCCATCCCTCCGCTGCGGATCATCCCCTCAGCCTGGGCGAGGAGGTCGTTCTGGGCGATTTCCCTGTCCCGGTTGTAGTCGAGGAGGATCTCGGCCAGGTAGGATGCCTTCTCCGGATCCTCGGTGATCAAGAGGAGGAACGCGACCTTCGGATCCCCGGCCCGGTTGGCGGCGTTCAGCTTCGGGGCGACAAGGTACCCGATGTCCGATGTCGTCATCTTCTTCGGGTTGATCGAGAACCGGGAGAGGAGCTCTCGGATCCCGAGGGACGATCCATTCCCATCCGCGATCAACGAGAATCCCTCCCGAACGATGGCGCGGTTTTCGCTATCCCCGTCGCTCGAAAGCGGGACGAGGTCGGCGACCGTACCCAGGGCGACGAGGTCGAGGAGATGGCGGGGGGGAGGGTCCCCGAGCCGGGAGTGGAGTCCCTCGATCAGCTTGTACGCAACCCCGACCCCGGCGAGGTGCCGGTTCGGGTAGGTGCTCTCCGATCGGTGCGGGTCGACGATCGCCACAGCCGGGGGGAGCTCGCCGGCTGGGAGGTGGTGGTCGGTGACGATCGTGTCGATCCCCGCCCGGGAGAGCTCGGCGATCTCATCGTGGCTCCCTACCCCGCAGTCGACCGTTATGACGAGGGAGAACCCCTCGTCGATCGCCCGCATGACGAACGGGTGCGATGGACCGTGCCCGTGGAGGCGATCGCCGACCTCCACCTTTATCGAGTTCGGAGGGAAGAGGGGGCGGAGGCCGCGGTAGAGGACGGCGGCGCCGGAGAGGCCGTCGACATCGAAATCCCCGTGGATGAAGACCTTCTCCTTCCGCTCGATCGCCTCCCTGATCCGGAGGATCGCCCGCTCCATGTCGGGAAGCTCAAACGGGGAATGAAAGCTGCTTCGATCCGGGTCGATCAACCCCTCCCACGAATCCCCTCCCCGCTGGGCGAGGAGGACGGCGAACGGTCGTGAACAGTCGAGGGATCGTTGAATCGTTCCGACGAGGGTCTCATCCGGAGGAGGGGCTATCCTCCACTCCCTCCCCTCACGGAGGATCGATCTCATTAGCCCCTCTTCGTTCTTCCGGCCTTCTTCGCCCAGGCGTAGAGGATCGGGTTGGCGATGTACATCGAGGAGTAGGTCCCAACGATCACGCCGATCAAAAGGGCGAGCGAGAAGCCACGGAGGACGCTCCCCCCGAACAGGAAGAGGATGACGACCGGGATGAACGTCGTTATCGAGGTGTTCAGCGTTCGGGAGAGCGACTGATTGACGCTTAGGTTTATCACCTCGAAGATCCCCTTCTTCCGTTCAATCTTCAGGTTCTCTCTTATCCGGTCGAAGATGACGATCGTATCGTTGAGCGAATACCCGATGATCGTCAAGAACGCGGCGATCGTGGCGAGGTTTATCTCAATCCCGAAGATGGCGAAGATCCCGAGGGCGATCGTCACATCGTGTATCAGGGCGACGACTGCCCCGACCGCGTACCTGAGGCGGAACCGCCACGAGACGTAGATCAAGATCGCGACGAAGGCGAGGAGGATCGCCTGCCATCCCTTCTCCGCGAGCTCCCGGCTGACCTGCTCGCCGATCAGCCGGCGGCTTATATCCTCGACCGGGAACTCACTTTTGAGCGTCGCTTCGATCCGGTCGATCACCCGCTTGTCCTTCTCCACGTTCAACAGCTGGGTGGTGATGACCTTCGTGTTCTTCCCCTTTACATCCTGGATTACGCTCTTCGTCAGGTCGATCCCACCCGAGTCGATCTCCCCGAGCATCCTTCTGATCTCCGCCGTGTCGACCGGCTCGCTGAACTTCACCGTGAATTGGGTCCCGCCGGTGAAGTCGATCCCCATCTTCAACCCGTGGACCTGGGGGATTACGAATATGGCGCTTACTGCAACGAGAAGAATCGATACGGGGACGAAGTACTTCGCCTTCCCGAGGAAATCGAAGTGCCGCACTGCGGATCCCTCCTTACAGAGCCTGGACCTTTCTCATCCAGCGGGACTTGATCCGTGCGGCCTTGTTCTTGTGGATGGTGTTCCGTTTGGCCGCTTTGTCGGTCGCTTTGGCGAGCTGGGGGAGGAGGGAGAGAGCACCCTCCTTGTCCCCCGCCTCGATACAGCGGCGGATCTGCTTTATTGTCCTCTTGATCGCGGCCTTTCTCGCCCGGTTGCGGCCACGGCGCTCCTCGCTCTGCCGCAGGCGTTTCGCCGCTGAAGCGATGTTCGGAATCTGTATCACCTCTTAATCTCCCGTTATGTAAGACGACGGATGATGGTATCGAGAGAGGTGGCGGGAATCAAGAGGCCGCATCGGTCCCGGTTCGCCTTCGTCCGGATGGCCGTTCCTTTACCGTGACGGTTGTCCTGTTCATCGGGTCGCAGGGGGCGGCTCGCTCTAGATAAGCCTCCTTCCGCCCCTTTCTGAAGCGGGGAGGGGATTGTCATTCCCCCTTCGTCTTGCTAGGATGAGGTTCCGGTTTTCCGATTCGAGGTGAGGGGGAGATGGACTATATCGTCAAGCGGAACGGGCGTTCCGTTCCATTCGACGCCGGAAAGATCAAGGATGCGATCTGGAAGGCGATGCAGGAGGTCGGCGAGGGGGATGAACCCCTTGCTGAGACCCTGTCCGACCGCGTCACCCTCGCCCTGAATCAACGCTTCCCTGATGAGCGGCCGACCGTCGAGGAGATCCAGGACGTCGTGGAGGAGATCCTCGTCTCCGCCGGGCTTGTGCGTACGGTGAAGGCGTACATCCTCTATCGGAAGCAACGCGAGGACCTCCGCGAGATGAAGGGGCTCTTCTACGAGATGCCGCTGGTCGAGGACTACCTCCGCGATCGGGACTGGAGGGTACGGGAGAACAGCAACATGACGTTCTCCCTCCAGGGCCTGAACACCCATATAACCGATAGGATCATATCCCAGTACTGGCTGAACAAGATCTATCCGGTTCAGATAAGGCGGGCCCACGTCAGCGGCGACTTTCACATCCACGATCTCGGGACGCTCGGTGCGTACTGCGTCGGTTGGGATCTCCGCGACCTTCTCCTCCGCGGCTTCTCCGGGGTGAGGGGGAAGGTAGCCTCCCGGCCAGCGAAGCGCTTCCGCGTCGCCCTCCTTCAGATCGTGAATTTCATGTACACCCTCCAAGGTGAGTCAGCCGGTGCCCAGGCGTTCTCCAACCTCGATACCTACCTTGCCCCGTTCATCCGGGCCGACCACCTCTCCTACGAGGATGTCCGCCAGAACCTGCAGGAGTTCGTGTACAACATGAACGTCCCGACCCGGGTCGGGTTCCAGACGCCGTTCACCAACGTCACCTTGGACATCAAGGTCCCCCGCTACATGCTCGATGAGCCGGTGATCATCGGCGGGGTGACGAAGGACTCGACCTACCGTGACTATCAGCCGGAGATGGACCTGTTCAATCGGGCGTTCGCCGAGGTGATGCTCGAGGGGGATGCTCACGGTCGGCCGTTCACGTTTCCGATCCCGACCTACAACATCACCGAGGATTTCGACTGGGATAACCCGGTCCTTCAGCCGATCTGGGAGATGACGGCCCGCTACGGGATCCCGTACTTCTCCAATTTCATCGGGAGCGACATGCGCCCTGAGGACGCGCGGAGCATGTGCTGCCGGCTGCGGATCGACAACCGCGAGCTGCGGGCGCGCGGCGGGGGGCTGTTCGGTGCGAACCCGCTGACCGGTTCGATCGGGGTCGTCACCATAAACCTCCCCCGCCTCGGCTACCTTTCCTCCGATGAGGCGGAGTTCCTCGCCCGGCTCGAGAGGCTGATGGAGCTGGCGAAGGAGGCCCTGATCATCAAGCGGAAGACGCTCGAATCCCTGACCGAAGGCGGGCTTTACCCGTACTCGCGCTTCTACCTCGATCGGATCAAGGAGGCGGAGGGGGGGTACTGGCGGAATCACTTCTCGACGATCGGGGTGATCGGGATGAACGAGGCGATCCTCAATCTCTACGGTTCATCGATCGCCGACCCCGAAGGGCTCGACTTCGCCGCCCGCGTCCTCGACTTCATGCGGGAGCGGCTCGCCGATTTCCAGGAGGAGACGGGTGATATCTTCAATCTTGAGGCGACCCCGGCCGAGGGTGCGAGCTACCGGCTGGCGAAGAAGGATATCGAGCGCTACCCGGACATCCGGATATACAACCTCGAGGTCTACGGCGGGGATACCCCTTATTACACGAACTCCACCCACTTACCCGTCGGCTTCACGACCGACCTGTTCGAGGCGCTCACCCTTCAGGATCCGCTTCAGACCCGCTACACCGGCGGGACGGTCTTCCACGGGTTTCTCGGGGAGCGGACCCCCACCCCTGAGGCGGCGAAGCGGCTCGTCCGCAAGATCGCCGAGAACTTCCGTCTCCCTTATTACACACTCACCCCCACCTTCTCCGTCTGCCCGAAGCACGGGTATATCCCAGGGGAGCACAGGTACTGCCCTAAATGTGATGAGGAATTGGTAGAACGGTTCAAGGAGAACGTTTCGCAAAGGGGTGTAAAGGTTGAACTACAAAGAAGATGAGGCCGGCAACCTGATCCTCGATGACGGGACGGTGATCCCGGAGGAGAGAAGGCAGAAGGCGGAGGTCTATTCGCGCATCGTCGGATACCTGAGGCCGATCGAGCAGTGGAACGACGG
>CAZGRE010000001.1:0-20532 GCA_964528085.1 uncultured Thermotogae bacterium | reverse complement strand
ACGACCCTGATCGACTATCCGGGGAGGGTCGCGGCGCTCATTTATACCCCGTCGTGCAACTTCCGCTGCCCGTTCTGCCACAACCCCGAGCTTGTCCTGCCCGAGCGGATCGCCGCGCTCGATCTCATCCCGGACGAGCGGGTCCTCTCCCTCCTCGATGAGCGGCGGGGGTTCCTCGATGCCCTGGCGATAACCGGTGGGGAGCCGACGCTCCAGCCGGATCTAGCTCGGTTCATCCGGCGGGTGAAGGGCCTCGGCTACCTTGTCAAGCTCGATACGAACGGCTCTCATCCTGAGATTCTAAGGGAGCTGTTCCGTGAGGGGTTGCTCGATTATGTGGCGATGGACGTAAAGTCCCCGCCGGAGAGGTATCCTGAGTTCGCCGGGGTGGAGGTGGATATCGCCCTGATCGAGGAGTCGATCCGGCTTATCAAAACTTTCGCCCCCGATTATGAGTTTCGCACGACCGTCGCCCCGGGGGTGACGAAGGGGGATATCCGCGCGATCGCTCGCTGGATCAAGGGGGCGAAGCGCTACGTCCTCCAGCGGTTCACCGTCCCTTCTGAGAAAAGCCTCGTCGATCCCTCGTTCACCGCCCTTAGCGGTCTAACCGAGGGAGACCTTCAACAGGTCTTCGGTGAGATCGAGGGGCTCTTCCCGGACGGGGGTGTCCGCGGCTGATCATCCAAGCCCGACGCGCTTCCGCACCTCGGCGATCGTCGACCTCGCGATCTTTCGCGCTCTCTCTGCCCCCTCTTCCAGGATTTCTTCGATCCTTCCCGATTCGACCAGCTCGGCCCTCCGCCTCTGGATCGGGCGGAGGATCCGCATCAGCTCTTCGAAGACGGCCTCCTTCAGCCGTGAATAGAGGAGCCTCCCCGCCGCGAACTCCTCCCGGAGGTCGGCTACGAGCTTCGGATCCCCTCCCTCGCCGGCGGCGAGCTCGAGGATCTCGAACAGGTTCGCCACCCCAGGGGACATCTCGCTCCCCGGCTTGAGGCCGACGTCGGTCACCGCCGTCCGGACCTTCTTTCGGATCGACGACTCGTCCTCCATCACACCGACGTAGTGCTGCTCCCCTGCGCTCTTGCTCATCTTGATCGATGGGTCGGAAAGGGACATGATCCGCGCTCCCTTCCGCGGTACGAGCGGCTCCGGCTCGGGGAAGAACTCCCCGTACCGCGCGTTGAACCGCCGCGCTATCCTCCGGGAGAGCTCGAGGTGCTGGATCTGATCCTCACCGACCGGGACCCCGCTCGCCCGATAGAGGAGGATGTCCGCCGCCTGCAGGACGGGATAGTTGAACAGTCCGGCGGAGACGAACCTCCTCCCCGCCGATTTGTCTTTGAACTGGGTCATCCGGGTGAGGTCCCCGTAGGAGGTGACCGTTCCGAGGATCCAGGCGAGCTCGGTATGCTCCGGGACGGCCGACTGCACGAACAGGATCGATCTATCCGGATCTATCCCGCAAGCGATCAGATCGAGCGCCATCGAGCGCGATGCGTTCCTCAGGGCGACCGGATCGACCTCGATCGTGATCGCGTGATAGTCGACGATGCAGTAGACGCACTCGTGATCCTCCTGGAGCGCGACCCAGTTTCGGATCGCTCCGAAGTAGTTTCCGATGTGAAGCGTCCCGGTCGGCTGGGCCCCGGAGAAGACGCGCTTATCCATCCTGGTCACCCCCTGGAATCGAGAATGGATGTAGTATAAGGGCCTGGCCCTCCTTTCCGCAACGGAACGGGGGTTGATGGGGCTCGTCCGGCTGACGTATCATCCGCTCATTAGGATGAAACCGCGGGATGTCGTCGCCTTCGTTTTTGCGTTGGGAGGGGTCAAGCCTGATCCCTTCTCCCTCCTCGTCCTAGGGGTCCCCGTCTTCGAGCGGACGATCCGCGCCCTTCGGGGCGGGGGGATCGAGCGGATCCTCCTCGTCACGGACATCCCCCGGCTTAGAGCCGAAGCGGAGAGAGGATCGATCGAGGTCCTCGCTCCGGATGCTGGGGTGATCGAGCGGCTGGACCGCGCGAAGGCGGTCCTCGGCGCGGCCGGTGATCTCCCCCTCCTCAGGCCGGGATCGATCATGGCGTTGATCGACCGCTTCGACCCTTTGGAAGGGACCATTCTCTGTGGTGGCCCCCTCTTCCTCTCCCGCGGGGACGCCCCCCTCGTCGATGCGCTGACGGCCGCGCTGAATGATCCCCCGTTCAGGTTCGAGTCGATCGTTGAGCGGTACGAGGCGGCGGGAGGGGAGGGCAAGGCTGTCTCCATCGTCCCTTCCGACGAGGCGCTCCGCCCCTCCGGTCTGCGTGATCTTCCGCGGATCGTTTCGATCGCGCGCCGCCGGAGGATCGATTCCCTCCTTGAAGGCGGTGTCTCAATCGTCGACCCAGGGCGGATCTACGTCGATGAGGACGCCCTCGTCGAGGCGGGGACCGTCCTCTTCCCCGGGGTGCATCTGCGCGGTGCGACCCGGATCGGCCCTGATTGCACGATCGGCCCGGACGCGTTCATCGAGGACTCCATGATCGAGGAGGGGAGCGTCCTCCGCTATTCGGTCGTCGAGGGGGCCCGGGTCAGGCGGGGATCATCGATCGGGCCGTATGCCCATCTCCGGCCGGGGGCGGACGTCGGCCCGGAGGCGAGGGTCGGGAACTTCGTCGAGGTGAAGGCGGCCCGCCTCGGCCGCGGGGTGAAGGCTGGGCATCTCGCCTATATCGGCGACGCCGAGGTCGGGGAGGGGGCGAACATCGGAGCCGGGACGATCACCTGCAACTACGATGGGGTGAGGAAGAACCGGACGGTCATCGAAGAGGGGGCGTTCATCGGATCGAACGCCTCCCTCGTCGCGCCGGTCAGGATCGGGAAAGGGGCGATCGTCGCCGCCGGCTCGACGATAACCGACGATGTCCCGCCGAACAGGCTCGCCTTCGGACGGGCCCGGCAGGTGGTCAAGGAGAGGAGAAGGAGGAAGGATGATCGGGAAGAAGCTTAAGCTTCTGGCGGGGAACGCCAATCCTGGCCTGGCGGATGAGATATCCCGTGCGCTCGGGATCCCGCTCTGCGACGCCGAGGTCGGCCGGTTCAGCGACGGTGAGGTGCGGGTGCGGATCATGGAGACGGTCCGTGGGGCAGACGTCTTCGTCATCCAGCCGACTTCCCCTCCGGTGAACGACAACCTGATCGAGCTCCTTCTGATCATCGACGCCCTCCGCCGCGCATCGGCGCGGAAGGTGATCGCGGTCATACCGTACTACGGTTATGCCCGTCAGGACCGGAAGCACACCGGCCGGGTCCCGATCTCCGCCCGGCTCGTCGCCAATCTGATCGAGGTCACCGGCGCTGATCGCGTCCTGACGATGGATCTCCACGCCGGTCAGATCCAGGGGTTCTTCAACATCCCGGTCGACAACCTCCGTTCCGATTGGATATTCGCTGAGCACGTCAAGCGCTCCTTCAGCGACCTCTCCGATACGGTCATCGTCTCCCCGGACGCTGGCGGAGCGGTCCGCGCTCGGATGGTCGCAGAGCGGCTCGATCTCCCGCTTGCGATCCTCGAGAAGCGACGGACGCGGGACGGCTCGGATGTCGAGGTGATGAACGTGATCGGCGATGTCGATCGGAAGCGTGCGATCCTGATCGACGACATCCTCTCCTCGGGGAAGACCCTCCGGAACGCGGCCGAGACCTTGATCGACTGCGGTGCTCTTGAGGTGATCGCCTACTGCACCCACGGGATCTTCTCCGGCGACGCGATAGAGAGGCTCGCCGAATCCCCCTTGAAACGGGTCGTCGTAACCAATACCATATTTCGGGAAGAGGCCGAGAGGAGTGGGATCGTCGACTATATCTCCGTTGGCGAACACCTCGCTAAGACCATTCACCGTATCTTCGAGTACAAGTCGGTGAGTCACCTCTTCCCTCACTATTGAGCCAGGAGAAAAAATGCACACATTAAAGGTCAAGGAAAGGAAGCCGGGGAAGGCGAACGCGCT
Organism: uncultured Thermotogae bacterium; assembly: GCA_964528085.1. Taxonomy (GTDB): domain Bacteria; phylum Bipolaricaulota; class Bipolaricaulia; order UBA7950; family UBA9294; genus B2-G16. The sequence continues at coordinate 16,537 of CAZGRE010000001.1, read as the reverse complement.
GCGCAGGGAGGGGTTCGTCCCGGGGGTGGTCTACGGGCCGGCGATCGAGTCGCTCCCGATCGCCATTGAGAGGCGCGAGTTGATGGGGCTCTTCTCCCAGATAACGCGGAGCTCCCGGATCAACCTGTCGATCGACGGGGGGAAGAAGGGGCGCGACGTCGACGTCTTCTTGAAGGCGGTCGACTACGACCCGGTCACGGACGAGCCGCTCCACGTCGATTTCTACCATCCCGAGGTCGGTGTCCCGCTCAAGCTCCACGTTCCGGTGAGGACGGTCGGTGAGTCGCCGGGGGTGAAAGCAGGCGGGATCCTGAACCTCCAGTTCAACACCATCCGCGTGCACGGCCTCCCCAAGGATATCCCGCATCTGATAACGATCGACGTCTCGAATCTCGATCTCGGCGAGTCGGTCCGCATCTCCGACATCGACTTCGGGGAAGTCGAGCCGCTCCTCCCTCCGGAGCGGACGATCGTCACCGTGATCGCCCCGCGCGGCTACGCCGCAGCCGAGGCCGAGGAGGAAGCGGTCGAGGTGGAGGAAGCAGTCGAGGGTGAGGAGGAGGCCGTGGCCGAGGAGACGGAGGGCGAAGGAGAAGGGTAGTTGAAGGCCGTCTTCGGGTTAGGGAACCCCGGCCTCGATTACGCCCTGACGCGGCACAACGTCGGCTTCCAGGTGATCGATCTGTATCGCCGGTTGAATCGCCTATCGGCGAAGGGGTATCTCGAGGAGGGGGGACTCGTCTACCGTGAGGGGGATCTCCTTCTCGTGAAGCCGCTCTCCTACATGAACGAGAGCGGTCCGGTCGTGAGGGGGGTCCTCGCTAGGTACGGGATCCCCACCTCCGATGCGCTGATCGTCCACGACGATCTCGACCTTCCTCTCGGGAGGATGAAGATCCGTCCCTCCGGCGGAGCCGGGACCCACAAGGGGGTCCGTTCGGTGATCCGTGCGCTCGGGACCGAGGAGATCCCCCGCCTGAAGGTCGGTATCGAGGTCGAAGGGAGGGCTCTCCCGGGGAGGGAGTTCGTCCTCGAGCGGTTCAGTCAAGATGAATGGGAGAGGATCCTCCCTGTCCTCGAGCGAGCGGCGGAGGCGATAGCCCTCTTCCGCGAGGCGGAGATCGAAGCGGTGATGGAGCGCTTCAATCGTGTCTAGGCCGGTTGCCGCCGTATGGCGGCCCGATATACTCTTGTTCGATCGAGCGGTGAGGGAGTGGGTATGTACGATCGGTTCTCGCGTGAGTCGATGGAGATTATTGCGATCGCCCAGGAAGAGGCGGAGGAGTGGCGGCACAGCTACGTTGGGACCGAACACCTCCTCCTCGCCTTCTTGAAGATCGCGGGCAGCGACGTCTATCGCTTCTTGACCACGCACGGGGTCACCTACGAGAAGGTCGCTTCGTTCCTCGAGGAGGAGAAGGGGAGGGGGGAGGTCCCCCTCTCGGCCGATGACCTCGAGCCGACCCCGCGCCTGAAGCGCGTGATGAAGATGGGGTTCGAGGAGGCCCGGCGCTCCGGTCAGAGCACGATCCGACCCGAGCACCTCCTGATGGGGATGCTCCGCGAGGGGGAGGGGACGGGCGCGACGATCCTCCAGCACCTCGGGGTCGACCTCGCCAAGGTCCGCGCCTACTTCCTCCCTCCGACCGGCCTGGGGATGACGATCAGGGCGGCGCGGCGGCAGCAGCAGCGGAAGGGGAGCCTGATCGAATTCAGCCGGAACCTCGTCGAGGAGGCGGCGGCGGGGAACCTCGACCCGGTGATCGGCCGCGAGGAGGAGATGGAGAGGATCATCCAGACGTTGACGAGGCGGAAGAAGAACAACCCCGCCCTGATCGGCGAGTCCGGGGTCGGGAAGACGGCGATCGTGGAGGGGCTCGCCCAGAGGATAGCCTCCGGCGACGTCCCGGCGATTCTCAGATCGAAGGAGATCCTTGAGCTCGACATGGCGTCGGTCGTCGCCGGGACGAAGTACCGCGGCGAGTTCGAGCAGCGGCTGAAGGCGCTGATCGATCAGGTCGCCACCTCCGACGACATCATCCTGTTTATCGATGAGCTGCAGACCGTCGTCGGGGCCGGCGGGGCGGAGGGGGCGATCGACGCCTCCTCGATCCTGAAGCCGCCGCTCGCCTCCGGCGCGATCCAATGCATCGGGACGGCGACCCCGGACGAGTACCGGAAATCGATCGAGAAGGACCCGGCACTGAAGCGGAGGTTCAAGACGATCTTCGTCGAGGAGCCAACGGTCGAGGAGACGGTGAAGATCTTAAAAGGGCTCCGTCCCCGGTACGAGGCGCACCACGGGGTGAAGATCACCGACGACGCCCTCTACCAGGCGGCCCGCCTCTCCGATCGCTACGTGACCGATCAGTTCCTCCCCGACAAGGCGATCGATCTGATCGACGAGACGGCGGCGAGGATCAAGCTGCAGCGGACGCGGATACCGGATGAGGTCCGCGAGATGATGGAGCGGGTCGATGAGCTCGACGAGCAGGAGCGCGAGGCGGTCAGCAAGCAGGACTACGAGACGGCCGCCCGCCTCCGCGATCAGAAGCAGAAGCTCCTCGAGGAGATTGAGGAGATGAGCGACTCCGAGTACGAAGCGAACGACCTCCAGGCGACCGGCCGGGACATCGCGCGGATGGTCTCGATCTGGACAGGGGTCCCGATCGGGCACGTCGAGGAGGAGGAGACCGTCCGGCTCGTCAACATGGAGGAGAAGATCCACGAGCGGCTGATCGCGCAGGAGGAGGCGGTCCGGGCCGTCTCCCGCTCGATCCGCCGCGCCTACGCCGGGGTGAAGAACCCGCGTCGGCCGGTCGGGGTGTTCATGTTCCTCGGCCCTACCGGGGTGGGGAAGACCGAGCTCTCCAAGACCCTGGCCGAGTTCCTGTTCGGTGACGAGGACGCCCTGATCCGGGTCGACATGTCGGAGTACATGGAGCGGTTCTCCGTCTCCCGCCTCGTCGGCGCCCCTCCCGGTTACGTCGGCTACGAGGAGGCGGGTGAGCTGACCGAGAAGGTGAGGCACCGCCCGTACTCGGTCGTCCTGTTCGACGAGATCGAGAAGGCGCACCGCGACGTGTTCAACATTCTGCTGCAGGTGATGGAGGACGGGATCCTCACCGACTCGCAGGGGCGGCGCGTCGATTTCAGAAACGCCGTCCTCATCATGACCTCGAACGTGGGGAGCGACCTGATCGCCGCGCACGACACCCTCGGATTCACCGACGCCGATGAGGGATCGGAGGAATCCTATCAGGACATGAAGGGCCGCGTCATCAGCGAGGTGAGGAAGGTCTTCCGGCCGGAGTTCCTAAACCGGCTCGATGACATCATCGTCTTCCACGAGCTGAACCGCGAGCAGGTGAAGAAAATAGCCAAGCTGATGGTCGACGAGCTGCGGAAGCGCCTGAAGGACGAGCGGGACATCTCGTTCGATCTCGACGATTCGGCCTGGGATCTTCTGATCGAGAAGGGGTACGACTCCAAGTACGGGGCGCGGCCGATGCGCCGGACGATCGAGCGGCTGATCGAGAATCCGATCTCCGAAGAGATCCTCCTCGGGACCTTCCCCCCGGGCTCGCACGTCACGGCGACGGCGGACGGGGATGAGCTCCGATTCGAAGCGGAAGGTTGAACATGCCGTTTGTCTGCAGCGAATGCGGCTACCGCTCGGTGAAGTGGTACGGCCGCTGTCCGAACTGCGGGGCGTGGGATTCGCTCGTCGAGGAGTCGACCGCTGCCGAAAAGGAGGATTCCTCGTGGCTCGGCGAGGAACTGCGCGCGATCACGAAGATCGATCTCACCGAGCTTGAGCGGATCCCTTCAGGATTCCCTGAGTTCGATCGCCTGTTGGGCGGGGGGCTCGTCCCGGGAGGGGTGATCCTGTTCGGGGGGGAGCCCGGGATCGGGAAGTCGACCCTCCTCCTCCAGCTCGCCGATTCCCTCGCCGGTCGCTGCGGGAAGGTCCTATACGTATCCGGGGAGGAGTCGGGGGGGCAGGTGAAGCTCCGCGCCGATCGGCTCGGGATAGAAAGCGACGAGCTGTTCGTACTCTCCGAGCAGGCGCTCGGTCGGATATCGGCGGCGATCGAGAGGCTCGACCCCTCCGTCCTGATCATCGACTCGATCCAGACGGTCAAAAGCCCGAGCACCGAGGGGGTCGCCGGTAGCCTCCGCCAGCTCCGTGCGGTCAGCAGCGAGATAGCCAAGCTCGCCAAGGCGCGCGGGATGGCGACGTTCCTCGTCGGGCACATAACGAAGGAGGGGGCGTTCGCCGGTCCGAAGACGGTCGAGCATCTGGTCGACGCCGCCGTCTACATGGAGGGGAGCCGCGCCGAGGATCTAAGGATCATCCGCTCGGTGAAGAACCGGTTCGGTGCGACGAACGAGGTCGCCGTCTTCAAGATGACCGAAGGAGGCCTCCGTGAGGTCGATAACCCGTCCGGCTTCTTCCTCGATGATATAGGGGGCGAGCCCCGTCCCGGGACCGCCGTCGTTCCGATCCTCGAGGGGACGAGGCCGATCCTCGTCGAGATCCAGTCCCTCGTCTCCCCGACAGGAGGGTACGGGATCCCGCAGAGGAGATGCACAGGACTCGACGTGAACCGCGTCCTCCTCCTCCTCGCCGTGATCGACAAACGCCTTTCGATCAACGTCAGCGGAGCGGACGTGTATCTTTCGATCGCCGGCGGGCTTGAGGTCCGGGAGAGGGGGACCGATCTCGGTGTGATCGCAGCGATCGTATCGAGCCTGAGGGATCGGCCGATAAAGGTGAGGACGGCCCTCGTCGGCGAGGTAGGCCTCGCCGGTGAGATCCGGCCGGTGAGAAGGCTCTCCGAGCGGATCCGCGAGGCGGATAAGATGGGCTACGAGCGGATCATCGTCCCCTCCTCGTTCAAGGGTAGGTCCCCGGGGGAGATCGACGTCACCCCGGTCGATTCGATCGAACGGGCGATCGGTGAGCTCGAACTCGACTGACAAGGAGCTGATTATGGAAGATCATCGATTAAGGAAGGTCAAGGAGGCGGCCGCCGTCGTAAGGAGGCGGATCGATGAGGTCCCGGTCGTTGCGATCACCCTCGGATCCGGTCTTTCCGAGGCGTTCGGGATCCCGGATGGTGGGGTGACGATCGATACGGCTGAGATCCCCGCCTTCCCGCGCCCGACGGTCGCCGGACATGCCGGTGAGATATGGGTGGGGAGGATCGAGGACCTACCGGTCATTATCCAGCGCGGTCGGGTTCACTACTACGAGGGGTGGACCCTCGATGAGGTGACGTTCGCCACCCGGCTGTTCGCCCTCCTCGGGGTGAGGATCCTGATCGTCACCAACGCCTCCGGCGCGATCAACCCGGATCTTTCAGCCGGGGATCTCGTCTTGATCAGCGATCACATAAACATGCTCGGGGAGAACCCCCTCCGGGGAGCGAACATCGACGAGCTCGGACCCCGGTTCCCAGACATGTCGGCGGCGTACACCCCCCGCCTCCGCGAGCTGGCAAAATCGGTCGCCCGCGAGGAGGGAATCGAGCTGAAGGAGGGGGTGTACGTCGCGACCCTCGGCCCATCGTATGAGACCCCGGCTGAGATCCGTGCGTTTTCCAGGCTCGGCGCGGACATCGTCGGGATGTCGACCGTCCCCGAGGTGATCGTCGCCGCTCACGCCGGGATCGAGATCCTCGGGATCTCGATCGCCACCAACCTCGCCGCCGGTGTCGATCCGAAGGCGAGGTTGACGCACGCCGAGGTGATCGAGACGACTAAGAGGAAGGGCGCGGAGATGCGCCGGCTCCTCATGGCGATCATCGCTCGAATCTCCGATTCCGCCCTCGGATAGGGGCCATTGCGCGCCCACGCGCCGGGGGTATAATCTCGCCGCCGTTCGGTGGATGCAGCGCCGTTCCCCGAACGGTAGATCACTTGTTAGTTTGGGAGGTTCCAATGACCGACGGGGCTACATTGAACCCGTTTGAGATTTCACAGCGGCAGCTGGACAAGGCGGCGGAGAAGCTCGACCTCGATCCGCAGGTGCACGCCGTCCTCCGTGAACCGATGCGCACCCTCGAGGTTCACTTCCCGGTGAGGCTGGACGATGGGACGACGAAGGTGTTCACCGGGTTCCGTGTCCAGTACAACGACGCGCTCGGCCCGACGAAGGGTGGGCTCCGTTTCCACCCCGATGAAACGATCGACACGGTGAAGGCCCTTGCGGCATGGATGACATGGAAGTGCGCCGTCGTCGGTATCCCGTACGGCGGGGGGAAGGGAGGAGTGATCTGCAACCCGAAGGAGCTCTCCGTCGGTGAGCTGGAGCGGGTTGCGCGTGGATACATCCGGGCGATCGGCCGGTTCATCGGACCGGAGCGCGACATCCCAGCCCCGGATGTCTACACAACGCCGCAGATCATGGCGTGGATGATGGACGAATACTCGACGATCGTCGGGCACAACACCCCCGGTGTGATCACCGGAAAGCCGATCCCCCTCGGCGGTTCGCTCGGCCGGGGCGACGCCACCGCTCGGGGGGCGGTGTACACGGTGATCGAGGCGGCCGAGGTCCTCGGGATCGATCTTAAAAAGGCGACGGTGGCGGTCCAGGGGTATGGGAACGCCGGCTACTTCGCGGCGAAGCTAGTGGGCGAGCTCGCCGGGAGCAAGGTCGTCGCCGTTAGCGATTCGCGCGGCGGGGTCTACAACCCGGCCGGGATAGACCCGGAGGCGGCGTTCGAGCACAAGCGCTCGACCGGGTCGGTCAGCGGCCTCGCAGGGGGGGAGCCGTTGACGAACGATCAGCTCCTCGAGCTCGACGTCGATATCCTCATCCCGGCGGCGATCGAGAACGTGATCACAGAGAGCAACGCCGCCAGCGTCAAGGCAAAGATCATCGCCGAGGCGGCGAACGGCCCGACGACACCCGAGGCGGACGAGATCCTTCACAAGAACGGGAAGTACCTGATTCCCGACTTCCTCTGCAACGCCGGGGGTGTGACCGTCTCCTACTTCGAATGGGTCCAGAACATCGGCGGATACTACTGGACGATCGACGAGGTCTACGATCGGCTGAAGAAGAAGATGACCTCCGCGTTCCGCGAGGTTCATTCGATGGCCTCCAGCCAGAACGTCGACAACCGGACGGCCGCATACATGGTCGCGGTCCAGCGTGTCGCCGAGGCGATGCGCCTCCGCGGCTGGGTCTAGATCTGAGTCCCGGGCGGGGATTCCTCTATCCCCGCCCGGTCAGATTCTCATCGGCGGCGAGCGACTCCCACAGATCGTACCCCTGGGAGATCTCCCGCTTCAGCCTCTCGTACTCCGCCCCGAGGGAAGCGATCCTCGATCGATCCTTCGCCGTGCTCGCCTCGATCAGCTCCGATTCAATCTGGGAGATCCGCTCCTCCAGGGCCTCGATCCTCTCCTCGATCGAGCGGCGTCTCTCTTCCCGTTCTTTGAGCTTGTATTTATCCGACTTTCCTTTCCCTTTTCTCAATCCTCGGCTGCGCGAGTCCTTCTCATCGGATGAGCCTCCTCGTTCTTCCCGGAGATCGGCCTGGCGCCTGCGGTATTCGGCGTATCCGTACGAGTGGGGGACGAACCTCTCCTCCTCGACCAGCCATACCCCGGTCGTCACCGCCTCGAGGAGGGAGCGGTCGTGGGAGACGAGGAGGATCGTCCCCTCGTAGTCGAGGAGGGCCCGCTCGAGGATCTCCTGGCTCGCCAGATCGAGGTGGTTCGTCGGCTCGTCGAGGAGGAGGAGGTTCCCCTCGATCAGGGAGAGGAGGGCGAGGGCGAGCCTGCTCCGCTCCCCTCCGGAGAGGGCCTTCGTCCTCTTCAGGACGTCGTCCCCGGAGAAGAGGAACCTTCCGAGGAGCCCCCGCGCCTCGCCGATCGAAAGCTGCGTCCGCTTGAGGATCGCCTGCAGGACGCTCTCTTCCCCGTAGAGATCCTCCTGCGTCTGGCGGAAGATCGCGATCTTGACGTTGTGCCCGATCTCTATCGACCCGTGGATCGGGGGGATCTCCCCGGCGATTGTCCTCAACAGGGTCGTCTTCCCGCACCCGTTCGGGCCGATGATCGCGATCTTCTCCCCGCGATGAAGGTCGATCTTCGGGGTCTCAAACAGGACCCGATCGTATCCGACGCCGAGCCCGTAAAACGACAGGACGCGCCTCCCGCTCCTCCCACCGAGCGGGATAGAGAGGGAGATCCTCTTTCCCTCCTTCGGCGGCTCGATCCTCTCCCTCGCTATCCGCTCGAGCTTCTTCTCCCTGTCCTTCGCCTGCCTGTGCTTCTGGCCGGCGTGATGGCGGCGGATGAAGTCCTTGTGCCGCTCGATCTCCTCCTCCTGACGGTCGAAGAGCTCGAGCCGGCGGCGGTGCTCCGCCTCGCGGAGTAGGCGCGATTCTGAATACCCGACGCGGTAGACGGCGATCTCCCCGAACGCGATCTCCCACGTCCGGTTCGATACCCGCTCGAGGAGGTGGCGGTCGTGCGAGACCAATATGAGCCCTCCGGGGAAGGAGAGGAGCCTCTCCTCCAGCCAGTCGAGGCCGGCGAAATCGAGGTGGTTCGTCGGCTCGTCCAGCAGGAGGAGGTCCGGCTCCTCGGCGAGTACGCGGGCGAGGGCGGCGCGCGCCTCCTCACCCCCGGAAAGGGTGGAGATATCGCGGGAGAGATCGGCCGCGGAGAACCCGACACCGGCGAGGGCGGCGCGGATCCTCGCCTCGATCGTGTACCCCCCTTCGGCGGCGAACCGCTCGATCAGCTCGTCGTAGCGGGCGAGGAGATCAGGGTCGGGGGATTCGGCGATCTTAAGTTCGAGTGCGCGTAGTCTCTCCTCCATCTCGATCAGCCCGGCGAACGGCCTCTCCATCGCCTCCTTCAGGGTCCCCTCGCCCTGCAGCCGCGCCTCCTGCGGGAGATGGGCGATCCTCACCTCCCCGATGTGCAGGACCTCCCCGCTCGTCGGCGGCTCAGCCCCGGAGATGATCGAAAGGAGGGTCGATTTTCCGACCCCGTTATCCCCGACGAGTGCGATCCTATCCCCGCGCGAGACCTGCGCGGTGAACGACTCGAACAGGACGTCCACCCCGAACGATTTTGAGAGGCCTTCTATCCGGATCAGCGACATTCCGGATCGATGGTACGGCAAGGGAGCCCTCCGGGGAAGGGTTCTGCTCGGCTCCGGAGTTGTGATAGCATAGGGTCGAGATGAAAGAGGCGATCCTCTACGAGCGGCTGAACGACGGGCGCGTCAGGTGCCACGCCTGCGCCCACCGCTGCACGATTTCACTGGGAGAGAGGGGTATCTGCGCCGTCCGCGAGAACGTCGACGGGAGGCTGGTCAGCCTCGTATACGGGAGGGTGATTGCCCGGGATATCGATCCGATCGAGAAGAAGCCGCTCTTTCACTTCTTCCCCGCCACCCGCGCCTATTCGATCGCGACGGTCGGGTGCAACTTCACCTGCCAGAACTGTCAGAACCACTTCATATCCCAGTATCCCCGCGAGCACGGCGGGAGGATCGTCGGTGAGGAGGTGTCCCCTGAGGAGATCGTCGCTGATGCCGCTGCGAGCGGTTGCCGTTCGATCGCCTACACCTACACCGAGCCGACGGTGGCGATCGAGTTCTACCTCGATTGTATGCGCCTGGCGAAGGAGGAGGGGCTGGCGAACGTCTGGGTGTCGAACGGTTACTTCTCGACCGAGACGGCCGAGCTGATCTCACCCCTCCTCGATGGGATCAACATCGATCTTAAGGGGATCTCAAACGATTTCTACCGCGAGATCGCGGGGGGGAACCTCCGGCCGGTCCTAAACTCGATCGAGCGGGTCTTCCGCGCCGGGGTCTGGGTGGAGGTGACGACCTTGGTGATCCCCGGGTTGAACGACTCCCCGGAGGAGCTCCGCTGGACGGCCGAGGCGATCTACGGGGTCTCCCCGCGGATCCCTTGGCATATAAGCCGATTCTTCCCGGCCTATCGGTTGGTCGACCGCCCTCCCACCCCGATCTCCACCCTGAAGCGGGCGTATGAGATCGGCCGCGAGGTCGGGCTCTCCTACGTCTACCTCGGAAACGTCCCCGGCGAAGGGGAGGTGACCCGCTGCCCGGAGTGCAACGCCCCCCTGATCCTCCGCTCCGGCTTCCTCCTCCGCGAGAACAGGTTGCTCGACGGCCGCTGCCCCGATTGCGGGGCGAAGATCGACGGGGTCTGGTTCACCGGCGACTGACCCCCTTCTTCCGCGTTATCTCGACCCGGCGCGGCCCTCCCTCAAGGACCTCGATCCGGATCAACACATCGCTGATCTCGATCAGGCCATCGATCCTCTCCGGCCACTCGACGACGCTCACCCCCTCCTCAGGCGGGAGGTAGAGGTCGAGGCCGACCTCGGCGAGCTCGGCGAGGGATGAGACCCTGTAAGCGTCGATGTGGTGGAGCGCCAGCCTCCCCCGGTACTCCCGTGCGAGGAGGTAGGTCGGGGAGACGACGACGTCGGTGATCAGAAGCCCCTTTGCTATCCCCTTGGTCAGGGTCGTCTTCCCCGAACCGAGCGGGCCGACGATCGATACGAGGGTCCCGTCCGAGAGGTCGGCTGCGAGCTCGATCCCGATCTCCTCCATCTCGTCTGGGTCGTGGGCGATGATCGTCTTGTCCATCAGGAGCGGATGGAGACGCCTACCTCTCCCAGTCGGGAGACGATCCTGGAGATGATCCGGCCGACCTCCTCGTCGGTCATCGTCCGATCGGGCAAGCGGAGGGAGATCTCGTAGGTGAGGCTTTTCCGGTCCGGCGGGAGCTGCCCGCCGCGGTAAAGGTCGTAGAGGAGGATGCTCTCCACCTCCGGCTCTTCCTCGATGATGGAGCGGATCACAGCCTCGGGGAGGTCGATCGGCGCGGTGAGGGATAGGTCCCGCTTCGATGCGGGAAAGCGCGACGGCTCCGAGTAGGAAGGGATCGTCTCGCTGTCGGCGATCAGCGGTTCGACCATCAGTTCGAACAGGATGACGGTGCTCGGGTGGGATAGCCGCTCCGTAACGGATGGGTTGAGCTCTCCGAACCAGCCGATCGGCTCTTCCCGATGGATGAATGAACCGCTCTTCCCCGGATGGAGGAATCCCTCCGTCTTACCCTCCTCGACCGAGATTCCGGTCAGCCGCAGCCTTGCGAACAGCCCGTCGAGGATCCCCTTCGCCTCGGAGAGCGAGGCCTCCCTCTTCCCGGATAAGGGGAGGTCGCTCCTCCCGAACAGCGCCCCTCCGAGGCGTTCCTCCTCCGCCATCGGCGGTTTAAAGACACGTCCCAGCTCGAAGATCATCCCCCCGTCGATCCCTTGGTTCAGGTTCGTCTCGATGACCGCGAGGATCCCCGGGATGAGGGAGGAGCGCAGCGCGGATTGGGACGCGCTCATCGGGTTCTTCACCATAACCAGCCGATCGGCCGGGAGCCCGAGCGCCCCCCGCCATCCCGGCTTGTCGAACCCGTCCGTCACCACCTCGGACATCCCGAGGCCGACCAGGGCGTCCCGGATCTTCTCTTTCCCCCGTTCGATCCGGTCCTTCTCCCCGATCCTTGCGATCGCGCGGGGAGGGGTGCTCGGGAGACGGTCGTACCCGTAGATCCGTCCGGCCTCCTCGATCAGGTCGACCTCCCGGGAAAGGTCGGGGCGGAAGTAGGGGATCGTCGCCTCCAGCCCTTCATCGACCCTTTCCGTCTCGATCTTAAGCCTTCCGAGGATCGTCTCGATCCCCTCCCGGTCGAGCTCGATCCCGAGGAGGGCGGAGGCGCGCTCAGGCCTGATCCTGACCGACCGCGGCGGGCGGGGGGATGGGTAAGCGTCGGCGAGCCCGGCGAGGACCCTGCATCCCGTAAGCCTTTGGATCAGGTGGGCGGCGCGGTCGGCGACGAACGGTATCCCTTCGGGATCGAGGCCGCGCTCGAACCGCTTCGCCGCCTCGCTCCGCAGCCCGACCGAGCGGGCGGAGCGGCGGATGACGTAAGGGTGGAAGCACGCGATCTCAAGGAGGACCCGCTCGGTCTCTTCCCTGATCTCGCTGTCCTCCCCGCCCATCACCCCGGCGAGGGCGACCCCTCCCCTCTCATCGGCGATCAACAGGGCCTCCTCCGTCAGTTTCCGCGTCACCCCGTCGAGGGTGCGGAACTCCTCCCCCTCCCTCGCCCGGCGGATCGTGATCCCGTCATGGAGGAGGTCGGCGTCGAACGGGTGGAGGGGATAGCCGAGCTCGAGCATCGCGTAGTTCGTCGCATCGACGACGTTCGCCAGCGGCCGCATCCCGGCCTTCATGAGCCGGTGCTGGATCAGAAGCGGGGACGGGCCGACCCTTATCCCCTCCATCAGCCGGGCGGCGTATCGCAGGGTGTCCTTGGGGTCCTCGATCGTGATCGCGATCCTATCGCTCGCCCTCTCCTTGACCTCATCGATCGACGTGTCGAGCTCGCGCAACGGAAGATCGTAGATCGCCGCGATTTCGCGGGCGACCCCGTAAATGCTGTCGCAGTCCGGCCGGTTCGACGTCACCTTAAAGTCGAGGACGAAGTCGTCGTACTCGAGGAGGCTTGCGAGGTCGGCTCCGATCTCAAGGTCGAGGGCGGGGTCGAATACCCAGATCCCCTCCGAGCGATCCTCGAGGCCGAGCTCCTCCTTCGAGCAGATCATCCCCTCGGACGGCTCGCCGCGGATCCTCCTCCGTTCGATCTCAAACCCGTTCGGAAGCCTGGCCCCGACGGTCGCGAGCGGGACCAACCCGCCTTCGACGACGTTCTCCGCCCCGCAGACGACCTCGACCGTCCCATCCCCGATCTCGACGCGGCAGAGGGTGAGATGATCCGAGTTCGGATGAGGCCGGGTGGAGACGACCCGCCCGACCACGACCCCGCGGAGGGGTCCGGTCTCCTCGATCCCCTCTACCTCGAGCCCGGCGAGGGTCAGCCGCTCGGCGAGCCGGAAGACCCGATCGCGGGTCACTTCGATATCGACGTAATCCGCCAGCCATCGGCATGGAACCTTCATCAGCCGTCTCCTTCGATCCTCGTTATAAGGAGAGTTCAGCGTAGAAGACGGTATCCCCCTCGCCGACGATCGGGACGGCGACCCCGAGCCGGACCGACATCGGGAGGAGCCCTCCTAGCGTCGAGAGGTCGAGGAGCTCTTCCAGCCCGACTTCCACGCCGGGAGAGGTTTTACCGAAATCGTCTGGCGTTGTCCAACCGAGCCCCCCGGCGATGTAAACCCTCGTCCATCTTCTATCGACCATCGCCAGGTTGAGGAGGTTGTACGGGAGCTCGTCCCTCTCCGGCGGGAGCTCGAGGGAGAGGACCCCGGCGAGCTTCCTCTCGGCCGGGTGGATGGCCGATGCGTGGAGCTCGTTGAATCTGAACCTGAGGCCGGGCGGGAGGTCCCCGACGCTGAATCCGATGAACGCCCCGCCGGAGAGATAGGAGCGGGGGAAGAGCCTGATCTCATCGTACGCCGACGCCGAGAACCGGACCGCTCCGCTCCCGACGAGGTCGAGGCTGAGCGATTTCGCCCTCGTGTCGGTCATCGATGGGAGATCGATCGCTCCGAATCGGAATAGGAGGAGGGGTTGATCCTCCGAGTAGAGGAGCTCGGCCCCGATCGTGTAGGCTGCATCCGGCTCCCAGAAGCCGGAGGACAGCCCGATCTCCTCCTTCCGGTAGGCCAGATACGTGTAGGAGAGGTTCCCGGTCAGCCGGCCGTCCTTGATCGAGGCGTGGCCGGAATAGCGATCATTCCTCCCTTTTTTGATCAGCACCGACGCCGAGGATGACTTAACGGTTATCCTGAACCGGTCGAGGTATGAGAAGCTGAACCCGTCCGATTCCGGGGTGATGACATAGGCGTCGAGGGGAAGCTCGGCCCGATTTATCGCTGTGACAACCTTCACAGGGTCGTTGTTGTTCAGCCGGTCCCGGTCGGGGAGGATGTGATCCGGATCGATCGTCACCCGCTTCAGTCGGGATGGCGTCTGGAAGATGATGGTATCCTCCTCGCTGTTCCCCTCCCACTCCTCCCTCACCGTCGCCCCTGATGCGAGCGTCGCCTCGACGACGACCGGCTGGGGGATCCCTCCCTGCCGGGAGACGGCGACTTCGGTCCTGTATCCGTCTTGGAATCTCTCCTGTGAGACGATTTTTACGGCGTAATCGACCGATTCCTCGCCGAACACCCATCCGGCGAACAGCGCCTCGAGGGAGACTCCGCTCTCCTCCTCGAGGATCTCCTCGAACCGGGTGACGGTCAGCCGCTCGTCCCTCCCGGCGAGGAAGGCCCGCCTCAACGCGCGATCGAACGTCTCGTCCCCCACCCGGCCGGCGAGGGCACGGGCGACGAGATACCCCTTGTCGTAGACGCGCACGGCGTTGGCATTGGCGTACTTCACCTCCTCCGCCGGCTTTACAAGCTCCTCGTCGAACCCCGACCAGAGGGAGACGAGATATGGAAACTCGACCTGATGCTCGCGGAGGTTCAGATATCCGAACCGGTTGTCGACGAACTCCTCGATCAGCCCGGGCGAGGCGATATCGAACAGGTTCCCCCCCTTCGATCCGTACTTATCCTCGAAGTAGCTGATCGCCGCGTACTGGGCGAACCCCTCGGACAGCCACGAATCGGCGTTCAGATCGACCTCCGTCCCGATACCGAACCACTGATGGGCGATCTCATGGGCGAGGACGAACTCGATCAGCCGGTTCAGGAACCCGGGTATCGGTACGTCCCGATATGCGAAGAACCGCTGCGACAGCCAGACGATCCCGTCGGCGGCGAACGAGACCCCTCCCTCGTTCGGGTTTTCGACGATCGTCAGGCGGGTGTGGGAGTACGGGCCGAACCGCTCCTCGTACGAGGCTAAGATGTCGCGGGCGTAGGTCGCAAGGAGGCGCGCCTCCTCCTCGTGCGCCGGGAGGTGGACGACCTCGATCGGCGTCGGCCCATCCAGGGTGTAGGCGCGATACCCCTCGGCGATGGTGATCGCGAGGATCCGCGCCTCTCTCTGGAAGCCGATCCGGTAGATCACCGAATCCCCGTCATCGCTCCGCTCGATCAGATCGGCCCCGGTGTACAGGCTATACCCGCTCGGAGCGGATATCCGCGCCTCATACCTGCTCGTCGGGATGATCAGCGGGAACGATCCTGAGTCCCGATAGGATATCGTCCCATCCTCCTCGACGATCTCATCCCCCCCCCCGACGAGGAGGGGGTACCATCCGAACCGCCACGTCAAGACGCCGTCGGTGATCCCCTCATCCCCGGCCGAGTTCCTCGCCCCCTTCGTCGCAAAGGAGATCCTTACCTCCCCTGATTGAGGGTCCGGTAGATCGACGGCGAGGACCGTCTCGGCGAGCGAGTAGGTCTGAAACGCGGGCGGGATGGATAAAAGCCTGAAATTGAGGGTGCTCTCGCCATCGGTTTGGACGAGGCTCACCCCCGTGATATCGATCGATGAGCTCTCAAACCCGAACGGGTAGGACCGATCGATCGTTCGACCGGAGAGGTAAGGGTTCTCCTCCCGGTTCAGGTTCGGAAGGAGGAGGAAATAGAGCGTCGAAGGGAGGGAGTCCCAGGTGAGGTGGAGGGTCCCTTCGATCGTCCGCTCCTCCGGGTCGTAGGTCACGTCGAGCCTCTGGGTCGGGATCCTCGCTCCGTTCAGCGAGAGGGAGAGGACGGAGACGGCGAGCAAAAATAAAAGACTCCGCGATGATCGCATCTTTACAGGACTCCTTTCTGGTTCAAGCCTGTTCTTCCTCCTCCTCGGCCTCGCCGCCGGTCCGGTCGACGAGGACGCGGACCGAGGTTATCTCCCGGTCGGTTGCCCGCTCGACGATGAACGTCACCGGTCCGACCTCGACTCGATCCCCGGTCTTCGCCATCGTCTCCAGGCGGTGCTGGATCAGGCCGTTCACCGTCACCCCTTCGTCCTCCGGGAGGTCGATGTCCATCGTCCGGTTCAGATCGTGCACCGATGTGTCGCCGGTGAGGACTGCCTCGTCGTTCGAGATCCGTTTGATCACGGCCGGCTTCCTTCGATCGTATTCGTCCTCGATCTCCCCGACGATCTCCTCGAGGATGTCCTCGAGGGTGACGATCCCGGCCATCCCCCCGAACTCGTCGATGACGACCGCCATGTGCACCTTCTGCCGCTGGAACTCGCGGAGGAGGATGTTGATCGGTTGGGTCGTGGGGACGTAGTAGGCCGGCCGGAGGAGGTTGCGGAGCGTCATCTTCGGGTCGGCGAGGTCGCAGGAGAGGAGGTCCTTCGCATACAGGGTTCCGATCACGTTGTCCGGGACCCTCTCGTAGACCGGGAACCGGGAATGCCCGTCCTTGGCGACGATCGCCCGCACCTCTTCCAGGGATGTCCCGATCTCTATCGCCTGCACGTCCGGTCGGGGGACCATCACCTGTTCGGCGGTCATCTCGTCGAAGTCGAGTATCCGGCGGATCATCTCCCCGTCGGCCTCGTTGATCAGCCCCGACTCCTCGCTCGCGTCGATCA